>JBBDXZ010000027.1:1194-47325 GCA_040902075.1 Gemmatimonadaceae bacterium
GCTAGGTGCTAGGTGCTAGGTGGTGGCGCTGTCTCGCTCCCTAGCACCTAGCACCCAAAACCTAGCACCTAGCTCCTTTTGATCTGCACCAACCGCTCGCGCGCCAATCTCCGCCCAGTCGGCGTGGCTGCCAAACCCCCGCCGGCCGTCTCGCGGTACCGCACGTCCATCTCCCGGCCGATCTCGCCCATGGTGTCGATTACTTCGTCGGCCGGAATCGCGAAGGTGATCCCGGCCATGGCCATCTCGATGGCGGCGAGCGCGATGGCCGCGCCGGTGGCGTTCCGGAATACGCACGGCAACTCCACGAGTCCGCCAAGTGGATCGCACACGAGCCCGAGCGTTCCCTGCTGTGCCAATGCGACGGCATGTCCTACTTGCGTCGGAGTGCCGCCGAGCATTTCGGTTCCCGCGCCCGCGGCCATCCCGGCCGCGGCGCCCGTTTCGGCCTGACAACCCCCCTCCGCTCCGGAGAGCGACGCACGCTCGGCCACGACCGCGCCGATCAGACCCGCGGTCGCCAGGGCATCGACGAGCGTTTCATCGCCGATTTTTTTCGCATCGGCCAGCCCCGTGAGAACCGCCGGCAACACGCCCGCGCCGCCCGCGGTCGGCGCCGCGACTATGACGCCCATCGCCGCGTTGATCTCCTGCACAGCGAGCGCGCGCGCGAGCACGTCGCGAAACAGCGTCCCGGCGAGCGGTCCCGGCGGCCCGCGATGCAGTTTCGCCGCGTCGCCGCCGACGAGCCCGGACGCCGACATGTGGTCGCCGGTGAGGCCCTGCGCAATCGCGCCGCGCATCACGACCAGCGCGCGCTTGAGCGCGGCTCGAATCTCTTCGACGGGGCGGCCCTGATCCTTCGACTCGGCGTTGAGAGCGAGCCGAGCGAGCGAAATCCCTTGCGACTCCGCGTCACGGATGGCGAGCTGCAGCGACCGATACATGGTTACGCGCTCACCTTGTCCAGCCGGTACGCCCACCGCACCCACGGGAGTGCACGAATGTCGTCGCTGGCTTTTTCGTCCGGAGCCTCATCCAGCTCGATCACCATGAACGCATCGCCGCCGCGCTCTTTTCGCGTGAGCCGCAGCGTCGCGATGTTGAGACCGTCGTCCGCCAGAATTTGCGCGATGCGCGCGATCGATCCGCGCACGTCCTCGGCGACGAGGACGATGGTGTGATACGACCCATGCACTTCGACCGGATACTCGTCGATCTCCGACAGCAGGACGCGTCCGGCGCCGAGCGAGCTTCCCACCATCACGGATCGGCGATCCCCGCGCTCGACCGTAATGCGTACGCTGTTGGGGTGAACCTTGTCCTCATCGCCGAGCTTTGTCTTCTCGAACGCGTAGGCGAGTCCTTCGCGCTCGGCGATCTCCAGAGCGGTCCGAATGCGCTCGTCGTCGGGGCGGAAGCCCATCATGCCACCCACGATCGCCTTGTCGGTGCCATGTCCTTCACCCGTACGCGCGAAGGAGCCGTGCAGCTCGACGCGCGCGCGCTGCGGCGTACCGCCGACGAGACACCGCGCGAGCAGCCCAAGCCGGCAGGCACCCGCCGTGTGCGACGACGACGGGCCGACCATCACGGGACCGATTATGTCGAGCAGAGAAACCATGTAGAAGAATAGTGGGGAGTGTCATCCAGCCTTGCGCTTCCGCGCGCGCCGCTCGAACAGCGGACGCAGGTACCGGCCGGTATGCGACGCCTCGACCTGCGCGACATCCTCAGGCGTCCCCGCAGCGATCACCGCGCCCCCGCGCGTGCCGCCCTCCGGGCCGAGATCGATGATCCAGTCGGCGGTCTTGATGACGTCGAGGTTGTGCTCGATCACGAGGACCGTGTTGCCCTTGTCGACCAACCGGTGCAGCACCTCGAGCAGCAAGCGAACGTCCTCGAAGTGCAAGCCGGTCGTCGGCTCGTCGAGAATGTAGAACGTGCGGCCGGTGTCCCGCTTCGACAGCTCGGTCGCGAGCTTCACGCGCTGCGCTTCGCCCCCCGACAGCGTGGTCGCGCTCTGACCCAGGTGCACGTAGCCGAGCCCGACGTCGTTCAGCGTCTCGAGCTTCTGCCGAATGCGCGGCTGGTTCTCGAAGAACGCGAGCGCATCCTCGACGGTCATCTCGAGGACGTCGCTGATATTGAGACCGCGGAACCTGACCTCGAGGGTCTCGCGGTTATACCGCTTGCCCTTGCACACCTCGCACGGCACGTAGACGTCCGGCAGAAAATGCATCTCGATCTTCACCAGACCGTCGCCCTGACACGCCTCGCACCGTCCCCCCTTCACGTTGAACGAAAAGCGGCCGGGACCGTATCCGCGGATCTTGGCGTCCGGCAGCTCGGCGAAGAGGTCGCGGATCGGCGTGAAGAGCCCTGTGTACGTCGCGGGGTTCGAGCGCGGGGTGCGGCCAATCGGGCTTTGATCGATGTCGATCACCTTGTCGATGTGCTCGAAGCCCGTGATCTTGTCATGCGCTCCGGGGATGACGCGGGCCCTGTAGAAGTGCCGCGCCAGCGCCCGGTGCAGAATGTCCTCGATGAGCGTGGATTTCCCGGATCCGGACACGCCGGTGACCGCGGCGAATACGCCCAGTGGAATCTCGACGTCGAGACGACGCAGGTTGTGCTCGCGTGCGCCAGTGATGCGCAGCGCGCGGCGCTTGTCGCGCGGACGGCGCGAGCTCGGCACCGGAATCTCTTTCACACCCGCCAGATACTTCCCGGTCATGGACGCCTCGGCGGCGATGATCTGCGCCACGGTACCCGTGGCGATGACCTCACCCCCATGCTTCCCGGCACCTGGCCCGAGATCGATCACATGGTCCGCGGCACGGATCGTCTCTTCGTCGTGCTCCACGACGATGACGGTGTTGCCGAGATCGCGGAGCTGCTCGAGCGTGGAGAGCAGCCTGGCGTTGTCGCGTTGGTGGAGTCCGATGGACGGCTCGTCGAGGATATAGAGGACGCCGACGAGCCGTGACCCAATCTGCGTCGCGAGGCGAATGCGTTGCGCCTCGCCGCCGCTGAGCGACTCGGCGGAGCGCCCCAGCGTGAGGTAGTCGAGCCCTACGTCCGCCAGGAACTGGAGACGTTCGCGAACTTCCTTGAGGATAGGCCCCGCGACTTCGGCGTCGAGTCCGGGTTTGCCATTCTTTCGCACGGGTACACTCTTGAAGAACGCGAGCGCTTCCGTGACGGCCAATTCCACGATTTCTCCGATGTTGCGGTCGGCGATTGTGACCGCGAGCGCTTCCGGCTTGAGTCTGCGCCCGCCGCACGCGTCGCACGCCACGGCGATCATGTATTCCTCGAGCTCGATGCGCACGGAGTCCGACGAGCTCTCGGCGTAGCGGCGCTCGATGTTGGAGAGCACGCCTTCCCAATTGTGCGCGGCGTCGCCGGACAGCAGCGACGTGCGGACCGCTTGTGGCAGGTCGCCCCACGCGGAGTTGAGATCGAACTTGAACTGTCGCGCGAGCGCCGGGAGCACGACCTTGCGGAGATAGCCTTGGGGCTCGCCCCACGGAATGATGACCCCTTCCAGCAGCGAGATGCGCGGGTCCCCGAGAATGAGCTCCTCGCTGACGCGGCGACGGGTACCCAGCCCACCGCAGACGAGGCAGGCACCGAAGGGCGAGTTGAAGGAGAAGTGGCGCGGCTCGAGCTCGGGCATCGAGATCCCACACACGGGACAGCCGTACTTCTCGGAAAACATCTCCGACGCGCCATCGCCGTTCGCGACCTCGACCAATCCTTCGGCCAGCTTCAGCGCCGTCTCGATCGAATCGACGAGACGCGCGCGATCCTCCGGACGCACCACGAGACGGTCGACGACGACGGAGATCGAATGGTTCTGGCGACGATTCAACTTCGGCGGATTCGCGACCTCGACCAGCTCGCCGTCGACGTGCGCGCGAATGAACCCCTGTTTGCGGACGGACTCGAAGAGGTCGCGGAATTCGCCCTTCCGTCCTTGAACGAGCGGCGAGCGAACCTCGATCTTGGTGCCGGGCGGCCAGGAGAGAACGATCTCCGCGATTTGCGCCGCGCTTTGGCGCTGGACAGGCCGGCCGCAGTTGGGACAGTGCGGTGTCCCCGCGCGGGCAAACAGGAGACGCAGATAGTCGTAGACTTCGGTGACGGTCCCAACCGTGGACCGCGGATTGTGTCCGGCGCTCTTCTGCTCGATGGAGATCGCGGGAGAGAGCCCCTCGATCGAATCCACATCGGGCTTCTCCATGAGCCCGAGGAATTGGCGCGCGTAGGCGGAGAGGGACTCGACGTACCGGCGCTGGCCTTCCGCGTAGATCGTATCGAACGCGAGCGACGATTTCCCGGATCCCGACAGTCCGGTGATGACCGTCAGTTTGTCGCGAGGAATCGTGACGTCGATGTTCTTGAGGTTGTGCTCCCGGGCGCCCCGGATGAACAGCGCATCTTCTGCCATAGCCTGCGAAAGCTGAAAGCAGGAACCGATACAAACAAGCCGCTATATTGGAGCGAGGCGGGAGTGAGCAGTGGGCGCCAGCCTTGGCCGCTTGCCGCGCTTTTGCCTTCCCACCCCCCACTTCCCACCTCCCACTCGGATGCCGCACACAGATGCCATCGTGGTGCTGACCACCGTCGCGAGCGACGAAGAAGCCGTGCAGCTCGTCCGAACGCTGTTGGACCGGCGTTTGATCGCGTGTGGTACCCTCGTGCCGGGCGCGCGCTCGATTTACCGTTGGCAGGGCAAGATCGCCGACGAGCAGGAGGTCCTGTTGCTCCTGAAGACGCGCTCCGCACGGCTCGAGTCGCTGCAGGAAGCGTTCAGGGAGCTCCATCCCTACAAGGTGCCGGAGCTGTTGGCCCTGTCGGTGGATACCGGGCTCGAGAAGTACATCGAGTGGATCAACGGAGAGACGTCGCTCTCGCTCTCGTGAAAGATTCCAATGGGGCCGTTGCCGTGATCGACGTGCGCGTGGACGATCTCGTCCTGTATGAAGGCGAAGCGATCGCGCGGCCGGTCAACGCGATGCTGGGCGCGACGACGCCGGTCATGCGCAAGCTGGAACGTGCCGCGGGCGCGTCCTTCAGCGAGAAAGCGCGTCTCTCCGAACCGCTGCCGGTGGGTGCGGCCGTCGTCACGAACGCGGGCGACCTGCAGGTCGAGCTGCTGATTCACGGCGTCGTGTCCAGCGACGACGAGCCGGTCACTCGCGCGACCGTTCGCCTGGCACTCATGAGCGCCCTGCAGCGCGCCGTTGCCTTTCAGATCCGCGCGCTCGCCATGGCGCCGTTTGGGTTGGGCGCCGGCAATCTGGACATCGAAGACAGCGCCGACATCATGATCGAGGTGCTGGCCGAGCACATGAAGCGCTCGCCCTACCCCTCGAACGTGCTCATCATCGCCGAGACGGAGCACGAGGAAGAAGTGCTGCGCGCGCGCTTGCGGAGCGCATCGTGAGAGGTCGCGCGCTCGCGGCGGTGGCGATCCTCGTGGCGTGGATTGCGGGCATCGGAATGTTGGTGCGGCGGGAGTACTTCCGTCCCCACATCGACCGCCTGGCCGCAGCCGCGCTCCGCGTCACCCCCGGCGCGGTGTTCTACGCGGTGATGCAGGGCGAGAAGCAGGTCGGCTTCGCGTCGTCCACGATCGACACTTCCACCAACCTGATCGAGCAACGGGACTATCTCGTGGCGGACATTCTGGTCGGCGGGACGCTGCATCGCGCGACGGCGCGCACCAACGTCGCGCTCACGCGGACGTTGCGCGTGCGGAACTTCGACGTCGCGCTCGAGGCCGATCAGGGTCCTCTGCGTGTGGTCGGCGAAGTGCTCGGGGACACGGTGCTCCGTCTCGATCTCAGAATCGGCGCCGATGGTAAGCCGGACACGGCTCGCGTTGCGCTGACGGGTCCGATCTTGCTGCCAACGCTCGTTCCACTCGCCATCGCGCTCGACGACAAGCCGAAGGTCGGCAAGAGCTTTACGCTCCCGCTCTTCGATGCGGCCACTATGGGTGCCAAGGACGTGAAGGTCTCGGTCCGCGCCGAATCGCTGTTCGTCGTGAACGACAGCTCCGTGTACGACTCGACGACGGGGCGCTGGCGTGGCGTGTTACCCGACACGATCCGGGCGTGGGAGCTCGTCGCGGAGACGGGAAGCGTGGGAAGCGTGGGAAGCGGGGGAAGCGGGGGAAGCGGGATCGGCGGTTGGGTGGACGCGCAGGGCCGACTCGTCGCGAGCACGCAGATGGGGTTTCAGCTGCGCCGGCGGCCCTACGAGGTCGCGTACGAGAATTGGCGCAAGGACGCCGACACGGCGAAGGCGGGCACGACATCCGTGGCGTCGAACCGCGACGTGCTCGAGACGACGGCGATCTCCGCGAACAAGCGCCTCGGGTCCTCGGGGTCCTCGGGGTCCTCGGGGTCCTCGGGGTCCTCGGGGTCCTCGCTGACGGAGTTGCGCGTGCGACTCAGCGGCGTGCAGCTTCGCGGCTTCGATCTCAATGGGGGACGGCAGCGCCTGCGGCGCGACACGCTGTTCGTCGTGCAGGAACCGGACAGCCTCCTCGTGCGGCCGCGGAGCATCGTTCCGGAGTCGACCCGGGACGTCTTCGCCGAGCTCAAGGCTGAGCCATTTCTCGAGGTGAACCACCCCGAGATCGTGGCGCTCGCCAGGCGCCTGGCCGGCGACGACCTCGATCGGATCGCCATCGCCCGACGAATCAATCGGTGGGTGTATGATTCGCTGCGCAAAGAGGTATCGGTCGGGATACCCAGCGCGCTGCAGGTTCTTCATGCGCGCCGCGGCGACTGCAACGAGCACGCGCAACTTTTCGTGGCGCTCGCGCGCGCGGCTGGGATTCCAGCCCGAATCGCGGCTGGCCTCGCCTACGTGGACGGCAAGTTCTATTACCACGCGTGGCCGGAGGTTGCCCTGCGCGGATGGGTGGCGGTGGATCCGACCTTTGGCCAGTTCCCGGCCGACGCCGCCCATCTCCGGTTCGTGACCGGAGGACTGACTCGGCAGGCAGAGCTCCTGCGTTTGGTGGGTGGTCTCACGATCGACGTGATCGGAGTGAAATGATCAAGCTGACGAAACTCTCCAAGAAATACGGCACCTTTACCGCCGTGGACGGCATCGATCTCCATGTGCCGCGCGGCGAGCTGTTCGGATTCCTCGGGCCGAATGGCGCGGGCAAGACGACGACATTGCGCATGATCGCCGGCATTCTTCGGCCGACTGGCGGCACGGTGGAAATCGGAGGCATCGACGTCGCCAGCGACCCGGTTGCGGCCAAGATGAGGCTCGGGTTCATCCCCGACCGGCCGTTCATCTATGAGAAGCTGACCGGCGCGGAGTTCCTCCGATTTGTCGCCGGTCTCTTCGATCAAGAGGGATCGCACGTCGAGCATCGCGCGCGCGAGCTGTTGTCGCTCTTCGATCTGGAGGAGTGGCGCGACGAATTAGTGGAGAGCTACAGTCACGGCATGCGACAGAAGTTGATCATCTCGAGCGCGTTCGTGCACCGTCCCGAGGTGATCGTCGTGGACGAGCCCATGATTGGTCTCGATCCGAAGGCGGCGCGAATCCTCAAGGATCTCTTCCGCGAGTATACGCATCGCGGCCATACCATCATGATGTCCACGCACACGCTGGAAGTCGCCGAATCACTGTGCGACCGCATCGGGATCATCCAGGCCGGAAAGATTCGCGCGCATGGCACCATGGATGAGCTGCGCCAGCACGCGACGGCGGGAGCGACCGGCCTCGAGGACATTTTCCTGAAGCTCACCGGCGACAACGCCGCGCGCGAGCTCGTGGACGTCCTGGATGCGTGACGATGACTGACGCGGCCAAGCCCCTCATGCGCCACACGGCCGAGTTCACCACTCGGCCGGACCCGACGCTGCTTCACCTGCTCTGGCCGAAGTACCTCACGGCGCGAGCGCGCTCCTTTGCGAAGGAGCGCGGACGAGGCGCGCGGTTCCTGATTCTTGGCGCCTTCGGCTTCATCTTCTGGGCGTTCATCTTCGGCGTGCTGTATCGCTTGCTCCTGTACTTCCGCGGTGTCCAGGAGATCGGGCCGCTGCTCGCCGGCAAGCTGCTCGGCCTGATCCTGGTCGGGTTCTTTTCGATTCTGCTGCTCTCCAACGTCATCACGGCGCTCTCGAGCTTCTTTCTGGCGAAGGACCTCGACCTGCTGGTGTCCGGCCCGGTCGACTGGCTCAAGTTGTACGGCGCGAAACTGCTGGAAACGATCGTCCACTCGAGTTGGATGGTCGCGCTGATGGCGGTGCCGATGTTCACGGCCTACGGCGTGGCGTACGACGGCGGCGGGTGGTTCCCGCTCATTGCGCTCGCCGTGTTTCTTCCGCTCCTGATCGTTCCTGGCGTCCTCGGGAGCATGGTGACCCTGATTCTCGTGAACGTATTTCCCGCGCGCCGGACTCGCGACATTCTCAGCGTCATCGCCGTGCTGGCCGCCGGTGGGATCGTGTTGCTCTTTCGGGTGGTGCGCCCGGAACGGCTCGCGCGTCCCGAAGGCTTTCGATCGCTGGTGGATTTCGTGGCGGTGCTGCGCACGCCCACCTCGCCGATGTTGCCGAGCGAATGGGCGTCGGAAGCCACGATGAGCTATCTCCAGTTTCGGCTGGATTACCTGCCCTTCTACCTGCTCTGGAGCACGGCGGCGGCCGCGGTGGTCATCGGCGCGCTCGTGCATCGATGGTTGTACGTGAAGGGATTCAGCAAAGCGCAGGAGAGCGCGGAACGCTGGGCGCGCACCGGCGTCATCTACCGCGCGAGCCGGACGATTCTGCGGCCCCTGGGCGTCCTGAAGCGCGAGCTCGTGATGAAGGAGGTCCGACTCTTCTTTCGGGACACGACGCAGTGGTCGCAGCTCATTCTGCTCGGCGTGCTCGTCGTGGTGTACGTCTTCAACATCAAGTTCCTGCCGCTGCGTGGGGAGGGCATCACGTTCTTTCTCGTGAACGTCGTGCCGTTCCTGAATCTCGTGCTCGCCGGCTTCGTGCTCGCGTCGATCGCGGCGCGTTTCATCTTCCCCGCCGTCAGTCTCGAAGGTCGCACGCTCTGGCTGCTGCGCTCGAGCCCCATGTCGATGGGCGATCTGCTCTGGGCCAAGTTTTGGGTCGGAACGCTCCCGCTGCTGATCCTCGCGGTGAGCATCGTCACCGTCACCAACTACATGCTCGCCGTCACGCCGTTCATGTTCGCGGTGTCGGTGCTGACGATCGTGTTCATGACGTTCGCCGTCGCGGGCCTTGCGATCGGCTTCGGGACGCTCTTTCCGCAGTTCGAGACGGAAAACGCGGCGCAGATCCCGACGTCGTTCGGCGGGTTGCTCTTCATGATGAGCGCGATCGCCGTCATCGCCGGAGTCGTGATTCTCGAGGCGCGTCCCGTTTATTCGTACTTGTATCAACAAACCAGCGGCGAGCCCGCGAATCCCCTCGAGATGATCGTGGGATTTGGCCTGGCGGCACTTCTTTGCGTAGCCGCCACCATCATTCCGATCAAGATCGCGTTGCGTCGGCTCGAGAACGTCGAACGCTGAGCGTCGCGCCCGAATGCCGAGTGTCATCCCGAACGCAGTGAGGGTTCTGCAGGTTGGTTCGGATGTTATCCGTCATGGGAGCGATGGCGTCGGAATTGTCTGGCTGCCAAGAGACACCTATCACCGACAAGTCGAACTAGGTATGGACCTCGTCGACGGCGCGTTAGCCCGATGGCTACCTTCTCGGCTCATACCGCATCGCCACCGCCCCTGAGCCGAACTCCAGCCGGCCCACGAGCTTCAAGTCGACACGCTTCGATAGCCCCGCGAACAACGTCGGCCCATGGCCCGCGAGCCTGGGCTGCACCACGAACTCGTACTCATCGATCAATCCCAGCTCCGCCAACGCCAGCGGGAGCTTCACGCCTCCCACGAACAGTCCCTTACCCGACTCCCGCTTGAGCTGCTGAACGGCCTTCCCCAGATCCCCGCGCACGAGCTCCGCGTTCCAATCGACTCGGTTCAGGGTGCTCGACACGACGTACTTCTTTGCCGCGTCGATCTTCCGGGCGAAGGGTTCCATCCAATCAGGCCTCGCGCCCGCCGGCGCCGGCGGCCGGAACGCAGCCTCCATCAGTTCGTAAGTCACCCGGCCAAAGAGGAGGGCATCGGCCTGGTCGAGGTTCTCCACCGCGTGACGATGCAAGTCTTCGCCCGCGAGCATTGCACGATGATCGCAGCACCCGTCCAGTGTGACGTTGATGGAATACCGAAGGGGTCGCATTACGCCAAGAGTACCGTCGATGGTGTGACGAGCGGCGCCGCGACAACGAGAGCTTTGTGCAGCATGGATTCACCTCGGAGCGTGTGACGTGTGCTGTGTGTGCAACCTCGCCGAAACTTCCCCTATCCGCGGCCACATGCGAAACGCAGATTGGGAGCACCGCGAGACTACATACCTCGATGGCCTGGAGTTCACATGCGCCGCTCACTGGTGTTCGCTGTCCTCGCCCTCACGGCATGCAGCAAGCCCGAAACGCCTGCCGCCGATAGCCCTGCTGCAGCACCGGGAGCCGCGACCCCCGCGCCGCTTACCGATGCCGACGTCGGAGGCACATGGGAAGCGGAGGGTAGGCCGATGGACAGAGACACCGTCGTCGTGCGCTTCACGATGAACAACACCGATACGGGCGAAGGGACCTCCATCGTCTTCCCATCCGGCGTGAAGGTCGTCTCCACGTCCCGCCAGATCTCAGGTGATAGCGTCGTGTCGGAGTCGGGCCGCTTCAAGAGCCAGGTGCGTAAAGGCACGGACGTCATGTCGACGCGCATGGTGCTACGGCTCCTCGACGGCAAGCTTGTGGGCGTCGCGACGTCGAAATACGCCAATGGTGACACGGCCAGCTTCCGGATCACCGCGACCAAGAAGCCGTAGCGTCGGTCGGTCCAAGCGGACCACTGTGATGATGACGCGCTGGTAACGGGTCAGTGCGGGCGTTCCGTTGTCGGTCGCCTCGAGCACCAGCTGGATCGTTTGGCCGGGCGTCGCATCGTTGGGTACACGCAAGCGTGTGGCCAGAGCGGTCGGGTGGGAGAGGCTCACCTCGCCCGGGTACGTATCCACGTCCTTCCACCGCCACCAGTGCATGGCCACCGCGTGGCCGTCCGGATCCGACACCGTGCCCTCGAGTCGCACCGTCTCGCCAGCGCGGGCAGAGACGCGGAAGTTCCCGCGGATCGCTACTGTCGGTTCGTGGTTGGCAGCGGCGTACGTCGGGGTGACCGACCACTTCATGCGCGCGGCGAATCCGTTCTGCGCAGCCGGCGTGAAGTTTGGGTGCGGCGACGGCGGACGGCTGGACGGACCCTCCGGACGGATGCGCTCGAGGTTCCGCATGAATTCCTCGAACGACGTCGCCGCGCCTCCCTGCCGCGCGCGAGGCGATGCCGGATTCACGGCGACGCGTCCTGCCCACCCGCCGGGCGTCTCCTCGCGGTGCGCGCCGAGCCCGTTGTCGATCAGGTTGAAGAACGTGAACGTGTCGCCCTCGCCGAGGAACTCGCCCTTCGGTCGCGGTGGCAGCCACACCACGTAGCCTTTCGCGCGCAGCTCGGCGATGGTCTGCCCGGCGAGACCGAAGTAGTCGAACCGGTCGCCCGGCACCATCTGCTTTCCATCGCCCCACACGCGGTAGTGCGCGCCAAACGGCCCTTGGCTCGAGACGTTCGCGCGTTGCCAGTCCGAACTGAAGTACGGCGCGTTCTCGGCGGACGCAAAAACGAACGCGCCGTAGCCGACGCCGACGCCCCCCTGCCCCGCGGTCAGTGATCGGATGTCGGGCCAATTGGGACGGATGTAGTTGGCATACGTGTCGTCCTGGTCGCCGGACAGCGACAGGATCGCCTTGCTCGATACCTTCGCGCGGACCGCAGGCCACGCGGCCGTTCCTTCGTGTTGCTCCTGGATCGACTTGAGCGCGCGCGCGATGGTGCTCGCGCCGCCCCAGGCGAGCAGGTAGATCGGCTCGGGATCGTCGTCGAGCAGGAGATCGCGAATGAGGTTGGACCCCGGTGTGTCTTTCGAAATGTCACCGTCGAACTCGACGTTGCCCCAACGGATCTTCGAACGCAGCGCCCCTGGCGTGGGATAGTCCGGCTGGTGGACCCGCAGGTTCGCGTAGACGCGTTCGTAGATGTCGACGGCGTCGTCAATGAATCGCTCTGTCGGAGCCCAGCGCCAGGATTCACACGGACACAGGTTGACGCCGAACCGGAAGTACTCGCGATTCGGCACCGCCCACTTCTTTCCCGTCCCGTCTCCCTTCCAGTGAAACTGGCTGCTCGCGTAGACGAGCCCCTCGGTCCGGAAGTCCGTGCTGTAGAGCAGGTACCGGATGAGCGAGTTCGAGTCGTCGAGCTCCGGGTCCGTAGTGACGACGACGCGCGGCTTCTGAGCGTTCGGAGCGAGGCGCCCACCCGCCGTGTGCGGCGCGTTCGTCGCACAGCCGCCGAGTGCCAAGGCGAGCACCACGAGCGTGAGGTGATGCGTCAGCGAATCCTCTGAGACGTGCGCGTCCGAAATCGATCGTCGCCAAATGTCATCATCACCTGATCGCCCTCAACGCGAACTCTCCTGGGTAAGAATATGCAAAGTGCATTGGGAGGACACCTAACGCGAATCGGGTTGATTCTCTTCGAATGGCACCGCGAACATGTCATGCAGGACCTGGCGTTAGCACAGCAATGGCTGACTGAGCTGAAGTAGCTGCTTCTCGTGGTCCTCACGGGCGAGCGGCCTGCTTGAGAAGGGCGGCGAACGCGCGTTCGTCAATCTCGGAAACGCCGTGGACCTTGATGTGCCGCACGTATTTGCCGGCGCCCTCGAGCAACCCTCTCGGATCCTTCAGGGTGGCGCCCCGGAAAAAGCCAAGCTGCACGTATTCCGGCGCCGAGTAGACGTACGCTACCAATCCGCTGGCGCCCACCCAGCAGCCGTTGCCCCATTTCACCGTCTCGGTGAGTCGCGGTTCTTTGCGCCTGACGAACTTCCGCAATGCGTGGATGATTCTCCTGTTGCGAGGCTTCTGATCTGCGACATAAGCGTCGAAGCTCGGGTACGCCTTCATCCGCTGCATCAGGCGATGTCCTTGGAGAGCCGCGTTAGAGTGGACGACATCATGGAGAATCGGGTCACCGCCGCCTCTGACTAGCTGCCGAACTGCCGCAGGTGATGATCGAGGTGCTTTGCCGTCAGCTTGCTCCAGTGCTTCCCTGTCATGCGGCCCATGCTCGCGCTGTCCGGCCACGGCGGGGCGACGGATTGCCCGTAAATCCGGTCGACGAGCGCGAGGCACTCCGCTTTCTGCGCGTTGAAGTCGTGGGTGGACACGGCATACATGTCTTCTCGCGTGCGCGCGCCGCGCCCCCACGGGATATTGATGACCGCCCACCGGAGCAGAGGCTTCGGGATCGGAATGGGCTTGATCTGCGCCTTGTACTCGCCCACGGCCTCGCGCATCGACACGTTGACGTGCCAGAGCATCTGGTCGATGCTCATCTTCCCCCACCGTCGACCGGTATCAGGACGAAGGGATTCGATGCGCTTCCTGATCGAGGCGTAGACGTCGGGATCGTGTAGGAGCTTCGGCATGGCCGGTTGCCCTGGTGGAACCTCAGCGGAAGCCATAACCGCGTGCCATCATGACCGCGGCCACAATCATGGCGAAAAGGAACAGCATCTGCACGTCGGAGATCCGGGCGATGCGTCTTGCTGTCGGACCGAGCGCATCGGTGGACGGCAGAGCGCCTCGACCCTGCGCGATGCGCCAACGAATCAGCGTGATCATCGGCCAGACCTCGAGAGTCAGGATCGCTGCGAGCAAACCCATCTTCGTCCAGAACACCTGGTTGTTCCAGTAATACGACGGCGACTTCTCGAGGCCCGCGAAGGCGCGCCAGAGGCCCGTGACGAGCAGGAGAAGGAAGGAAATCCCCCACCAGGTGTCGGCGATGAGACCGCGCCTCAGGGTATCGCCGTCGGCGACCCTGTTCAACGCTCGTGCGCGGCTGTAAATGGCGCCGACGCCGATGGCCATTCCACCCAGGTGCACGACCGCCAACGCGATTCGAAGCATGCGACTGGTAAGTTAGCCCGGGCGGATGTTCTGGTTGTGGTGGAAGACGTTGTCCGGATCGTAGGTGGTCTTCACGTCCACCAGCCGATCATAGACGGAGAAGTCGCGTCTCGTGGTCGACGTCGCCCCATAGCGCACCACCCTGCACCCAAGCCCTGCGGTCGGCGGGATCGACCCGCACGGCCCGCATCGCCGAGAGGTCGATGACGATCCCGTCGTGCTCGACCGGCCTCCCACTTCGGCACCTCGGGCTCTGCCATCTCCTTCGGACGCCGACGTTTATGAAACTCGACGTAACGCCTGACCCGCCGATGTATGCCTGTTCGGTGCGGCGGCTGTAGTGGCGCATACGCAGCACGCGACTGGAGTCAACCCCAGTTCACGTCGATGCGACGCTGTTGCTCGGTGTGAACGGAATCGCGCGAAAGGGTGGCGCCGCAGGTCGAGCAGAACGCCGCGCTCGGCTCCGTGATCTCCGCTTTGCACACCGGACAGACGCGCTCGAGATAGCCGCCGCACGTCGAGCAATAGATGGCGTCCGGCTCAGGACGCAACCCGCACGTCGGACACTCGCGGTGCGTCATCCGGTACGCGAGCACGCGAGCCTCGATGGGGTCCAGCGGCTGTGCGTTCACGGCTTCCGTCGCTCCGCGAAGCTCGGTCAGTGCCAGACCGGAATACGTTCGCTTGAGCTCCGCGTAGTCGGCCTCCGACAGTTTTCCGGTCGCCCGGTCGAATTCGATCTCGCGGAGTGCGAGAATCGCGCTGTCGTCGGCGTTCCCGGCTTGTGGACCTTGGGGGCGCGGATGCTCGCCGACGGCGAAGAACAGCGGATAGAGCACGAAGGCCAGCGCTCCGACGGCCAGCACCGTTCCCGCGACGAGCGCGACCACGCTGGCGCTCAGGAGTCGTCTCGTATGGCGGCATCGAGCCGCGCGAGCTCATCCGGGCTCGCATCGATTTGCGATACGGAAGGCGGGGACGCCCCCGCCGCCACGGGACGACGCCAGCGACGAATCATCACCGCGAGCACAATCGCTCCGATCCCAATGGCGATGCCGGGCACGACGTAGCCGAGGAGGTTGAATCCCTCTCGCGTCGGCGCCATGAGCACCCGCTCGCCATACACGTTCACGAACGCGTCGAGAATCTCCTCGGCGGTATAGCCGCCCTCCACCAGCGCCATCACGTCGCGATGCATGGAGGGGGACACCTGGCAGGAAAAGTCGGTCGTTCGGCAGGTGAAGACGTCGAGGGTGCAGCCGCACTGGCAGCGAATGCGATGCTCGAGCGCGTCGCGCTCCA
Source organism: Gemmatimonadaceae bacterium (assembly GCA_040902075.1). GTDB lineage: Bacteria > Gemmatimonadota > Gemmatimonadetes > Gemmatimonadales > Gemmatimonadaceae > DASPMP01. The sequence goes on from JBBDXZ010000027.1 coordinate 16,645, forward strand.
ACGGGGTCATCGAGGGTCGCGCGCCCGGCTTGGATGGAAGGCGCACCGAGCGCGCGGCGCTCTGGTCCATCGGGAACAGATTCGACGTGTCCACGATGCGCGTCACCTGTTCCTGGCTCTCGAGCTCGCGCACGATCACGAGCAACGCGGCGCCAGTCGCGAGCGCGGACGCGCCTCCCCGCAGCCAAGCGCGCCGCGAGATCACGACGCGCCTACAGGCTCCGCGTCCGCGGGGCGAAGCTGGGTCGCATAGCCGGGCTGACGCCGCCGTTCGGCTTGCGGCCACATCACGATGATGCCCCCGATGGCCATCAGCGCGCCGCCGATCCACACCCACACCACGAGCGGATTGAACGTGATGCGAATCTCCGCGGCCTCATCGCGAACGCCGGCGAGCACGACGTACGTGTCCCCGCGCGCGTCCGACCGAATCCCGACCTCGGTGGAGGGCTCGAAGGTCGGACGCTTCTGCGAGTCGAAGTACTGGCGCTTTTCGCTCTTGATCAGCCCCACGTTCTTGCCATCCCGCCAGGCTTCGAGCGCCACAGCGGTGATCTCGCGGTTGAGCGATGCAGACGTCGATACACCCTGACTGACGAATCGCCAATGCGCGCCGAAGGGATCGGTCGTCTCGAATGCCTGACCCGCGGTCAGACTGACGTCGTACTCCTTTCGGAAGGCCAGTCCGGCAAACGCCGCGAAGAGCAGCACGATGCCGGCGTGCACGATGTATCCGCCGTAGCGACGGCGGTTGCGTCCCACCAGCCGCACGAAGGCGCGCGGAAACGATTCGCCGTGTATGGAGCGACGCGCGCCGATTCCTTTCGAGAATTCCTGGACGATCGTGGCCGCGACGAACGCGGCCAGCAGATATGCAACGAGCGCATAGCCGTTACGCATCCCCATCACGAACAGCAGTGCCGCGAACGAAACGCCGGCGATCACCGGACCGAAGAACTGCCGCCGCAGATTCGAGACCGACGCTTTTCGCCACGCGATCAGCGGCCCGACGCCCGTGAGCGCGAGCAGCAGCAATCCCAACGGGACGTTCACGGTGTTGAAGAAGGGCGGCCCCACGGTGATCTTCGTCCCGCGGACCCACTCGCTCAGAATCGGGAAGAGCGTTCCCCACAACACCGAGAACGCGATCCCGACCAGCAGCAGGTTGTTATAGAGGAATGCGGCTTCGCGGCTGATCATGCTCTCGAGGTGCGCCTTCGACTCCAGATCTGTCAGTCGCGTCGTCACGAGGTACGCCGTGGCCGCGCCAGCCACCAGGAGAAACGTCGCGAACCAGGCGCCGACCGGCGACTGCGCGAACGAGTGCACGCTCTCGATGATGCCACTGCGCGTGATGAACGTGCCCAAAATGGAAAGGAGGAACGTGATGACGACGAGCGTCACGTTCCATTTGCGCAGCATCCCGCGCTTTTCCTGCACCATGATGGAGTGGAGGAACGCCGTGCCCGTGAGCCACGGGAGGAACGACGCGTTCTCGACGGGATCCCAGGCCCAGTATCCGCCCCAGCCCAGCTCCACGTACGCCCACCACATGCCGAGCACGACTCCCACGGTCAGGAACGTCCAGGACACCAGTGCCCACCGACGCACCGCCGCCAGCCACTCCGCGTCGAGCCGGCGCGTGATCAACGCGGCAATCGCGAACCCAAAGGGGATCGTCGTCGCGACGTAACCCAGGTACAGAGTCGGCGGATGGATCGCCATGCCCGGATTCTGGAGTTGCGGATTCATCCCGCGCCCGTCGAGCGGCAGCCAGTCCAGCCGCGAGAATGGGTTGGCCTTCAGCGCGGTCGTCGCGAGAAAGAAGACGAGCACCGCGCCGAGCGTGCCGGTGACGAACGGCATCAACTCGCGATTGCTGGAGCGATTCGACCAGACCGCGATCGCGACGTACAGCGAGAGGATCAACGCCCAGAAGAGCATCGAGCCGGCCTGTCCACTCCAGAACGCGGCGAACACGTAGATGCGCGGCATGTTCGCGCTGGTCTGACTCGCCACGTACGACAACGAGAAATCGCTCGTCAGCAACGCGGTCCACAAGCCGATGGACGCGAGCAGCGTGAACGTGAACGCGGCGTACGCCGCCCGTTCGCCGCTGCGGATGAGGTCGGGGCGGCGGCCAAGTCCGCCCGCGTAGGAGATCGTTGCGCACCAGGTCGCCATCAACAGCGCGATCCAGAGCGAGAGCTCGCCGACGACGATCACGCGCGGGGATTCGCGGCTTTGTATCCCGGGGTGTCGCGATACTTCTCGGGCGCGTTCTCATAGCGCGACGCGCACTTGGCGAGCAGCGTCGTTGCGCGGAACGTGCCGTCCTGACCCATGCGGCCTTCGACGACAACGTCCACGCCGTCGGTGAACGTGTCCGGGGCAATGCCGCGGTACAGCACGGGCACATCGCGCGCGCCATCGGTGACGACGAAGGCGTACTCGCGCCCCCCCGCTTCACGCTTGATCGACCCGGGGACGACGCGAGCGCCCAGCTTCATGCCGACGCCGTGCAACGACGGATCGGACGCGAGCTTCGTGGCGAGCTCGGTCGGCGTCACGTAATACATCCCCGTTTCGCTGATCGAGCTCGCCATCAAATAGCCCGCGGTCGCGAGCACCAAGCCCGCTCCAAGCATGAACTTCGTACGCGGTTTCATCACCCTGAATATACCTCGCGGACCTCAACGAGTCCCGTTCAATAATGCCGCGGCGGCCAGTGCTCCGGCACCATCCCAGGCCAGATCCCTGATGCTGAATGTCCTACCCGTGCGATGGTCCTGAAGCTCCTTCCAGATGCCGACCGCCGCGGTTGAGACGCCGGCGATGGCCTGGGCGTTGGGACGCATCGCCCCCGACGCGCGTGCGATGGAGAATGCCGTGCTCTGAACGAAAGCGGACATCAGGAAGTGCTTGAGCTTGTCGGCGCCAAACCACGAATCGCGCGGAGGCGCGGCGCTCAACATCGCGACCACGGCGAGGGCTTTGATCATGCGACGCGTCTGCCCCGTTCGAGGGTCTTCCAGTGACGCGCGATCAGATCCAGCGCGTCAGCCAACAGCTGCTTGTGCCCGGGTGCATGGATCCAACTGCTGGCGCCGGATGGATGCGGCAACGGCACGGCAACCCCCACGAGTCTCGTGTCTCGTGTCCACACCAGTCGCTTGTCATTCGTCAGGTCGAATGCGCGACCCACGGCCTCGTCGAGCGGTATCGGACCGAAGAACGCGTCGATAGCGAGGCGGCCGACCGGGATGATCAGCGCCGGCCGGATTATTCGGAGCTCACTCGCCAGCCAGGTCGAGCAATTCGCGCGCTCTTCCGGGTTCGGCACACGGTCTCCGCGACCGCTCGGACTCGGACCGGGGTAGCACCGCGTGATCGCCGAGATGTAAATGCGCGACCGCGCCGTGCCTTCGTCGATGCCAGCGCTCGCCAACCACGAGAACAGCGTCCTGCCCGCCCGTCCCGCGAAGGGCCGGCCGCCGGCAGCTTCCGTCTTTCCGGGCGCCTGACCGACCAACATGGCCTTCGGCGACCGGGCGAGCGAGACGACGGGCACGACATGCTCTGGATGCGAGCAGCGTCTGCATCGCGCCATCTCGTCGCGGTGGACCTCGAGTCTCCTGTCCAATCGTGTCACGGAGCTAAAGTAACGCGCGCTAGGCGGCCCGAGCCATCACCGGGCGTGACCGGCGGCGACGCTCGGGAAAGTGCTTGTCGAGAAAAGCGATCAGCGCGCGCTCCTCCGCCGAATGCGCGAATGCCTGCGCTCCACTTCTCGCTCGCCTTCCGTGTCGAACAGCGATCGTCTCGCCTTCGTCGATGTAGCGGGCCAGCACAATGGGATGGACGTACGACGATCGGCAGATCGCCGGGGTGTTTCCCAGCTCCGCGGAGACGATGCGCATCGCGAGCGCGATGTTACGCTTTGCCTCGGTCGGTGATCGCGGGGGGCCAATCTCCGCAAGCACCGTGGCGGCCCGAAGCGTTCCTCCCCACGTCCGAAAATCCTTCACCGCGAAGGGGCCGAAGTTGCCACGGAGATACTGCGTGAGCGCCGGCGCGCTCAAGTCGTACCAGCCGGTCCGGCCGCGATACCTGAAGAGGCGGTCGCCGGGCGTTCGCCTCAGTCGCGCGATCAGGCGGAGGAGCTCCGCGTTGATCACGAGTTGTCGCTGCCGCTGGCCTGACTTTCCCTGGTACGCGAACACGGCCCGATCGCGCTCGAGAGTGACGTGCCGCTTTCGGAGCGTCGTCATGCCGTAGCTGCGGTTCTCGCGGAGGTACTTCTCCGAGCCCGGACGGAACAGGCTTTCGCCGATGAGCCGGAGCGCGATCGCGCACGTGGTGTCGGACGTCAACTCCCGCCGCTGTGAGTGTGATCGGAGCAACCGACGGATTCGCGGGAGGGCCTTCGCGAGCTGGCGCACCCGGTGGTATTTGCGCAGCTCGCGCGTCGCGACGGCGTTCTGGTGATAGCGGTATTGCTTTCGCCCACGGACATCGAATCCCCAGGCTTGGATCGCGCGACGAGCCTGGGGCGCCACGTGCACGTCACGCCAAGCGGGCGGCACCCGCAATCGTTCGATGCGGGCGAGAGCGCGCGCATCGCGCACGGCGTGCCCGTTCTCTGCCACGTATCGAAAGCCTGATTTCTGCGTGCCCAGCCGCCGGATCCAGCTCTCCGCCATATGCGCCCGCGGGCGCAAGAAGCAGTCCTGCCCTCACCGCTCCCGGTCCTCGCCTTGGTCATCGTAGATTGCGGCAATGAGCTACCAGCATCTCCTCTTCGACGTCAGCGATCGAATCGCGACCATTACGATCAATCGGCCCGACAAGCTGAATGCGCTGAACGACGCGACCATTCTCGAGTTGGGACGCGTGATCGAGCAGGTTCGCACGGACCAGGCGGTCGCCGGCGTCATTGTCACGGGCGCGGGACGCGCCTTCGTGGCGGGAGCGGACATCTCGGAGTTGCGCGCGAAGTCGGCACCGGACGCCTCGTTGCTCGCGCGCCGCGGGCAGGAAATCTTTCGCCGTTTCGAGACGTCACCCAAACCTGTCATCGCGGCGGTGAATGGATTCGCGCTCGGCGGTGGCTGCGAGCTCGCCATGTCATGCCACGTCCGTGTCGCGTCGGAGACCGCGAAGTTCGGCCAGCCCGAAGTGAAGCTCGGCGTCATTCCGGGATACGGCGGTACGCAGAGACTGACGAGACTCGTGGGCCGAGGTCGCGCGCTGCAGTTGCTGCTCACCGGGGAAATGTTCGACGCGACCGAGGCGCACCGGTTGGGTCTTGTGAACCGTATCGCCCTCCCGTCGGAGAACGTCGTGGAGGTCGCGCGCGGAATGCTTCAGCAGATGCTCGCGAACGCGCCGCTCGCCCTCGCGCAGTGCATCGACGTGGTTCAGCGCGGCGCCGACCTCTCTCTGGACGAAGCGCTCGCGCTCGAGGCCGCGTCGTTCGGCCTGCTTGCCGCCACGCAAGACATGCGCGAGGGGACGGCGGCGTTTCTCGAGAAGCGAGCCCCGTCGTTCAAGGGCCTTTGAGCTCGCGGCGCTGTCGGTGGAGCGGTCGTCGTGGCTGAATCTCGGGCGCGACTTGTCTCACTGTCGCTCAAGGATTTTCGGAATTTCGAGCGGCTCGAGATGAGCCTGCCAGCTGAAGGGCTCGTGGTCGTCGGGGAGAATGGACAGGGCAAGACGAATTTGCTCGAATCCGCGTACTACCTGAGTCTCTTGCGGTCCGTTCGAGGCACGCGGGACGCGGACGTCGTCCGGTTCGGCGCCGACAGCTTCTTCGTTGACTCCGAAATGTGTGTTCCGGACGCGCACCATATCTCCATCGGCTTCGAGCGGACCACTCGCCGGAAACGTGTCCGACGGGATGACCTGGTCGTCGACCGTCTCAGCGACGCACTCGGCACGCTGCCGGCTGTCATGTTCTCGCCGTCAGACGTCGCGCTCGTAGCGGGTGCGCCGAGCGCGAGACGCCGCTTTCTCGACATCATGCTGGCGGTTACGTCGCGCGGATATCTGCACGCGCTGCAGCGATATCGCGCGGCGTTGGAGCGTCGCAACGTGACGCTGCGAGAGGTCGCCAAGGCCGGCGCGCACCCGAAGACGGCCGCAATCGAGGTATGGGAGGGACCGCTGGCGGAGCATGGCGCGACCCTCGTCCGGACACGGCGCGCGTGGGTGAAGCAAGTCGCCGGAAAGTTTGCCGAACGGTGCGCCGCGATCGGTGAGCGCGGCGAAATCGAGCTGCGTTACGAGTCGACCGTGAACGCGAACGCCGAAAGCGTGGAACTGGCGCTGGCGGAGGCGATCGCCGCGAAGCGGTCGATGGACCTCCGCCTCGGTCTCACACATGCCGGTCCCCACCGGGACGACCTGACGCTGCTGCTCGATCGGCGCGAGTTGCGGGCGTTCGGGTCCGCCGGCCAGCAGCGCACCGCGGCTATCGCCTTGCGCACGCTCGAAGCCGAAACGCTGCGCGAGGCGCGTGGCGCGTCGCCGGTCTTTTTGCTCGATGATCCTTTCGCGGAGCTTGACGCCGGACGCGCGGCGCGAGTGCTCAAGCTGTTGCATGAAGTCGGATTGGGGCAAAGCGTGTTGGCCGTGCCGCGAGATTCGGACATTCCTCCCGAGCTCACCAATTTGGAGCGCCGCCGCATCGTGAGCGGTCGCGTCGAGCCCATGTCATGACCGAAAAGAAGAAGCGCCAGCCGCAGAAGCTGGGCGACGTCATGACCGGAATGCTCAAGCAGTCGGGTATCGCGGATCGGATCGCTCAGTCAACCGTGATTCCGGAATGGGCGAAGCTCGTCGGGCCCCAGATCGCCAAAGTGACGGAGCCACTCTCCGTGACGCCGCAGGGAACGTTGTTCGTCGCGGTCACCACCAACGCCTGGATGACTGAATTGTCGTTGATGGAGCCGGCCCTTTTGCGTCGCCTGAACGAGCGAACCGGCCGTCTGTCGATCAAGAAAATCCGTTGGCAAATCAGCCGCGGCTAGGGCGCATCACAGATATCGCGAGCGGCGCGTTTTCCACGCGATGGGAAGTCCCGTAAGCGCTTGGAATAGCGCTATTTAGCGTAGTCGCAGACCGTTGCTTTCGACATCGCCGTGGGTTACCTTGTTCGGGATGCCGGACGCCTGATACTTCGGTGTTCCTTCGGTCCTCAAATCACGCGTTTTTCAATGGCGACACCGATCAATCCGACTGAGCAAGGCGGCGCGAAATACGACGCCGGGCAGATCCAGGTCCTGAAGGGGCTCGATGCGGTTCGGAAGCGTCCCGGGATGTACATCGGTTCGACATCCGAGCGCGGTTTGCACCACCTCGTCTTCGAGGTGGTCGACAACTCGATCGACGAGGCGCTCGTCGGACATGCGGACGAGATCAGCGTCACGATCCACGCCGATAATTCGGTGACCGTCGTAGACAATGGGCGCGGCATTCCGGTGGATATGCATCCCACCGAAAAAATGCCCGGGGTCGAGCTGGCCATGACGGTGCTGCACGCCGGCGGCAAGTTCGACAAGAATACGTACAAAGTGTCCGGTGGGCTGCACGGCGTCGGCGTGTCCGTCGTCAACGCCCTGTCCGAGCAGCTCAAGGTCTCCGTCAAGCGGGACGCGAAAGAGTGGTACATGGACTTCGCGCGCGGAAAGACCACCACGAAGCTCAAGAAGCTCCGTGACGTGCCCAAGAAGGAGACTGGCACCACCGTGTGGTTCAAGCCGGATCCCGAGATCTTCACGGATCTCCTCTATCGCTACGACACGATCGCGATGCGGCTTCGCGAGCTGTCGTTCCTGAACAAAGGCGTGACGATCACGCTCAGAGACGAGCGCGAGAAGGAAGCGAAGGAGGAGATCTTCCATGCGAAGGGCGGACTGAAGGAATTCGTCCAGCACCTGAATCGCGGCAGGAAGCCCCTGCACCCCGAAGTGATCTACGTGGATACGACGAAGGACGACATCGGGATCGAGCTCGCCCTGCAGTACAACGACGGCTACAACGACACGACGTTCTCGTTCGTGAACAACATCAATACCCACGAGGGCGGCACGCACCTGACCGGCTTCAAGGCGGCGCTCACGCGCATCATCAACTCGTACGCGAACAAAGGCGGTTTCCTCAAGAAGTCCGACTTTACGCTCTCGGGTGACGACGTCCGCGAAGGACTGACGGCGGTGCTGTCGGTAAAAGTGCGCGAGCCGCAGTTCGAGGGGCAGACGAAGACGAAGCTCGGCAACTCGGAAGTGGAGTCGGCGGTCAAGACGATCGTCGGCGAGTGGCTCGGCGGGTACCTCGAGGAGCATCCGCGGTCGGCGAACATCATCGTGGAAAAGGCCGTGAGCGCGGCCCGGGCCCGAGAGGCAGCGCGTAAGGCTCGCGATCTCACGCGCCGCAAGTCCGCGCTCGAGGTCGGCAATCTGCCCGGGAAATTGGCCGATTGCAGTCTGTCAGATCCGGCGCTTTGCGAGATCTATCTCGTGGAAGGAGACTCCGCGGGAGGCTCGGCCAAACAGGGACGCAAGCGTGAGTTCCAGGCCATTTTGCCGCTCCGGGGCAAGATCATCAACGTCGAGAAGGCACGCATCGACAAGGTGTTCGCGAACGAAGAGATCCGGACCATCATCACCGCGATCGGCACGGGCATCAAGGAAGAATTCGACCTCGGAAGGGCGCGCTACCACAAGATCATCATCATGACGGACGCCGACGTGGACGGCGCGCACATCCGCACGCTGCTCCTCACGTTCTTCTATCGCCAGATGCCCGAGCTGATCGAGGCCGGCTTCATATACATCGCGCAGCCGCCGCTCTTCCGCGTCGCGAAGGGAAAGGAGGAGCACTATGCCTTCGACCTCAAGGAGCGTGACGACATCATCAAGCGGCTCGGTGGGAACGCAAATGGTGACGGCAAGGGCAACGTCAGCATTCAGCGCTACAAGGGCCTCGGCGAGATGAACGCGGGACAGCTGTTCGAGACCACGATGGATCCCGAGCGGCGCACGCTGCTGAAGGTCAACATCGAGGACGCGGTCACCGCGAACGAGATGTTCGAGCGTCTCATGGGCGACGAAGTCGAACCACGGCGGCTGTTCATCGAACAGAACGCAAAGTTCGCGTCCAACCTCGATATCTAGAGCGAGCTAGAGCACCGCCATCATCACGCGGCGGTACTCGCGGTCGGACGTCAGCGTCTCCGCCGCCTTCAGGAACGCGCGGCGCACGATCTCGTCCGCGACGGTCTGACGCTCCACGAACAGCAGCAGCACGTTCGCCTTCTCCACATTCGAGCTGATCGCGGTCGTGGCGCGGAGCAAGGCCAGTTGGACACTGGGCGGCAATGGCCGCTGTTTCACGAGGCTCGATATGGCGGAGGCGCGTTCCACATCGCTCGTCATCGCGACGATGACGTCCAGATACGCGCGCTGCACGGTGGAATCGGCGAACGTCGCGGGGCTGATCCGCTTGAGCACCATGCCTCGGTTCATGTCCGAGGTCATGAGCGCCGCGCTTCGGAGAACCTGCGCGGTCGAGCTCGCGGGTATGGAATCCCGCTCGAGGAGGGCGATGAGCGCTTTGCTCCGCTCGTAATCCGACGTCATGGTGAACACCGCCTCGAGATATGCGTCACGAAGCGCGTCGTTGCGCACGTATCGCTGGGCGATGACCGCCAACAGCTGTCCCTTCTCGTGGTCGGACGTCATGCGCTTTGCGCCCTTGGTGACGTCGATGAGCGTCTGCACATCGACGGTTCGGACCGGCTCCGTGTCGGGGCGAATGCGGCCGAGCGGCGGCAGCGAGGATTCTCGAGCGTCGGCGAGCCGCACACTGGACGAGTCCGTCGACCGCGGGACGGCAGGCTGCGGGTGGAATGCAGCGCTTACCCGGGCAGCCGGACGAAACGCCGCCAGAGGCGCCGCGAGCACGATGACCGCGAGCGTCATCGCCCCGACGCGCGCGCGCCGAACGGCCGTCCGCTTCGTGGCCGGATCGAGAATCGCGAGGAGTCGTCCCTCGAGCTCCGAGCGTCGCGCCATGGCTAGGGCCGCGGCGGCCGGCGCCGTGGGCCGAGTGAGGCGGCGGGCCAGGCCCAGCAAATCGTCCGCATAGCGCGAGGCACGGGCGCCCGCTACGAGTACGAAGTCATCACACGCGTGTTCCCGCTCGAGACGCATGCGGCGCACGGCCATCCATACCAGCGGGTGGAACCAGAGGAGGGCGAGCGCGAGCTGGGCGAGCAACTGCGTGAGCGCGTCAAATCGTTTTACGTGCGCCAACTCATGTGTCAGCACCGCGACGCGCTGCTCTTCGTCCCAGTGCTCGGCGCCGGCGGGAAGCAGGATCACGGGATAGACCACGCCCCACGTTACGGGAACGTCCGATTCCTGATTCTCGAGCAGCATGACCGGCCGTTCGATGCCGTATTCCCGTGTCAGGCGGAGCGCCAGCGTGAGCCACCGGCCGTCGTCCACCGGCCTCGACGAGCGCTGCCATCCGGACACGCGAGCATTCGCGATCGCGAGGCGGGACAACAACAACAGAGCAACCGAGAGCCACAGGACCGTGATGAATCCTTCCACCGTCACGCGACTCGCGAATCCTCGCGTCAGCGTCATCACGTTCGATCGTGCATCCTGTTCCCGGCTCTGGATGTTCGAACGGCTCGGAACCGACGCGATCTGGGGAGACGGCTCCCGTGACTCCTGCCGCGCGGCAGCGCCGGGCGTCGCTCGCGCCGCGGGCGCGTCCGCGTTGGCGACGATCGTGACGACCGGAACCTTCCATTCCGGGAGCAGCACCGCGAGCAACGGCAGCGTCAGGACGCCGGCGGTCGCCACGGTCCATATCAGATGGCGGGTTGCGGCCGAAGCCCGACGCAAGAGTCGCGTGGCAATCCAGGCCCCAAGCAACAGCACCGTGGCTCGAACCGCGAATGAAAGCAGGCCGACGAGCATCGAGCTGGTAAAATCAGTCGGATTCGTGAGGAGCAGCGGTGTCATCGACCCTCCTTCTTCGCTCCATCGATCAGTTTCGAGAGGCGTTCGAGCTCGTCTTCGCTCATCCCGCTGTCGTTCTGCAGCAGCGCCGCCACGGCGTCTTCCGTGGATCCGTCGAAGAAGGTGCGCACCAGGTGACGCATGGCGGACCGGCGAGCCTTGTCGCGAGTCACCGTCGGGATGTACACGTACCGCGGTCCGTCCTGCTCGTGGCGGACGTGTCCCTTCTCCTCCAACAATCGCAGCATCGCGCGAACGGCCGAGTAGCTCGGCGGTTCAGGAAGCTCTGCCAGGACCTCCGCGGCGGTCACTGTGCCGTGGCGGTAGATGACATCCATGATCTGCCGTTCGCGACGGCTCAATTGGGTCGTGAGGGGATCGGCCATTTGAAGGGAGCGTCCGGGTGATCGCCGAGGTGCTAAGAATGCAGCATGTACCGTGTGCGCGCCAGATTTCACGTGTGCCTGTCTTGCTCGAGCAGGGCCTGCAGTGCGCGACGGTACTCGTAGTCTGATTCGATCGCTCTCGCCGCTTTGAGGTACAGCTCGCGCAATTCTCCGCGGACGGGCACCACGCGTGCGAACTCGGTCAGCAAGTTGGCCAGCTCGTGGTCCGAACCGATCTTCTCGGACGACCGAAGCACCCCGGACAGGACAGCAGGCGATTCGGGCCGCTGCTTCAGCAGGGCGGAAAGCGTGCGGCGGTGCTCGTAATCGGATGTGAGCTTGTCGACCGCCCTGAAGTACGCCACGCTGGAGATCGAGTCCACCAGGCTGCGCCGCTGGGCCGCGATGAGCAGCTCCGCCAGCTCGTAGCTCGAGCTCATCGTGGAAGCAGCCAGAAACAGCGCGTTGCGGGCCTCCACGGTGGTCACGGATTCGAGCCCGGCTGACAATGCCCTGCGTTTCTCATAGTCCGAGCTCATTCGGTGCGCGACGCCGATTACCGCGCGCGTCACGCGCTCGCTCATCGGTCCCCTGCTCGCCACCGCGCGCAGCAGCTCCGAGCGTTCGTAATCGGACGACATGGCGCCCGCCTGACGCAGCATGCGCTCGAGCGCCGCGTCGTCGAGCGGTGCGGCTGCGAGCAGCGTCGTGAAGTAGACCCGCCGGGCGTAATCGGACTCCATCCGGTCCGTCTCCTCGAGTACGGCGTTCGGGCCGCCGCGACGCAACAGCTCCGGGATGCGCGCCTTGGCGAACATCGCGGTCCGGCGCTCCATCGCGACAAGGATCTCGGAAAGCCACCGCTCGCGGCTCACATCGAACCCGCTGTCGCCATCGATGGTCCAGCGATAGTGCAGTCCCGCGGGGCCGCCGGTCACGCGCACTTTGCGCTCCCGGTCGCCATCGCGCTCCTCGATCTCGACGTACCCGCCGCTTTCGACGGTGGTGAAGCCGGTCAGGTCGGCGCGCACACCAAATTCGCCGCGCGCGTCCACGCGAAGCTCGCAATCTCCGCGCTGCCAGCGTACGGTCAACACGCGGTTGCGATCGTCGTTGCGCGAGATGTGCTGGTTGCTGGTTTTGCCCAGCCTCGACGCGGAGGAGATGCATCCCTGCGCGTGCGCGACCGATGGCGCGGCCGCGATCAGGGCGACGAGGAGGAAACGAGGGGAAATCATTCGGGCTCCAGGTTATGCTAATAAATTAGCATGATGCTAAACAATTAGCATTACGGCGCCCACTGTCAAGAGGTTTCTAGACCAGCTCCTCGACTCCCGCCTTGGTCACCCGGTGCGAGACAAGGGGAAGGGGTGGCTCGGCGTCGTCTCCGACGGTGATGGCCTTCCGGAGTGTCGAGCGGCCGCGTTCAATGCCCGCGCGGTCGCGCGCATAGACGGATGCCAGTGGCTCGCCGGCCTCCACCGGGTCGCCCGGCTTCGCCGTGATCACGAATCCGACGGCCGGATCGACCGTGTCCGCCATCGTCGTCCGGCCGCCTCCCAGCGCGATGATGCCCCTGCCGATCGTCCGCGGTTCGACGCGCTGGACGAAACCCGCGCGCTGCGCCGTGAACAGCTCGCATTCGGCGGCTTGAGGGAGCAGCGAAGGATCGTCCAGCACCTCGGGATTGCCCCCCTGCTTCTCGATGATGCGTCGAAACTGCTCGGCGGCTTTTCCCGACAGGAGCGCGTCCTTGAGCGCGGCGCGAGCCGTGTCGTGATCGCGGGCGACGCCGGCCATGACGAGCATCTCCGCGGACAATGCCATCGTCACTTCGACGAGATCTTCGGGTCCTTCGCCGTTGAGCGTGGCGATCGCTTCTTCGACCTCCAGCGCGTTGCCGCACGCTCTGCCCAAGGGGCGATCCATCGCCGTGAAGAGCGCCACGACCGGACATCCATGACTCTCGCCAAGCTCGATCATCTCCGTGGCGAGCGCGATCTCCTGCTCGAACGACGTCAGGAACGCGCCGCTCCCCCGTTTGATGTCGATCACGAGACCCGTGAGATCCTCCGCGAGCTTTTTGCTCATGATGCTCGACGCGATCAGCGGAATGGACTCGACCGTCGCGGTGGCGTCCCGCAGCGCGTACATCTTCCGGTCGGCGGGGGCGATCTCTGATGTCTGACCCAGCAACGCGCACCCGATTTCCTCGAGCTGCTGCCGCGCTTCCGCCAGCGTGAGATCCGTGCGGAATCCGGGGATCGACTCCAACTTGTCGAGCGTCCCGCCCGTGTGTCCCAGACCGCGTCCGGACACCATGGGCACGGCGACGCCGAGCGTCGACACGAGCGGCGCGAGCACGAGCGATACCTTGTCGCCCACGCCACCGATGGAGTGCTTGTCCAGTCGCGGCTTGCCGAGGGACGACAGCTCGAAACGGACGCCGGAGTTGAGCATCGCGTCCGTGAGCGCCGCGGTCTCCGCGCGATCCAGTCCCTTGAGAAAACACGCCATGAGAAACGCCGACATCTGGTAGTCGGGCACGTGGCCGGCGGCGTACGCCATGACGAGCGCGCGCCATTCGCCGTTCTCCAGCCGGCCGCCGTCCCGTTTTCGCTCGATCAGTCGATGTGCGAGCATTTACTTCTGTCAGGGGTAACTCTATCGTTGCCTTCGCCGTACCGTTCCGTCACGCGCGAACCGCGCGGCGGACATTCCATCCTGCGGGAGTGTCGCATGAACATGCGTCTCGTATCAATCGCTGCAACCCTCGTCGCGACCGGCGCGGCGGCCGGGGCTTGCGCGGCGTCACGGCAAGAAGGTTGGGAGGTCGCGCCCGGCGCCGTGCGCGGCTCGTCGGCGGAGTTCCAGTCCGCACGGGACAGCGCGATGAGTCACTGGGCGCAGCGCGTCGACCCGGCGCATCTGCGGCAGGCGATCGATGCGCTCGAAACGGCGTATCGCCTCGACCCGACCAATATCGAGGTCGCCTCGCTCATCAGCCGCGCGTACTACCTGCGGGCCGAGCGTGATGCGGCGAACGAGGACGAGCGCCTCCGTCTGTACGAGACCGGCACGCAGCGCGGCGAGCAAGCCATGTCGATCGACGCGCGCTTTCGCGAGGCGATGCGTCGCGGTACCGACTACGGCGAAGCGGTACGCGGACTCGGAGCCGACTACGTCCCCGCCCTGTACTGGACCGCGGTGAATCTCGGGCGCTGGTCGCGCGCGAAGGGCTTCACGACGGTCCTCGCGAACCGGCGCAAAGTACAGCACCTCGTCAGCCGAGTGACGACGCTCGACTCCACGTACTTCCACGGCGCGCCGGACCGCTACTGGGGTGCGTACTACTCCATCGCGCCGGGCTTCGCGGGCGGCGACAAGGAGAAGTCGCGGCAGCACTTCGATCGCGCGTTGAAGATCCAGCCCAATTATATCGGCACGAAGGTGACCTACGCGGAGACCTACGCCGTGGGCGTCCAGAATCGCGAGCTGTTCGAGCGGTTGCTGAACGAAGCGATCGCGGCGTCGGTCACGTCGCTCCCGGACGTCGAGCCCGAGCAGCGGATGGAGCAGGCGAAGGCGCGGGCGTTCCTGGCGCGGGTCGGGGAGTTGTTCGCCAAATGAGAAGCGGACTCCGTATCCGTTTCGCGCTGATGGCGATCGTCCTCGCGCCTGTCGACACGGCGCACACGCAGCCGGCGCGTCTGCGTGTGGGAACGATTGCGCCCGCGGGCTCGCCGTGGATCCAATCGCTCGAGCTCATGAAGAAGAACGTCGAGGCGCGGGGTTCGGGAATTCAGTTCCAGATCTTTCCGGGCGGCCAGCTCGGCGATGAAGTGCAACTCGCCGAAGGGACACAGTTCGGGACCCTCGAGTGCAGCGGCATCAGCGCCGGCGCGCTGGCGACGCTCGTGCCCTCCTTCGATGTGTTCGAGTTGCCGTACGTCTGGAACAGCCCGGAAGAAGCGTACTACGTGATCGACAACCATTTCCGCGGCTTTTTCGCTCAGGAGCTGCAACGTCACGGGCTCGTGCTCCTGGGCTGGAGCGAGAACGGCTGGCGTAACTTTCACACGCGGAACCGCGCGATACGCCGTCCGGAAGATCTGCGCGGGCTGCGGATGCGCTCACAGGAAAGCCCGATCCACCTCGCGTTCTGGCGCGCGCTCGGCGCCAACGCCCAACCGATGGCGGTGACGGACGTCTATCAGGCCTTCGAGCGCGGGGTGATCGATGGCGGAGAGAATACCATCGTGCTCACCATCGCCACGGGGTGGGCCGAGGTGCTCAAGCACGTCACGATCAGCCGGCACATCTATCAGCCGGCCGTTCTGGTCTGCAACAAGAAGGCGTGGGACCGGCTGACTCCGGCGCAGCATGGTCGGATCGCGGAGGCGATGACGATCACGGAGAAAGACATGCGCCAGCGGCTTGCGGAATCCGAAGTGGAGACGTTGGCTCTCTTTCGCAATGACATGAAGATCCAGGTCGTCGAGCTCACCGCGGGACAGATGGACGCGTTTCGCCAGCGAACGCAGGGCGTGATGAACCAGCCGGACATTCGCAGGCATCTCGGAGCGGAGGTGCTCCAGGTGCTCGAGCGCGGGAAGCAGGAGTACGCCAAGAAACCCATTCCGGTGAAGAAGTTCTGAGCGCGGCGTGACCGAGCCAGTCGCGGGAAGGAGCCGCGCCGCCACGACCCTGGTGAGAGAGCTCGGTCGCGCGGACAAGTGGCTTGCCGCCTCCGAGCGTACCGTGACGGTCGTCGCTCTGCTGGCGATCGTAATCATCGTGTTCCTCCAGGCGCTGTTGCGCTACCTGTCGGGCGCATTTCCGCTCGGCGAGTGGTTGGATCCCTATCGGTTCACGCCGCCACCGGACGCGGTGCTTGGCGCGGGCGAGCAGATCCTGCTCGCGCTGCGCAAGCTCGCGGCGACGACCTACGACTTCGTCGTGCGTGGTGGCAGCGAGGTTTCGCGGTACGCGCTGGTGTGGGCCGCCGTCCTGGGCGCGAGTATCGCCACGCGCGAGCGCCGCCACATCGCCGTTGACGCGGTCGTGAAAGTGCTCGAGCGGCGGGGCGCCGAGCGCGCGATGCTTTGGACCAACATTGTGATCGCTGCGCTGACGACGATCGTGGTCGCGTATCTGGCCTTCGCCGGCTGGGTGCTCTACGAGTCCGCGCCGATCCAGACGCGCGAAAGTGCCGCGCTGCGCATTCCAATCAGGTGGGTCGCCGTCGCGCTTCCCATCGGATTCGGGATCATGGCGCTGCGGTTTTTTGGCACCGCGGTCTCCGGGACGCTCGCGGCGCTCGGGCTCATCGACCCCGGTGTGCGCTATCAGGGCGGCGGCGGATTGCAGGCGCTGCTGGCCGAATACCGCACGAATCGCGGGAAGGAAGAGACGGCATGACGGGGATCGGCATCGCGGTGGTCGTCCTCGTGCTCTTCCTGACGGGCCTGCCACTCTTCGCCGTGCTGGCGGCGGCGACCGGCCTGTCGCTCCGGCTGCTCGCCGGTCTGCCGAGCACGGTGCCGAACGCGCCAGAGTACGAGCTGTCGCGCAACATGTTCCGCGTGTTGGATCAGGATGCGCTCCTGGCGATTCCCCTGTTCGTGCTGGCGGGGGTGATCATGTCAGGCGGGGGAATCAGCCGCCGGCTGGTGGATCTGGCGCGCACGCTGACGGCCTGGGCGCCGGGCGGTCTCGCCGTGGCAGGAGTCGCCGCCTGTGTGGTCTTCGCCGCGATCAGCGGATCGTCACCGGCGACGCTCGTCGCCATCGGCGTCGTCATGTATCCCGCGCTCGTCCGCGCGGGATACCGCGAGGGGTTCAGCCAGGGGCTGCTGACGAGCGCGGGTTCGCTCGGCATCCTGATTCCCCCGTCGATCCCAATGATCGTGTACGCGATCATGGTACCGGCCGCGTCCGTGAGCGCGTTGTTCTTGGCGGGCGTGGTGCCGGGGCTCCTGATCGCGCTGGTGTTCGCCGCATACTGCATGCGCATCGGCGTCCGCGAGAACGTGCCGAAAACACCTTGGAGCAGCCGCGAGCTCGTAACGGCGGCGCGGCGCGGCATCTGGTCGCTCCTCCTTCCGGTACTGATACTCGGCGGCATCTACTCCGGAGTGTTCACCGTGAATGAGGCCGCGGCTATCGCGGTCGTGTACGCCATCATCGTAGAGACATGGATCCATCGGGAGCTTCGGCTGCGCGACATTCCACGGCTCGTGAGCCAGAGCGCCACGGAGATGGGCGTCATTCTCGTGATCGTGATGGTGGCCGCCGGCTTCACGCAGTATCTGACCTTCGCCGGCGTGCCGGACGCGCTCACCGCATGGTTGAAGGACACGATCGAATCCCCCATCGGATTCTTGCTGGCGATGAGCGTCGTCCTCCTCATCGCGGGGGCGACGATGGACAGCATCAGCGCGATTCTCATCCTGTCTCCGATTCTGGGTGCCGCCGGCGCCGCCTACGGGATCGATCCCGTGCATCTCGGGATCATCACGATCGTGAACCTGGAGATCGGTTATCTCACGCCGCCATTCGGGATCAACCTGTTTGTCGCGAGCGCCCTGTTCGAGCAGCCATTGGCCCGGGTGCTGCGCGGCGTGGCGCCTTTCATCGTGCTGCTGCTGCTGTGCCTGATCGTGATTACTTTCGTTCCCGTGGTGAGCCTGGGTCTCGGACGAGTGCTGCGATGAGTCGCTGCAACGTTTGGCCGCGGGCCCTGCCATCCTTGCGGGGAGTGGATGCATGAGCGTGCGCCCTTTCGTGATCGCCGCGGCGATGCTGTCCTCCGGACTGCTGCCGGCGCAAACGGCGGCGGAGCACATCGTGATGGGAGATCGCGAGCGCGCGGCGATGAATTCCCCCGCGGCGCTGCGTCACTATCAAGCGGCGGTCGAGGCCGGTCCGACCAATGCCGAGGCGCTGTGGCGAGCCTCCGCGGAAGCGGTGGATCTCGGCGAGTTCGACGATGCGAAGCGCGACAGTCTGTATCGACTCGGCGAACAGTACGCGAGACGCGCGGTGCAAGCCGATCCGAAGTCGTCGATGGCCCACTTCGCCCTCGCCAAGGCGATTGGCCGCCGCGCGCTGTCGCTCGGCGCGCGCGAACGCGTGCAGTACGCGGGTGAGGTCAGAAAGGAAGCGCTCGAGTCGCTGATGCTGGATTCAAGCAACGCGGGCGCAATGCACGTGATGGGCAGTTGGCACGCGGAGATCATGCGTCTGAGCGGCTTCTCGCGGTTCATGGCGAAGAACCTTCTGGGCGGAAAGACGTTCGCCGAAGCCAACTGGAAGGATGCCGCGACGTACTTGGAGCGCGCGGCCGCGCTGGAGCCGGACCGGATCATACACCGTGTGGAGCTGGCGTCCGTGTATGCCGACAGCGGCAACAAAGCCAAGGCGCGCGAAGAGTACCAGCGGGCGCTACAGCTCAAGCCGATGGATTCCAACGACAAGGAGTATCAACAGCGGGCCCGGCGGGGGCTGGTCGAGCTCCGTTAGGTGTCAGGCAGGTTGCGCTCCCTGACCGCGAGCTCCGCGCGCCGACGCGCCCGCTTGAGCTGCCGGCGGGCGTGTCGAAGCTCCAGGCGCAGGTCTTCCCACGCGTCATGACCGCTCAGCCGTGTCCGGCGCATTCCGCGGCCGATCGAGCGGCGAATGTCCTGTCCCAATCGCGGCGCGAACAGCAACGCGACACCAGCGCCGACCAGGAGGCCGATGGTCAGCCCCGTCGCGAGCGCTCCAACGGGACGTGATTCGTTGCGGCGTGGTGCGTGAGGCAATGCCTCGATTCGGCCCTTCGGTCCAGCCTTCCCCGCGTAAGCCATAGAGCGCAACTCCTTTGGATGGTAAGGATTTTGCTGTTTCACCAGCAGTCTAGCTCCTCCCTTGGTCCGTCCAAACCAGACTCTCTGGTCAGGCGGAGTGGGATTCGCACGCTTTTGAGGCGTCTGACGTATGATACGCACGGCAAACCCACCGAATCAGGACATCGCGGCCTCCAAGGGGACCCGAATGAGCGCCAATGGGAAGACGGTTCTGCTCGTTGAGGACAACGAAGACAATCGCATCGTCTATTCCACAATCCTGCGCCATTTTGGCTACTCGGTCTCCGAGGCTCTCAACGGGGAAGAGGGCATCGCCAAGGCCCGCGCGGAAAAGCCGGATCTGATTCTGATGGATATCTCGATTCCGATCATCGACGGCTGGGAAGCAACCCAGGTGTTGAAGCACGATCCAACGACGCGCGACATTCCGATCATCGCGCTGACCGCCCACGCACTGGCATCCGATCGAGAGAAAGCCATGGAAGTCGGGTGCGACGGATACCTTGCCAAACCGTGCGAGCCACGCGCGGTGGTCGCGGAAGTACAGAAGTTTCTTGGCCGTGACGACGCCACCTGACGGGCGGGAGGCTCGCGAGTCGCTCGGCCGGATCCTGGTTGTCGACGATCATGAGGACAACGTCGAGCTGCTGCGCGCGCGGCTCGAGGCCTGGGGATATGAGGTAGAGACCGCGCCAGACGGCGATCAGGCGTTGCAGCGCATTCACGCGTCGCCTCCGGACTTGATCCTGCTCGATGTGATGATGCCGACCGTGGACGGGAACGAGGTGGCGCGGCGCGTCAAGCAGAATCCAGCTCTCCCGTTCATTCCCATCATCATGCAGACGGCACTCGATTCGACCGAGAGCAAGGTCGAAGGCCTCGAGGCCGGAGCCGACGACTACATCACCAAGCCGATCGAATTCGCCGAGCTGAAGGCCCGGCTCCGGTCGATGTTGCGCATCAAGCGCCTGCAGGAAGAGCTGGAGGAGCGGGAGCGTCAACTGCTCGAGGCGAACGAGCGGCTGCGTCACATGTCGCGGACCGACGCGCTGACAGGGCTGGAGAATCGGCGATCGATCGAGCGGCTGCTGGAAACGATGTTCGCCCATGGCGAGCGGCTCTCCGAGCCGCTGTCGTGCGTGATGTCCGACCTCGACCGCTTCAAGAGCGTGAACGACGAATACGGCCACCACGCGGGCGACGCGGTCCTGAAACAATTCGCGGGCATTCTCAAGCACGAGGCCCGTGAGATCGACGTCGTCGGGAGGTACGGGGGAGAGGAGTTCATCATGCTGCTCCCCGGCACGGTGCTGGACGCCGCCGTGACCTTCGCGGAAAGGGTGCGGAAACACATCGAGTCTCATACATTCGTGTTCGACGGCGGGTCGTGTCGCCGCACCGCCAGCTTCGGAGTGGCGGGCTGGCCACATCCACGTGTCACCGATAGCGACCGGATCGTTCGGGCGGCGGACGACGCGCTGTACGTGGCGAAAGAGACCGGACGCAATCGCGTCGTCCGCTTCGACGGCGACGAATTCAACGCGCACACTGCGGCGAATGATCGACCAGAGCAAGACAGAGAATCCGCCGACCCGGGACTTCGGCGCGCAAGCTGAGGCGGAGGGCAGCGCCGCGGAGGAGCTGCCGCGGCTGCGCGCCCGGCTCGCGGAAGTGCAGCAGGAGCGAGACCATCTGATCGCCGTTGTCGACATCCTGCAGGAAATCTCGGCTTCGCTCCACTTCGTCGACATTCTGCAAGCCATCGCGCGCAAGCTGGGCGATGCGTTCGGGTTGGATCGCTGCGCGATCTTTTTGACCGGCGAGAAGGACGAGGTTCGGCTCGTGGCGAGTTACGAGGATCCGAGCATCCGCAACCTCGTCGTGGACATCAATCGCTACCCGGAGCTGAAACGCGCATTCGAGTCGGGCGAGACCGTCTTCATCCCTGACGCGATCGCCGACCCGTCGCTGAAGTCCGTGCGCGCGCAACTGGAGATGCGCAACGTGCGATCGATCGTCGTCGTGCCGCTGCAATGGCAAGAGAGCATGATCGGAGCGATCTTTCTCCGAACCGATCGCGACGCCAGGCCGTTCAGCGACGCGGACGTGCGGTTCTGTCAGGTGGTGGCCTCGCTCACCGCGAAAGCGCTCCGGAACGCGCACCGCTTCGAGTCGCTCATGCGGCAGCAACAGGATGTCTCGGCGACGCAGCGCCGGGCGGAGCTGCAGCGGATCGCGCTCCTCGCCTTCCTGCGCCGGCTGCTCGACCGCTACGCCAAGGCGGAGGATCAATCGTGGGCCGAGACGCTGTTGCCGAAGGCCTCCGGCGAGGAGCTCGAGCGGCTCGTCGCCGTGGCGATGCAAGTGTTCGACGAGGAAGCCAAGGGTTGAGCTCACGTCGGCGCCGATGACGAGCGTCGATCCCGCACTCGCGGCGCGAGCCGCGACGCTGCGCGAGCAGATCGAGCGCGCGATCCACGAGTATTACGTGCTCGACCGGCCAACGCTGCCCGACGCGGCCTACGACCGGCTGTTTCGTGAGCTCCAGGAGCTCGAGTCGAGCCATCCGTCCCTCCGCACGGCCGACTCCCCGACCCGGCGCGTCGGGATCGAGCCGCAATCGACGCTAGTCAAGCATCAGCATCTGGTCCCCATGCTCTCCCTCGCGAACGCCTTCAACGCGGAAGAGCTCGAGGAGTGGGAGGCGCGGTTGGTGCGCCTGGCGGGCGACGACGTGCGGCGCTCCGGGTACACCTGCGAGCTGAAGATCGACGGCGTCGCGGTGAGCCTCACGTACCGCGAGGGCGTGCTCATCGCGGGCGCGACGCGCGGAAATGGCGTCGTTGGCGAAAACGTCACGGCGAATCTGCGGACCATCAAGCAGATCCCGCTGCGCCTTCGCGGCACAGGACATCCCTTCATGATGGAGGTGCGCGGCGAGGTGTACATGCCGTTCAGCGGCTTCGAGAAGATGAACGAGGAGCGGATTCGCGCCGGCGAGCCGGTCTTCGCCAATCCGCGAAACTCCGCCGCGGGTGCGCTCCGTCAGCTCGATCCGGCCGTGAGCGCCGCACGTCCGCTGCGATTCTTCGGCTACGCCGTCTCGGTCCAGGAGAGCGAGGAGCCTCCGGCGCGCGAGCAATTCGCTTTGCTCGACCAGTTGCAACAGTGGGGACTCCCCGTCGCGCCGCACCGGACGCGCGCGCGGTCCCTCGCGGACGTCCATGCGTGGGCGGACGAGATCGAGCACCGGGTGCGTGGCGATCTGGATTTCGCGATCGACGGCGGCGTCGTGAAGGTGAACGACATGCGGCTCTGGGCCGATCTCGGCGTGGTCGGTGGCAGAGAGCCGCGCTATGCGATCGCGAGAAAATTTGCTCCGGACATCGCCGAGACGAAGCTGATCAGAATCGAGATCAACGTGGGGCGCACCGGCTCGCTGAATCCGTTCGCCGTTCTCCAACCCGTGGAGATCGGCGGCGCGACCGTGAAGCTGGCGACGCTGCACAACTTCGAGCTGATCGCCGAGAAGGACCTGCGCGACGGCGACATCGTACAGGTCAAGCGCGCCGGTGAAGTGATCCCTCAGGTCATCGGGCCCGTCCCCGATCGGCGCGACGGCAGGAACCCGCCGAAGCCGTTCGTTCCGCCCACGAAGTGCCCGGCATGCGGCACGACGGTGGTGCCGGGAGTGGAGCGCGGGATGCTGTACTGTCCGAACTTCGAGTGCCCCGCGCGTCAGTTGGAAGGGCTCGTGCACTTCGCGAATCGTGGCGGGATGGACATCCGCGGACTGTCGTACGCCAGGATCAAACAGCTCATCGACGCCGGGCTGATTCACGACGCGTCGGACCTCTACGACCTGAAAGTCTCGCAGCTCGTGGCGCTCGAGCGATTCGCCGACAAGAGTGCCGATCAACTCGTCCAAGCGATCCAGGCCTCCAAGACGCAACCGCTGTCTCGTCTGCTCTTTGCTCTCGGGATCGACAACGTCGGCGAAACAGCCGCGAAGCAGCTCGCCCGCCACTTCGGCACGATGGACGAGCTGCTGGACGCGCGAGAAGACGACATCCTGGCGATTCACGGCATGGGCGAGGCGCTCGCCAAATCGGTCACCAGCTGGTTCGGGAATCCCGCCGCGAGGCGATTGATCGAAAAGCTGCGTCGGCGTGGTTTGTCGTTCGCAGAGCCGCGCCAAAAAACGTCAGGGGCGCTGAGGGGAATGACCTTCGTTCTGACGGGAACGCTCGACGGGCTGTCTCGAGAGCAGGCGACGGAGCTCATCGAGTCCAGCGGGGGCAAGGTGACGAGCAGCGTCTCCAAAAAAACGTCATTTCTCGTTGCCGGAAGCGACGCAGGCAGTAAACTGCAGAAGGCGCAGCAGCTGGGCGTCACAGTTCTCGACGAGAAAAAGCTGTTGGAACTGGTCAAGCCGGTGGACACCTAGGAAACGACCCCTCCCGACATCAGAACGAGGATATCCGTGTCATTCGAACTTGCCGGCAGCGGCATGGTGGGGCTCACCCGGGATGCGCTGGTCACGCTTCGCTCCGTGCTCTTTCGAGACGCGGGCGTGAATGCGGCTGGATATCTCCAGGAGGCGGGTTACGCCGGCGGGAACGCGTTGTACCAGGCCTTCGGCAGTTGGTGTGCGACGCGTGGCGTCACCGTGCCGGAGAACATGGCGGCGCCGGAGTTCCAGGAGCGGGCCGCGGAGTTTTTCGCCGCCCTCGGATGGGGCTCGGTGCGCGTGGGACTGCTCCACGACTCGGTGCTCACGCTCGATTCTTCGGACTGGGCGGAGGCCGACCCAACCAGCGCAATGCCGTTTCCGGGATGCTATTTGTCGGCCGGATTGCTCGCGGATTTCTTCGGGCGCATCGCCGGGACGCCGCTCGCCGTGATGGAGGTGGAGTGCCGCTCCATGGGATCGGAGCGCTGTCGATTCTTACTCGGCAGCTCAGAGACGCTGCAGCACGTCTACGATGGGATGACGCAAGGCGTGTCGTACGACGCGGCGCTGGAGCAGATGGCCTGACATCGAGTGGGCAGTGGGAAGTGGGAAGTTCCCACTGCCCACTACCCACTACCCACTACCCACTCAGTCTTCAGGTTCCAGCACTTCCGCGTAAAGTGGGTTGGGCACGAGCTCGCCGTCGATCAGGATCTCGCGATCCCAGGGCAGGATGATCGTGCTCTCCGTGGCGAGCGCGTGGAAGTCCGGCTTGAAGTCGCCGGTCTTGAACGCGACCGCGGTTTTGACGTCCGTGGCGCCCGCGTTCTTCGCCGCGGCCACGGCCAACCGGATCGTATCGCCGGTATCGCACGTCTCGTCCACGATGAGGACGCGGCGGCCGCGAACGTCCGGAGGTGCCGCGCTCAGGACCGCGGGACGTTCCCGAACCGTGTCGGCGCGGAAGCGACGGCTCACCACAATCGAATGAAATTCGCGATTGAGGATTGCGGCGATCACGGCGCCCGGAATGACGCCGGCGGTCGCGATGCCGAGCACGACTTCGGGATCGTAGGTCCGCGATACTTTGAGCGCGAGCCCGCGAGACAGCTCTCCGAAGAAGGGCCATTCGACATCGATGACACCCTTGGCCTGATCGAAGCTCGTGCGTCGCGGAGACATGACTGAAAGCTACGCAGCTTCGGGCCGTTGTGTCATGTAGCGACAAGCCATAGTTTTGCGCACGGTGCGCACTCTGCGCCCAGCTCCGCCTGCCCTTCTTCTTCCTCGTCAGCGCCGAATGTCTTGGTGGAGCCGCCTGCTGGGCGGAAAGTCCAAGAACGACCACAGCTCGCGTCGGGTAGACTATTTGAGCGAGGCCATCGCGCTCGAACGACAGGGTGATTTCGACGCAGCACTCACGTCGTATCGGCTCGCGCTGCGGGATCACCCGAACGATCCGAAGATCCTGCAAAACATCGCGATCGCCTACTCGAGGACGGGGCGACTGGAGGAAGCCATTCGCGCGTACCGTCGGGCGCTCGATGTCGCACCGCAGCTCTCCGGCGCCCATTACGGTCTCGCCTTCTTGCTGCTCAAGCGGGGTGACCGCGCGGGCGCGATGAGTCACCTCGATTCGTTTCTCGCGCAGCCCGCGACGAACGACGAGACGAACGACGAGATGGAACGCTGGGTGCGCCACGCGGAACAGACGCTCTCGGCACTCCGCGCGGGCGGCTCCGACGTCCCGCCGGACTCCCAGTCATAGCATGCGCGGCACGCTCGCGGTGGTCAGCCAGAAGGGCGGCGTCGGCAAGACGACGACCGCCATCAATCTCGCGGCGGCCCTGGCAAAGAACGGCACGCGCACCCTGCTCATCGACGTCGATCCCCAGGGATCGGTGCGCTTTGGACTGGGGCTCCGCAACGAGGGAGGGGGGATCGCCGAATACCTGGAAGGCACCAAGCAGCTTCCGGAGATCGTGCGCGCGACGTCGTTGCCCTACTTGCGCGCCCTGCTCGCCGGTGCGGTCGCGGACACGGGAGACCACATCGCCTATCAACAGCTCGTCGCCACGTCTCCCAAACTCCGGGAGTTGTTCGAGCTGGCCGAACAGCGCGGGTACGCGGTCGTGGTGGACACGCCGCCGGGACTCGGCCCGATCGTGCGGGCGGTGCTGGCCGCGAGCGATCGCGTGCTCGTGCCACTGCAGTGCGAGCCGTTGGCGCTCCAGACCACGTCGCAGATTCTCAAGGGCATTCGCGACGCGGTTTCGCGGCATGCTAGCTTGCGGTTGGAGGGAATCGTGCTGACGCTCTACGAAGAAGAGAGCGCGATCTGCCGAAAGATCGCGGAGCGGGTGCGCCAACAGCTCCCGCCAGAGCTGGTATTCGATGTTCCAGTGCCGCGCACCGAAGCGACGGTCGAAGCGTTCGCCGCGGGACAGCCCGTCGTGCTCCGTTCGCCGGAGGATCCGGCGTCGGCTGCGTACTTCGCGCTCGCGGAGGCGTTGCAACGCCGAAATCCGTGACGCGCGCCGCGAGGAAGGTCGTCGTTGTTGCGGCGCTTGGCGGTGCCGCGTGGTGGCTCGCCAGCTGCCGCGACATTCCCGCGCCCGAGGGCGGCGTGGTCGCCATCTCGAACATCACGCTGCCGTCTCCGGGACTCGTCGTGAACGACACAATGCGCGACAGCAACGGCGTCGCGGTGCCGCTGCAGGTGACGGCCTTCGGAGTGGACGGCGAGCCGATCACGCCGCCAACGACGCCGATGTTCATCGTGCTGGACACGGGAGCGCATCTCGTGGGACCATTGCTCATCGGCGACGACGCCGGGACTACGGTGCGCGTCGTCGGTTCGGTCGGTTCGCTGCAAACGCAGCTGGTCTCCGTGAAGGTGACCGAGTCGCCCGACACGCTGGTGGCGGCCGACTCGACCCTGCATCACAAGACGTACCAGCTCGAGAGCGCCGCTGATTCAGTCGCGAACTCGGCGGATTTGAGCGTGTTGGTGCAGCATCGCGGGGCCACGACGTCGGGAGTGGAGGCGGTCATCGTGCATTACGCGATCGACAAGAAGCCGGCGGGGAGCGGCGAGGGCGAGACCGCCGTCCTGGTGAATGGCAGCCGGCTGTCCGCGCGCGACACGACCGACGCGACCGGGAAGGCGTCGCGTACGGCGCGCCTGCGCCTCGGGGCGCTTACCGCGTTCGGCGCGGACACGGTGGTGGTGAGCGCCACGTCTTCGTATCGCGGGAGCACGATTGGAACCGTACAATTCACCATCATCTACACGCAGCAGCCATGAGACGGGCGGCGGAGGGACAGGCGTGATGCAGGCCAGCGGTGGACCGCGCAATTCTTCACCTGGCACGTTGAACAAGCTGTTCTTCGACGCTGTCGAGCGCTTCAACAAACCGGACGCCCTGCAGGTCAAGAGCGGGGGCGCGTACAAGCCCATTTCCTCACGCGAGCTCGCGGACCGCGTCCGGGAGGTCGCGCTCGGATTGCAGGCAATCGGCGTGAAGCGCGGCGATCGCGTCGCGATTCTTTCGGAGAACCGGCCCGAGTGGGCGATCGTCGATTACACCTGCCTCATGGCGGGCCTGACGGACGTGCCCATCTACCCGACTCTGCCGGCGCAACAAATACCCTACATCCTGAATGATTCGGGCGCCGTCGCGATCTTCACCTCGACGCCGGAGCAGGCCGCGAAGATCGCCGAGGTCCGCGCGCAATGCCGTTCACTGAAGCACGTCATCGGCTTCGGCGACACGACTCGGCCGGGCGAGGACATGACGCTCGAGCAATTGCGCTCGAAGGGCCGGGCATTGGAGAGTCCGCAGCGAACCAGCGAGTACCGGCAACTCGCGCTCGCGGTCAAGCCGGACGACGTCGCCACGCTGATCTACACCTCGGGCACGACGGGCGAGCCGAAGGGCGTGATGCTGACGCACGACAACATCTACTCGAACGTGATGGCCGGCGCGGTCGCCATTCCATTCGGTGGCGGCGACACCTGCCTGAGCTTCCTGCCCTTGTCGCACATCTTCGAGCGGATGGCCGGTCATTATTTGATGCTGCACACCGGCACGTCGATCGCGTACGCGGAGTCGATCGACACCGTGCCTGCCAACATGCAGGAGGTCAAGCCGACGCTCGTGTTGTCCGTGCCACGGCTGTACGAAAAGATGTACGCGCGCGTGCTCGAGAACGCGCTGGCGGGCGGCGCCCTGAAGAAGCGCATCTTCTTCTGGGCGCGGGGCGTCGCGGAGGCGTGGGCCGATCAAAAGCTCGCGGGACGGGAGCCCTCGGGGATGCTCGGCCGGAAGTACCGGATCGCGCAGAAGCTCGTGTTCTCGAAGCTGAAGGCGCGCACGGGTGGTCGGCTGCGCTACTTCGTGTCGGGAGGCGCCCCGCTCGCGCCCGAGATCAACAAGTTCTTCTATGCCGCCGGCCTGGTCATTCTGGAAGGCTATGGGCTCACGGAGACGTCGCCGGTCATCTCAGTGAACACGCCGGCGAATTTCCGCATTGGCTCGGTCGGGAAGGTCGTGCCCGGCGTCGAGGTTTGCATTTCGCCCGACGGCGAGATCCTCACGAAGGGGCCGCACGTCATGAAGGGCTACTTCAACAAACCCGACGCGACGAAGGAAGCGATCGATTCGGACGGCTGGTTTCACACCGGCGACATCGGCGTGCTCGAGGACGGCTTTCTGCGAATCACCGATCGGATCAAGGACCTCATCGTCACGGCTGGAGGCAAGAAGATCGCGCCGCAGCCGATCGAAAACGCGATCAGGACCAACAAGTACGTGAGTCAGGCGGTGATGATCGGCGACCGGCGCAAGTTCGCGGCGCTGCTCATCGTTCCCAATTGGGACAACCTCGAGAAATGGGCCGCGCAGGAGAGCATGGCCTGGACCGATCGCAAGCAGTTGCTCGCCTTGCCCGCGACCCGCGCGAAGATGGAGCAGGAGGTGTTCGGTGAGCTGAAGGCGCTCGCGAAGTTCGAGATGCCGAAGAAGATCGCGTTGCTCGAGCATGACTTCTCGATCGAACGCGGCGAGCTCACGCCGACGTTGAAGGTGAAGCGGCGTGTCGTGGACAAGACGTACAAGGAGACCATCGACCGGCTCTATCAGGACGAGCGCGAGCCGGCGGGCGTGTAGACTTCCTCGCTCAGCGCGACGCGCGCGTGAGCGGCACAAACCGCGGCGTCACATCCGGCGCCGCGGTTTTTTCTCCGACCCAGACCCGATCGTCGCGCACGAGCTCAATGACACCGGGTGGCACATCGAGCGACGCTGGCCCCAGGACCCGGCCGCCGGCCCGCACGGCTCTCACCGCTGACGCGACCAGTTCCGCCGACATGGCGCCGTCGAGCGCGGCCGCGCGCGCGGCCGATGCGGCGAATGGAACCGCGTCGCGCGTCGCGATCGCTCCGGCGACTTCGGCGGACAGATCGCTTGGCGGGTTCACGAGGACCAGCGGCGTGTCCGACAAGCGGCGAATCTGATCCGCGTGCGCCCCCCAGCGGCCGCACAGCAGCGCGAACCCGCGCGTGTCGGAAAGCTCCAGAAAGGCCGCGATTCGCATCGCCGTCTCGGCGCTGGGCTCCTCGCGGGCGGTCGGCTTGCCGGGATCGTCGAAGCACGCGACGCCATTCGCGATCACGAATTCGGACGCGCACACCGGGCACCCGAGCACGCCCTCGACGATGTGCCGCGATTCGGTGCGGGACGCCGAGACGATGAGCGGCGCCTCTTCGTGCGGGCGCGGACAGCGCAGCGACTCGATCAGCTCGACGAACACCGGACCGCCGTCAGGCGCGGGACAACCGCATCTCGTCGATGTTCACGTCGCCGGGCCGCGTGACGACGTACCGCACCGCGTCCGCGACGGCGCTGGCGGTCAGCATCTCGCGACGCGGCGTGAACCCGGGTCGCGCATCGGGATCGACGTCATCCCAGAGCGTCGTATCCACCGGCCCTGGCGAAACGAGGGTCGCGCGGACGCCGCTGCCGCGGAGCTCTGCGCGCAGCACCTCGTGCAGTCCGCGAGCGCCGTATTTGCTCGCGGCGTATGCGGCGTTGTCCGGGAACGCCAGGTGGTCCGCGATCGAACCGATCGTGACGATGTGCCCGCGACGCTCCTGGCGCAGGTCCGACAGGAACTCCCGCACGAATGCGAATTGCGACGTGAGATTGACGCGGAGCATGCGCTCGAACTCGTCGACGGTGGTCCGCTCGACGGGCGCCAGGACGAACATCCCCGCGTTGTTGACGAGAATGTCGGGTGCGCCCCCGAGGGTCGCGCGAATCTTCGCCAGCGCGCGCTGCACGTTTGCCGGATCCGCGACGTCGCATTCGATCGCCGAGGCGCGCTCACCCAGCTCGCGCGTCACGCGCCCCAACGCCGCCTTCGTGCGCGCGACGAGAACGACCTTCGCGCCCGCCGCGTGCAGCGCGCGCGCACACTCGAGTCCGATGCCGCGCGACGCTCCGGAGATCACGGCCGACCGGCCGTTGAGCGGCGCGCCGACGGCGGCGTTACCGGCCGTCGTACTCGACATAGTTGTTGACCGTCTCCCAGAGCACGAGACGCGTCAGCCGCGCGGGGCGCAGGGCCGGCTCCAGGACGCG
Organism: Gemmatimonadaceae bacterium; assembly: GCA_040902075.1. GTDB lineage: Bacteria > Gemmatimonadota > Gemmatimonadetes > Gemmatimonadales > Gemmatimonadaceae > DASPMP01. The sequence goes on from JBBDXZ010000027.1 coordinate 47,014, forward strand.
CCAGAACGAGACGATGACGTTCTCCGTCGTGGGAATCACATCGCGAAGAAAATCGACCTCGATGTTCAGGTTGCGGTGGTCGACCTTCTCGATCACCTGGGCCTGGACGATCTCCTTGACGCGCGCGAGATCGATGACGTATCCCGTCTTCTCGTCGAGCGGGCCCTTCACGGACACGTCGAGGATGTAGTTATGGCCGTGCCAGTTCGGATTGTTGCATTTGCCGAACGTCCGGCGGTTCTCTTCGTCTGACATCGCGGGATTGTGCACGCGATGCGCGGCACTGAAATGCAGGCGGCGCGTTACCGTGAC
>JBBDXZ010000028.1:0-17319 GCA_040902075.1 Gemmatimonadaceae bacterium
GCGATACAGACGATCGAGGCCGCGGTGAACGACATCGTGTTCTTCGGCATCGCGGTGTTCTTCGTGCTGACCATCGAGACGCGCGTCAAGCGCCGTAAAGCGCTCGAGATGCTCCACGAGCTTCGCAGTCTGGCGCACATCGTGGACATGCACCAACTCACGAAAGATCCGGAGCGCCTGCTCTCGCGGCAGCCAGACACGCCGTCATCTCCCGAGCGCACCATGTCGGGACCGGAGCTCGGCCGCTATCTCGACTACTGCAGTGAGATCCTGTCGCTCATCAGCAAGACGTCCGCGCTCCTGGTCCAGCACTTCAATGACGCGGTGGTATTGGCCGCGGTGAACGAGATCGAGGATCTGACGACCGGGCTGTCAGGTAAGATCTGGCAGAAGATCACAATCCTCGAGCGGGTCAGCTGGCATCCTACAGAGGTGGGCGCTTCTTCGTAGTATCCACCGTAGGAAGCCGGCGCTTCGTGGGATCGAAAGGAACGGCGACGTCGCGGCCCAATTTTGTCGAGTCTTTCGCCGCCGTCGTTTGAGACGCCTTGGTGGTCGCCGTCCCCTGTTTTGCGGACGACGTTTTGGACACACTGTCACGCTGGGCGAGCGTGTCGGTTGGCGCGGCCTTCAGCGTATCGACCGCCGGCAGACTCGTGGAATCGGCGCCCGTGTCCTCCCGCGGGCGTCCACACGCGACGGCGGCCAGGAGAACGAGCACGCAAAACTTCGTCATTTCATCCTCACTCTTTCGACGCGTCCATCGGGATGCAGAAGCGCGCGCATCGGTATGATCTGCTCCCAGCCCTGGCTCGCGATCATGTTGTTGGCTCGGATCAAGCCAAGTGGGACCGCGTAAGTGTCGGCCGCCGCCATATTCACCGTGAATCCCAAGTCAGCCAGACTGGCTATCGTAATCGCGCTGAGCGGGTTGGTGCCGGCATCGATGAAGCCAGTCATCAGCTCGTTCACGAAGGTGCTTTCCCTCCAGTGCGCGTTCGCGGTGCCCGAACCCCCGGTCCCTTCCACCGGTACGCTGTTCGCGCACGTCACTGGAGAACCGGCCGCGGCACAGCCTTGGCGTGCCTGCATTCCCGTGAATCGCGGATCACTCGTTCCCGAACCTGTGAGCAAGGCGCGATTGTTCCAGAGGGTTCCGAAGCCCACGACGTGAAGCATTTCATGCGTGATTACCTCCTGCAGGCTCCCACCGCTCGCCAACCTGTCCAGGTCCGCTGAATCGAATTCCATGAAGCCGATCGCGATCATGGTGCCGGTGGAAGTCTCGCGCCCGAGGCAGGGACCAGCCCTCCCCAGGATATTTCCTGGCCCATCGATGGACCGAATCGACGCGAACACAAGGACGTCGTCGATTATTTCGTTCAAGACCGGTTGTCCCGTGATATCGCACTCCTGTTCCAGATCGAGATTGCTGTTCCGGGCATCCGCGTCGATCACGTCACCCGTGAGGAATCCGCTGATTCTGGCGGCGGCGTTCGCGAATAGCAGCTGGTTGGCCATGCTCATCGGATCGCCCCAAAAGCGTACGGTGATCTGGTACTCGGTGGCAACGATCGCACCGACCTCCTGCACGACCGCGTTCAATGTCGCGCGCAGCGTTTGCGGCACCGCACTCTTTCCGAGGCGCCACGCCGGCGCGGTTACCGTTCCGCTGGCGTCCGACGTTGCCGACGTGCCGGTGATGCTGCCTCCGCCCGCGACGACCGCAAACGTGACGACATGTCCGGCGCCGAGGACGTTGCCATTCGCGTCCCGTACCGACAGCTGAATCGGAGCCGGGAGCTCGGTATTCGCGGGCGCGGCCTGCAACGCGCCGGCGATCGGCACTAGCGCGGCCGGCGGACCGATCGGCGGAGGGCCATTGTCCTTGCACGCGCCGGCGAGCGCGAACGCGACCAGGGTCCAACGAAAGGTGCTTTTGGGCATCATGGATAATGAGGGGAGGCGGCGAGGACGTAAACTGTCTGTCATACGCCACAGATGTGACCTGGTTCACAAACGGTGCAGGGGCCGTCAGCCTAGCGGCGCCGAATGAATTCCTCGTGCGCCCTCGAGATCAGAGCCTGGGTCCGCTCGCGCTCTAACGGCCTGTTCCAGCTTGTATCGGCCCTTACCCGCTGGCTCAGCAGGTTGATCCACCGCAGGAAAAACTCGGCATCCTCTCGGCAGCTCGGCGGCGTGGTACCGACCGTGACGTACACCGGACTGGTACTGGCAAAGGGATAGAGGTCGAGGATCGGCAGCGCCGGTTTGTCCGAGTAGGCGCGGGCAAGAAACCAGGCGTTGCCCGTTACGCGAAAAGTGAGCGTGGTGTCGGCAAGGCGCCCTGGGAGCTTCGCGACAACCTTGCCGTTGCTCACGATCTCGAGGTGATCGACCGGCATGTTCGTCCGCAGGCTCACCCGCGCGACAACGCGGTGAGTGCCTGAGAATGGAAACCGTATCTGGCTCCCCGGATCCCGGCCGTTCAGTGTGAACGTCAGGAGCGGACCGTTGGTGACGAAGGTGCGGCCGGCTTTGATGGCGTCCAGCCAACGGCGGTGATCGAGCCTTGCTCCGGCCTTCGCGAAGGTCCGTACGAGACCCGGCGGCCCGCGAAGGCTGGCAAAGTTCGGAAAGGCGTCCGTACCGCCGGCGGCCGGTACCTTGAAGCCGCAGTTGAGCAGCTTGTACCAGATGTCCGACGTGATGAGATGATCGCTGTAGCCCATCACCTCGAGGAAGTCGACTCGGTGCGTGGCCACATCCACCGGCAACTCGTACGGGATGCCGCCTTGCATCTCGGCGAATTCGGGCCGGAAGTCGAACGGGTGCACGTAGCCGGTAATGCCGCCCTGCGAGCGTGCGATGTCGAAGATCGCGGCGTTCGTCGGATAGAGGCTGGCGAGCGCGGTGCCTGGATACGCGGCGTAGTCTGGGAGCACCAGATGCTCGCGCAGGCCGAGCAGGGATGAGTGTCCCCAAATACCGGTGTGGAATTCCTGGCCGTTCGCGATGATCACGTCGGCGGACGTGTGCAACAGCCTTCCACCCGGACGCCAGTACGCAATGTCTGGAACACGTTGCTCTTTGTTGACGATCAAGTTCTGTACGATGCTCAACCCCTCGGCGCGCGCCTGATGTGCCAGATTCGCGGGCGTGTTGCGATACGTGCCGCCATAGTTCATGTGGACGTGCACGTCACCACCCCACCACCCACGGGCTTGGAGGGAAGAGGGAGGAGGGAGGAGGGAGGAGAGGAGGAAGCGCTGAGATGAGGTCGCGTCGGCTCGGACATCAGTGGCACGCGAAAGACGCCGCCACTCCGGGCCTTTCCAGATCTGAATCGTGTACCGCCCGGGAGGAAGGGTCAGCGTGTCGATTCCGCGCGTGTGCCAGTAGCCGTACTCGAACTTCTGTCCCTCACGCACGATCGCCTCGTCGGCGTGGCGCCACGCATTGTCCGGCGCGTAGAACGTGCCCTCCGAGTGGCGGACGGAAACGCGCGCCGGCATCGGGCGTCGCGTCGCGGAGTCGATCACCGTGACGACAAGCCGGCCCACTGGCGAGTGGTACCGGCGCGTGCGCGCGTTGACACGCTCGCGCTTGCCTCCGGGCACCGTCACGACCCAGAGCGCGGTGTTGCCGCCTTCGTTCGAGACGTACCCGATGCGCGAGCCGTCGGGGGACCACCGCGGCGCCGTCGCGTCGTATTCGCCGTAGGTGAGCTGGACAGGATCGCCGCGCTCGCTCGTCGCGAGCCAGAGCTGATTCCACTGCCGTCCATGGTAGCTGCTGTAGACGACGCGCCGCGAAGCGCGGTCCCAATCGGGCCGCGCCTTCCAGGTCGTCTCTTCGTAATGGATCTCGCGGGGGCCTGCTCCCGCCCGCGCTTCCATTCGCCACAGGCCGCCGGTGCCGTAAATCCGGCCGCGGTTGGAGACGAAGATCAGCTCCTTGCCATCCGGCGACCACGTCGGGGAGAGATAGTGATCGAAGCGGCTGTAGTAGTAGCGCGGTTGTCCTCCGTCCCGATCCTCGGTGATCCGCACGGCGGAGTCCAGCCGTGCATTCGCAAACGCCGCGACGAAGATGTGCCAACGTCCGTTGTGCAGCGTCGAGACGAACGCAACGCGCGATCCGTCCGGCGACCAACGCGCGTCCACGTTGACCGCGCCGTTGTCGAGCAGGGTGCGCCTCTCGCCCGTTGGGAGATCCAGCAGCATGAGCGCGAGCGAACGGCCATCGTACGTCGAATAGATCACCGACCGTCCGTCGGGCGACCAATCGGGCTGAAAATCATATGTCTGTCCCGACGTGAGTTGCGTCGCGACTGTCGCTCCGACGAACTGCCGCCAGAGCGATCCCTGCATCGAATAGATGACTTCGCGACCGTTCGGGGACCAGGTGAAGGAGCTCGGGCCGCTGGTGACTTGTGGGACGTACATCTCCCGCCAGTAGTAGCTATGCGGGACCTTCACCTGCTCGAGCGGGGCATCACGTCGCTGCGCGGAGAGGGTTGTCCCAATCAAAAACAAGAGCATTACCGCAGAGGTCTGCGGTAAATTTCTCGGCACTTTCATTTCAGAGGACGGCCGTATTTGGCCATGATAGCGCGCACGCGATCGAGGGGCATGGCGTAGACGCGCCGGTCGTTGGCGCCGGTCATCGTCTCAGCCGCCAGCAGGGCGTTCACGATGGCCTGCTCGGTGGCCTGGACGGTCGCATTGAACAGCGCGTTCATCCGGGCGTTCGGCAGCATGGTGACGTTCACGGTGCCCGTGTCTCCGCTGGAACGGGCGTTGGCGGTCGAAAACGCGATGAAGATGTCGCCCGAGCTCTTGCCGCCGTAGCCACCCATGCGGCCGATCCCCAGCGACGCGCGCGTCGCGATACGCTTCACCTGGTGGGGAAGAAGAGGCGCGTCGGTTGCGACGACGACGATGATCGATCCGAGCTCCTCGTCCTCCCCAGCTCCAGACGGGGCAGGCCCCGGCATCAGATCGGTGATCTCCGCGCCGACCGGTACGCCCGCGATCCGCAGCTCTCGACGTATGCCGTAGTTGCACTGCACGAGAACGCCGAGGGTGTAACCGCCGGCCGTCGCGTCGAGTTTGCGCGACGCCGTGCCGATCCCGCCCTTGAACCCGTGACAAACCATCCCGGTGCCGCCGCCGACATTCCCCTCCTGTACCGGACCAGAGGTCGCGCCGTCGAGCGCCGCAATGACATGCTCGGCTTTCACGTGAAAACCGTTGATGTCGTTGAGACCGCCGTCGTACGTCTCCGCCACGATCGGCAGGCCCCAGGGCTGCGTTCCCGGCCGGCTCACCTGCCACTGGAGGATCGCGCTGTGAGCAACCCCGACGCTGTGCGTGTTGGTGATAGCGATCGGTCCCTCGAGGATTCCCGATTCCTGTAACCACGTGGTGCCCGTCATCTCGCCATTCCCATTCAGCGTGAACCACGCCCCGAAAACGGGATCGTTGCTCGTCTTGCCGCGTGGATGAACGACGGTGACGCCCGTGCGCACGGGACCTTTGCCGACCACGAGCCTTCCGCTTCCGGAAATGAGGGTCGTCTGCCCGACTTCGACGCCCCGCACGTCGGTGATGGCGTCGAGCGGTCCGGGCGTGCCATCGATGGGGACGCCAAGCTCGCGAGCACGGTGCTTCTGCGTTTGTCCGGATACGTCGGATGCAAGAAGCGACAGGGCGGATAACAGCCCCAATGGTCGATTCATTGTTCCCTCAGCATTCGTAGGGCGGCCAGGTGCACCGCGGTGGGCGCATCAACGTGTTTCACGGTCCGAGCTGAGTGCAGATCCCAACCAACCTGTCCACGGACTTCAGCGTCGCTCACGCCCTCGTACAGCGCCGACAGCAGCAGCTCGCCGGTGATGGGATCGCGGTCGAAAATACACTTGTCGGTGATCACGCGAGAGACGCGGGCGCCGGGACTCGTGATGAAGTCGACTTTGGCCGGGAAGGCGCGCTTGTCCAACATCATGATGACCAACACGCGCTTTGCATGGATCGCGATCTCCGCCGCGCCGCCGCTTCCGGGAAGCCGCACCTTCGGGTGCTCATATGGCCCGATGACGGTGGTGTTGATGTTCCCGACGTGATCGATCTGCGCGGCGCCGAGGAACCCGACGTCGACATGGCCGCGCTGGAGCACGTACTGAAAGACGTCGGTCATGGGTGCGACCATCAGCGCTCCGGCCACCAAGCCCGGGTCACCTATGGAGAGCGGCATGCGCTCGGGACGCGTCCCGAGCGTCCCCGACTCATAAATGAGCTCGAGGTTCGGCGCGTGCGTCTTGAGCGCGAGGTTGCAGGCAAGGCTGGGCAAGCCGATTCCGACGAAGACGACGTCGCCGTCGCGCAACTCGTTGGCCGCGACACAGATCATCTGCTCAGAAGCCATAGTTCACGCCGACCGAGATGCGCTGGTCCGCCTTGAGGTGCAGCATGGAAACTTTCCGCGCGTATTCCTCACGATCGCGGACGCCGTAGACGTATTCATCCAGGTATTGCCTCAGCTGTGCTTCGTCGCGCGACACGGCCTCCCATCGCACGTAGAAGTCGTTGTCGCGATCGTAATAGCCCTGCACATACGACGGGTGCGCGCCCCAGGGTTCGTGCACGACCGCATCGACGATGAACCCGGGGATCACCGTGCGATTGGGGTCGGACCGCACCATCGACGCCTCCACGATCTCTTCCGCCACGACGATCACGCGTTCGGCGGCGAACGCGGCTTCCTTTTGAACACCGAGCACTCCCCACATCTGCGCGTTGCCTTCAGCGTCGGAGCGCTGGCAGTGAACGATCGCGACGTCGGGTGTCAGCGCAGGGACGGCAGCCAATTGCTCGCCGGTGAACGGGCAGGTTACCTGCCGGATATTCGGGTTCACGCGCGGCAGGTCGGTGCCGTCATAGTCGCGAAGCGGCCAGAAGGGGAGGCCCGCGGCGCCGGCGGCGAATCGGCCCACCATGCCAAAGTGCGAGTACTCATCGAGCTCCAATTGCGATGCCGACCGTCGAAACGCGTGGAGCGAACCGACGCCGGGATTGCCTGCCCAGGAAAACACCAGCTTCGAGACGCAGCCGGCCGCGATCATCTGATCGGCGACGAGATCCGGTGTGAGGCGACAAAGCGTGAGGTCACGGCGCCGTTGGCGAATGATTTCGTGCGCCGCGGCGAAGCAAATCAGATGCGTGAACCCTTCGAGCGCCACGGAGTCGCCGTCCTGCACGTGCGCGGCGATGGCCTCGCGCATCGGGACGAGCTTCCCATCAGTCACTCAATAGCTCGCCGATGGTCGACAGCGCGATGTCGATGTCTTCCTCATCGATGACGAGCGGAGGGGCGAACCGGATCGCACTTTTACCAGCGCCAAGCAGGAGGACGCCTCTTTTGAACGCGCCGAGCACCACGCGCTTCACGAGGGCGGGATCCTTGAGCTCGATGGCGACCATGAGGCCGCGCCCGCGGACGTCGGCGATCGTCTTGACCTTCGCGGCGAGGTCGCGCGTTTTGGCGATGAGAATCTCGCCCATCATCCGCGCGTTCTTCATGTACTCCTTCTCCACGAGATCGAGCGTCGCGAGCGCCGCGGCACAGCAGACCGGGTTGCCGCCGAACGTCGAGCCGTGCGCGCCCGGCTTCCATTTCATCAGATTCGCGCGCGCGATGAACGCGCCAAGGGGCATTCCGCTGGCGAGGCCCTTGGCGGTGACGACGATGTCGGGGACGACGCTCTCGTGCTGACAGGCGAACCATTTGCCGGTGCGTCCGATGCCGCTCTGCACTTCATCCATGATGAGGAGCATCCCGTGCTCGTCGCACAGCGCGCGCAACTTGGATAAGAAGCCCTTCGGCGGGACGACGTAACCGCCTTCTCCCTGAATGGGCTCGACGACGATCGCCGCGACGTCGCGCGGATCCAGCCGCTTGGCAAAGAGCCGCTGCTCGATGTAATCCGCGTCGCCGTAGGGAGCGTGGTAGATCTCCGGGAGGAACGGCCCGAATCCGGCTCGCTGAATGGCCTTGCTGTTGGTGAGGCTCAGCGATCCATACGTGCGCCCGTGAAAGGAACCCTCGAAGGCAATGAAGGCGTTGCGTCGCGTGGAATGGCGCGCGAGCTTGAGCGCCCCTTCGATCGCTTCGGTGCCGGAGTTCGTGAGAAAGACCTTTTTCGCGTCCTTGCCGGGCGCGATCCTGGCGAGTCGCTCCGGAAGCGCGGCGAACGCCTCGTAATAGAAATCGCCGCCGCAGATGTGAAGGAACTTGGACGCGGCGTCCTGAATCGCCGCGACGACCTTCGGATGCGAGTGCCCCGTGGACGCGACCGCGATGCCAGCCATGAAATCGAGGTAGCGATTGCCGTCCACGTCTTCGATCATCGCGCCCTGTCCGCGCGCGACGACCAAGGGGTACTCCTTCAGATAACAGGTTGCCGTCGACGCGCGGTCGCGCTCGATGATCGCTCTCCCCTTCGGGCCCGGGGGGGCGGTGACGATGTGCGGATAGTTCTTGCTCATTTCGCAGATAACATGGCTGACGCAGGCAGTACGGGCAAAACCAGGCGGAATGGGCGCTCGGAACTGTGGTGGATCGTGACGCGCGCGGCCCGCGCCGCGGGCTCGAACCAGGGCGCGAACGACGTCATTACGGCGACCCGGATGCGATGCCCCTTCTTGAAGGTGTTCGCGGTCAACAGGTCGCCCAGCCGCACGCGGTACACCTGACCCGGCACCAGCGGCTCGCGTCTGGCGACGCCATTCCTGTAGCTCAACCGGACGACGTCGAGCCCGGGACTCATCAGGTTGAGCGCGGTGCCGTCGGGCGCCACATCGTATACCTTCGCCCAGATGTCGGCGTCCGTCGCGTCCACGGAAACGTGCATCTCCGCTGCCATCGCGCCGACGATGTGCAGGTCAGCGTCGAGCGGCCTCGTCTCGAAAACGGCGATGCGCTTGTCCGAGGCGAACGCCCGATAATCGTGAGCACCGGCGCGTGGCGCATACGGATCCGCGACCGGATTCGCCGGCTCGGATACGATGGTCGTCGCCGATCCCGGCCGGTTCAGGACGACAGTATCCTGACGCGTCCCGGGCAACGGCCATGAATTGCCAGCGATCCACTGATTGCTGCCCATGACAAAGATGCGCACCGGCATTTCCCGCTCTACGCCATTCTCGATGCGGCGAACGTACTGATCCATCCACCGCAGCACGATCTCGTCGTAGTCCACCACGCCGGCCTGGCCGAAGTCCCGTTCACCCGCCGTCGTGCGGTTCATCCTCGGCACGCCATGCGTCCAGGGGCCCATGATCAGGCCCGTTCGGAGTTGATCGTTCTGGTCACGCTCCGTGACCAACCCGACGAAATTGTTGATTGCGCCGTGCGGGCCATACGCGTCGTCGTGCCAAGCGGAGAAGTTCAATACGGCGGCGTTGGTGCGTCCATACTTGCCGCGCAGCTCCGCCCAGTCCCACCACACGTCTTCGGGGGGATGCCGCTGCCACTCGAAGTACCACGGCGCGATCGCGCGCAATGCCGTGTCGCCGCCGAGGCGCTTCACGCGGTCGGCGCGGATGTTGGCGTTGATCCAGCTGACCCACGAGAGATCCCACACACCGTTTGAATACCAGAACTGGTTCGGCGACGCGAACGTCATCGCTGGAACCATGGCCATCAACGGAGGCGGGTTCTCGATCGCCGCGAGCCACTGAGCCGCGCCCGGGTAGGACAGGCCAAACGTTCCAACGGATCCATTTGACCAAGCCTGTCTCGCGGCCCACTCGATGGTGTCGTAGCCGTCCTTGCCCTCCTGTTGGTATGGGAGGAATTCGCCATCCGATGCGTAGCGGCCGCGGACGTCTTGCAGCACGACGGCATACCCTCGTGCCACTGCTTTGCGCGCGGTCGCGAACGCCGCGGTCGCCTGGTGCTTTCCATACGGCGTGCGATAGACGAGCGTCGGACGGCGCCCGTCGGCAGTAGGTCGCCAGATGTCGGCGCGAAGAACGACGCCATCGCGCATTGGCACCGCGACATTCGTGTCCACGCGTAACAGACTCTGCGCAGACAGTGCGGATGTCATTCCGAGGAGCGAAGCGACGAGGAATCTGCAGTATCGTACCGAACTGCAGATCACAGACAGGCGAGGGGCTCGGGATGACGCCACACTCATGTTCTCACCGCCAGTTGCCGAACCGTCGCTTGAATCGCCGACGAGAGTCGCTGCACGATCTGATCGAGCTCGTCGTCCGACACCGTGTAGGGCGGGGCGAGCAGGATGAGATCGCCGTCGGTGCCGTTCACATGGCCGATGTTCGGCCACACGACCAGGTGATTGTCCAGCGCGGCTCGCGTCAGCGTCTCCGCGAGATGGGCAGCGCGGGGAAAGGGCGCATTCGTGGAAGCGTCGTCCACGAGCTCGATGCCGGCGAGCAACCCTCGGCCCCGAATCGCGCCAACGTGCGGCAGCTCGCGCAGCTCGGCGAGCCGCGCGTGCAGTTGTTCACCCATCCGGGCGCAACGCTCCACCAGCTTGTGCTTCCTTATGTAACGAATGGTGGCGGTACCGGCCGCGCACGACACCGCATGATGCGAGAAAGTCTGCGCGTGATTGAGACCACCCGAGCTCTCGGCCAGCACGTCCACGATGCGCGTCGGAGCGAGGACGGCGGCGAGCGGAGCGAACCCCGCCGCGATGCCTTTGCCAAGGATCTGGAGGTCGGGCACCACGCCGTCCGGCTCGAGCGCCGACCAGGTGCCGGTTCGCCCCGCGCCGACGAGTATCTCGTCCGCGATGAACAGCACCTTGTGGCGCGTGCATAAGTCGCGTACGCGTCGGAGATATCCCGCGGACGGCTCGAGCGCACCGGTGGACGAACCGCCCACGGGCTCCATGATGAAGGCGGCAATGCTCGCGTGGTCGGCTGCAATCACCCTCTCGAGCGCATCGGCGTCATAGGCGGGCACGCGGATCACGTCGACGAGCCAGCCTTTGTACAACGTCTTGTAGTGCTCGCGCGCGGACGCCGAGAGCGCCAACAGGGTATTGCCGTGATAGGCGGGATACAGCGCGACGATGCGTTGCTTGGCCGGCTCTCCCAGCTCGGTCCAATACTGGCGCGCGAGCTTGAGCGCGGCTTCGACCGCGTCCGACCCGCTTGACAGGGGATACACCCGGTCCAATCCAATTGGCGCCAGCGCCGCGAGCTCGGTGGCAAAATCCTCGACGGCGGGGTGCGTGAGCGTCATCCCGCTCACATAGGCGAGCTTCTTTCCTTGAGCGGCCATCGCGTCCGCGATCTCCGCCACTCCGTGACCAAGGTTGCTCACGAATGCACCGCCACAGGCGTCCAGGTACGCCGCTCCGGCGTCGTCGTACAACCACGTGCCCTGTGCGTGCGTGATACGCGGATACTCCCAACGAAGCTTCCGGAAAAAGACGTTCGTCTCCGGATAGCGCGTCATGTGACGACCGCTTGCGGCTGCTCGGCGCGCTGATCCTGTGTCACACGCGCGACGACGACCGCGCTCGCCATGTGCGCAGTCACTATCGTCGTAGTCTTGAGCAGATCGGGAATGACGTCGATCGCGATGAGGATCGCGACTCCTTCCACCGGAATGCCGACGTCCGCGAAAACGGGTGCCATCATGAACAAGGAGCCACTGGGTACCCCGGGAACGCTGAAGCTAAGGAGAACTGACAGCACCGCGACAACGGCGATCTGTGCCCCATCGAGCTCGACGCCGTAGAGTTTCCCGAGAAACAGGACCCCCAGAATGAACGAGACGGGGACCGAGATCCTGAAGACCACGACCGCCATCGGGAGGACGAAGCTGACGATCTGCGGCGGTAGATGCAGGACATCGCGGGCCGCCTCGATCATCGACGGAAGCGCCGCCGTCGAGGACCGCGAGCCGAGGGCGATCACCTGCGCCGGTGCAACCGCGGCAGCAAACCGTCGGAGGGGAACCCGGCCGATCGCGACGGCGACGACGTACACAGCGAGCGCGATGCCGATCATGAGCACGGCAAAGACGCCGGTGTAGTAGCCGACCGCGGCAACCGCCGCGTAACCAAGCCGCGCTCCGACGACGATGGCGAGTGCAAACACCCCAATGGGCGCGGCGAGAAACACCCAGCGGATGATGACGAGCATTGCCTCGCTGACGCCGCGAAAAAACCGCACGGGCGTTTCACGCAGTTCGGATGGTATGCGCGACAGCGCCGCACCGAGGATCACGGTGAACACGATCAACGGCAGCATCGTTCCATCGGCGGCGGTCCGAAACGGATTCGGTGGAACCAGCTCCACGATGCGTTGTGAGATGCCGCCCATGCCGCGGACGGTCGTGGCAACCTGTTGCGACCCGGAGGCTGCGGTTTCTCGCAGCGCTGCCGCCGCCTGGGGATCGATCGTGAGCCCAGACAGGAGTGGTGGCACCAGCAAGGCGGTGTAGACGGCGACGGCGGCGACCATGCCGACAAAAAACACAACGGCCGCTCCCCCCAACCTCCCGAGAGAGCGCAGGCTGTCGCTCGACGCCACGGCCGCAATGAGCATCGAGATGACGAGCGGGATGATCGTCATCCGCACCGCGTTGATCCACAGCGTGCCAATGGGCTCGACAATGCGGATGAACCGGTCGAGCCCCGGATGCTGGGCCGACGCGAGCGCCGCGCCCGCGAGAAGTCCCACGGCGAGCGCACCCAGCGCGTACCACGTGACGCGACGCATATCGACGGTCATTGGAAATGCACTAGGGCTTCAGTGCCATCACCCAAACGTCGGCTTCGTCGGTGGAAACGACAAAGAGAAGCCGTTTGCCGTCAGTGACGAAATCCGGCCTGCGTGCCGCGTGACGTGGATCAGTAAATCGGGCGATGAGCTTGGGAGTGCCGCCGCTAGCCCGCACCGACCAGAAAGCATGCTTCGCACCGATTGCCGCGGTGTGAAAGAGCAGCGTGGCATCTGGTCCCCAAGCGGAGGCGCGAATCTCATCCGGACCGTTGGTCCAGTCCACAAGCACGCGTGAGCCGCTGCCGTCCGGACTGGCCAGCGTCAGCCGGCTTGCGTAAACGGAGGCGATACTCTTGCCGTCTGGCGACCAACGACAAGGTTGACGGCGCAAAGCACGATCGTTAGTCAATCGGCGCGAGTCTGACCATGCTCCATTTGCGTTCCTCGTCACTGCATACACTTCGTAAGCGCCGTTCAAGTTCGATGAGTAGCACAGCTCGCGACCGTCAGGAGACCAGTCAGGGAGGTAGTCCTGGCTCGAGGCGGAGGTTACGCGCTGCACATTGCGTCCTTCGGCATCCATCACGTACAGGTCGCGGCTTCCATGCCGTAGTGTGTGGAAGGCAATCTCCCGATCATTGGGAGACCACCGCGGCACGAAGTCATCCGCCTTGTCAGTGGTTAATTGTACCGGATCGCCGCCGTCGAGAGACAATTTGTAGATGTCTTGATTGCCGGCCGCATCCGAGTCGAATACGATCCACTTGCCGTCGTGCGAAAGATCCACCGACTCGATCGCATTGTTTGACCTCGTGACGGGTTTGGCGGCTAAAACTGCCGCGTTCGTATCTCCGGTGATCGACGTCATCCACACGTTGGCACGGATGTGCAGCACGGAGTAGCCCATGTACCGGCCGTCGGCGGAGAGTGAGATGGTGTACGGCTGCAGGCCGACGGTCACCTGTCGAGGTTCGCCGATGCGTCGCACGGACGAAGGAAGATCGAGTTGATAGACGTCGCGAGTGCCCCCCGCGTTCGAAACGAAGAGCACACCGCGGCCATCGGACGTGAACACCGGCGACATCTGCAGATGCGCGGAGTCCGTGAGGGCCCTGGGCGTACCGCCGTCGGCCGGAATGACCCAGAGAGCGCTCGGAGCCAGATTGCCGAACGTAGAGGCCGCGCCCGCGATGTAGAGTGAGTTGCCGCTCACATAGACAACGCGCGTTCCATCCGGTGACCACGACGGAGAGTGGAGCGCGTTCCCGGCGGCGAGCATGACCGCATTGCCGCCGCTGATGGCGCGCAGCCACAGCCCACGTTCGTCCGCATAGGCCAAACGAGAACCGCCTGGAGACCACGAGGGCGTGATCAGCGCGCCCCCCTCGCCCTGGGCGAATGGCTGGAGCCGTCCACCAAGCGCCGGCACGAGGTACAATCCGCCCTTGGCCTGAAATACGATTTGCGCCCCATCCGGGGACCACCGCGGCCAGCGATGGTCGCCGTCGAGCTCACCGGACAGCAAAACGGTCCGACCTCCAGCCAGCTGTCGCACGTAGATGCGGGCGGCGGCCACCGGCCCGCCAGCATACGCAATGAACTTTCCGTCCGGGGAAATGGCTGCGTCGAGCTCGACATCAACGGTGGATGTGACACGCGTGGAATTGCCTGCAACGATGCGCCCGGGGTTCCGCGCCAGCGTGTACCATGCCAGGCCCGCCACCCCGATGGCGATGATGCCAGCATAGATCATCGCGCGGTGGCCGACCTGAACTGGGAGCCATCTGGCATCCGTGGGTGCTGTGCCTCCGGTCGGCGTGGCGATCACGTCGAGGCTGTGCAGCACCTCCACCGCAGACTCAGGACGATCCGACGGGCGCTTTTCGAGGCACCTCGTGATGAGGCCAGCGAGCGGCACAGGGACATTGGGCCGCCGTTTGCGCAATGGTTCGGGCGCCTCACTCACATGCGCTGCAAGCATCTGTTGTGGCGGCCGATTGGCGAACGGCGATGCACCCGTCAACATCTCGTAGGCCAGGCACCCAAACGAATAAATATCGGCGCGATGATCGACATGTAGGTCCGCGCTCGCTTGTTCGGGAGACATATACGCGGGCGTGCCGAGCGCGACGCCGAGGGAGGTGAGGCCAGAAGTGGTGCCATCGCTGGTGCGTGACGTATCGACCGCTTTTGCTACGCCGAAGTCAGTGACGACAGCGACGCCACCGGAGAGGATTACGTTGTCGGGCTTGATGTCGCGGTGCACGACGCCCTCCGCGTGCGCATGCGCCAAGGCCGACGCGACGTCGTGCAGGACGTGAATCGTCTCCGTGACCGACAATTCGCCGTCTCGGGCAAGGCGGCTGCGGAGTGTCTCTCCTTTCACGAAGGGCATCGTGAAGTAGGGCTGGCCCTCGATCTCGCCCGCGCTCAATAAAGGGACGATGTGAGGATGCTGCAGGCGGGCGGCAACCGCGATCTCTCGCTTGAACCGCTCGAAGGACACTCCCCCCGTTGTCTCCGGCGGAAGCACCTTGATCACGATGCGCCGCCCGAACGCCTTTTCGAGCGCTACGAACACGCGCGACATGCCGCCGCCAGTGAGCTCGCGCTCGACGGAATACAAATCGGCCAATGAATGCTCGAGCTGTTCGCGCAGGTCCATTCCCAATACCGTGAGAAGGTGAACCAGGGAGAGTGGGAGTGGCAGAAGATGCGGGCTATTTCCTTAACAACGCAACATTGTCAGCGTCTGCAGAGTATAACCGGACGTTGCACGCCCGCTTACCACGCTGTTCCCAGAGACTTCCATGCATTTGCCCATTCGACTCATTGCTCTTTTTTCATTTGCCGCGGCCGGAACCGCGGTCGCTCAGAGCCCAGCGCGTCCTGCGGCGCCGGCTGCACGCGCGGCCGGAGCCCCCGCGGCCAAGCTGCTGCTCTCGCACACCGGCGAGCTCGAGCTCACCGATGCCCAAGTGGTGCGGCTGGCCGCGATCGAGCGGCGCTCCCATGCGCGTCGAAAGGCGCTTCGGGCAACGATGGATTCCGCAGGCCGGCGTTTCGCCGGGCAGCCGGGTGATTCGGTCGCGCGGCGCCAGTTCCGGCAGCGCATGCAGGCCGACCTCCAACGCGCCCAGGAACAATCTCGCGTCGATCAGCGCGATGCGATCGCGGTGCTCACGCCCGACCAGCAGGCCAGGGCATGGGAGCTCGTATCGAATCGCGGCCGCTCCATGCGCGCAGGGCGGGCCGGAGGCCGTGGAATGGGTGGTGGGCGCGCCATGCGTGAACGCCGGCCCATGCGCGAGCCGCGCTTGCGGGACGAACGCGGTGACATGCGTCCTGATGCGTTCCGTCGCCCTGCGCGCCAGCCGCGTGCGCCGCGTCCGTCGCTCGACGGATAGCCGGATAGGGGTTCGGGTTTCGAGGCGTGTCTCTATGACGAATGCCTCCCGCGCCTGCCGTTCCGGCGCGGAGACCTGGACCTCTCAACGGAGATAGTATGTCGCGTTCCACAAAAACAATTATCGCCATGGCAGCTATGCTCGCGGCAACGGCCTGCGCGGATCTCACCAGCTCGTCCGAAGACTCGATCGAGCTTGGGCCCGCGTTCCAGACGGTGCCCGTCGGATTCAGCGCGAGCTCCAACAGCTTCGACGAAAGCGGGGATGTCGGGCTGCCATTTCTTCCCGAGGACCTGTCGATCGTCGGCTTTCACGATGGCGGCAGGGGTGGGGGAAGCGATCGGCGAGGCAAGCACCGCGGCAACGACGGATTCGGTAAGGGTGGGCTCCGCGGCCTGCTGATGGGTGGTGGTCTTGGACCCGACTTCATTGGCGGCATTGGCTTCGGGAAGGGCCGAGGACGCGGACCATTCGGCGCGTTCAGGTTGCCGGCGAGCTGCACGTTCAGCGAGGCGACGGGCCGCGTCACCTGCCCGGAGTCCGCGAAGCATGGGCTGACGGTCAACATGTCGTTCGCATTCAAGGACGCCGACGGTGATGCACAGCCGGCGTTCGATACCGTCACTACGGATCTCGTCAACGTCCAGACCGAAGTGAGCGGAACGAAAACCCGTCGTGGCGGCGAAGCAACCTCCACGCTCTCGCACAGCAGCGACCGCACGGTGACCGGGTTGGCGCAGGGCAGCACGAAGCGGACGGTGAACGGCACTGCCGCCGCTCTCGAAACGGCCACCGGATCGCGCGACGGTGTCGCTTTCACCGCGGAACGCGAGGCGTTCGACACGACGTCGAATCTGGCCATCCCGATCACGGATGGGCGGCCGACGATTCCGGAGTCGGGCACCGTCATCCGCCGGATGAGGGTTGCGATCACGCCCGAAGGCGGCATCGAGACGACCAGGACACGCCGGGAGAAAATCACCTTCGACGGCACCAACGTCATCCAGGTCGAGATCACTCAGGACGACGTGACGAAGAACTGTACGATTACGTTGCCGGCGCCGAGGCTGGTGTGTGACTAGCAGGGGAGCAGGGGAGCAGGGGAGCAGGGGAGCAGGGGAGCAGGGAGCGGGGGGGGGGGG
>JBBDXZ010000028.1:17329-47321 GCA_040902075.1 Gemmatimonadaceae bacterium
CCCCTACTCCCTGCTCCCTTTGGTCTAGAACCGAGCCCTCACCCCAAGCATTATCGTACGCCCCGGCACAATCGTGATCGTATCCGGTTCGCCGCGCTGGTAGTTGAGCAGGTTCTCGCCCGTGACGGTCAACACCAACCCGCGCCGGATGTCGAGGGACGCCGATCCCCGAAGTCTCGTGGCGCCGGGATAGGTCGTCCAGAACTGCCGCAGATTCGCACCGGTGAGGGTGCTGGTGCCGCCGTTGGCGATGTAGGCGTTCGCGATTGCGAGCCGATCGTAGTTGATCCAATCGGACGCTCGCGAAATCGTGGACGTGACGTTGAAGCCTCCCCGTCGGCGCGCCCAGGACGCCGTCGCGCTCAACGTGCGAGCGGGGACGGCGAGCATGCGGTCGCCCGGTCGCAGATCGCCGGTGTATCGCCGGGCAACGCTTTCCACTCGGCTGTCCACGAAGGTCGCTGCGCCGTCGAACGACCAGGATCCGAGCGCGAGCGCCGCCTGCGTCTCCCAGCCGCTGTTGCTGATCTCGCCGACATTCTGCAATTGAAACCAGGACGACGGTTTGCCGGGTCCGCTGTTTCCGCCGGCGGGGTCGAGAACGGTGACCGTTTGAATCAAACCGGACGCCAGCTGATCAAAGCGTGTGACGTGCAGTCCGAAGCGCCGACCCACGAGCACATCAGCCCCGATCTCCGTTCCCGACTGCTCCTCCGGCTCCAGGTCCGGGTTGAGAACGGTTCGCTTTGTCTCGCGCGATGCCGCATGCATCGAGGACCGCGCGGCCCTGACTCCCTTCCCGTAGGCCGCGCGAAGCTTCCAAGTGGCATGTGCCTCGTCGTTTACCAGCGCCCACCCGAGCATGGGCAGGGTCACGAACTGGTAGTCGCCGATCGTTTGGCCCACGCGCTCCTGGCGAACTCCCGCCGTCAGATAGAGGGCTTCACGGATTGCGACATTGGTTTGAATCGTGAATCCCGTGTTTCCAATGAGATCTCGGGGTTCAAGCCTGGGACCGGATGAGGAAGGCAGCGGCATCTCCCCGGACGTGCGGTCCCACAGCACGGACTGCTCCGCGCTCAAGGTGATCGTCCCCTCCGCGCGGTCAGGCGCGCCAACCTTTCTGATTGCGCTTCCGCGCGCGGTGCCTCGAACCGCGGCTCCACTCGCGTCTCTCAGCGCCGTGTCTGCGACCGACGGAATGGGCGACCACTCATCGGCGACGTTGACCAACTGATACCCGTCCACACCCGCCGTCATCGTGTAGGTCCACTGGTCGGTCGGAGCAATGGTGTACGTTGAACCGAAGGAATACATGCGGAGCTCTTGGGGTGCGGAGTCCGCTCGCGCGCGATCGGGTCTCAGCCCGGCGAGCAGAGGACTCATCGCCACTCCGGCATTCTTCGCGTAAAGCCGCCCGTTGGTTGTGAACGTCGAGCGGGAGCCAATGAGCCGCGCGTCTCCCATGCCTTTGAGCTCGCGGCTGTAGGCGCCAGGGATGTACTCTCCCGCCGATGAGCCACCGACCGTGATGCCGCCGGACCGGAGGTTCGAGCCGGCGCGGAGCGTCAGCGAATGCTCCTGGACGGCGACGGCGTGGTTGCTAAAGTTGCTCGCGGCATAGCCCACCGAGCTTCGCAACAGCGCACGATTGCCGGCAACATCGGCACCTTCATGCCGAGAGACGATGTTCACGACGCCGCTGATCGCGTCGCTGCCGTACAGCGCGGCGCCTTGCGGCCCGCGAATCACCTCCACGCGCTCGACGACCTCCGGAGTGATCTGCGTCAGCAAGAGAGGGTTCGCGACCTCGATACCGTCGATATACACCTTCGGGAACGACAACCCAAAGGACGAAGAGCCGCGGATGCTCCCGTAACGTGCCACCATCGACGAGGGCGTCTGCTCCCAGAGCCAGACACCGGGGACGGAGCCGCTGAGCACCCTCGATAGCGCCGTCGCGTCGCGCCTCTCGATGTCGCGTCCGAGTATCACGTCGAGCGCGATTGGCAGTGGACGTTCGGGTGCCGCGATCACGCTTCCGGTAACCACCACCCGATCGAGCACCGCGATCGGGTGGGAGATGGTGTCGCCTGCTGATGGCCCGCGCGGCGCAAGCACGATGTGATCGCTGGAAATCGCGACGGCCTGCACCGGATACGCGCGCAGCAACTCGGCCAACACCTCCGAAACGGCGGACGCGTCGCGCGCCACGGATACGCGGCGATCGAGCGGCAGGTTGTCTCCGCTGTACGACAGACGGATCCCCGCTACCAGCGCCAGCCGGTCGAGGGCGTCGCGGAGGGCGACGTCCCGCACATGCAGCGATATGCGGCGCTCCAGCGGGGACTGCGCAACCGCCGTGGCGGCGCAGAACAACAGCGCCAGAACGAGCGCCGCGCGGCTCATCGCGAAGGTGACGCGACGCTGACGTAGGCGGTGTCACTACGCCGCTCGACGTGTGCGCCGAGCGCGAGCGCAATCACGTCGAGCACACGATTCGCTGGTTCGCCCGCGAACGAGCCCGTGAAATGGCGACGGAGCAGGGCGCTGTCGGTCACCCGAAGTTCTACGCCATACCAGCGCCGAAGGTCCGCCGCCAACTCCGCGATCGAAGCGTTGCGAAAGACGAGCCGGCCAGTGGTCCACGCAAGGTCGTCGGGAGAGGCGGCTCCACGGCTGGCCTCCACGCGCCCGGTGGGCTCGACGACGCCCACATCTCCAGCGAGCAGCGTGACCGAATCAGCGGCGTGTCTGAGTTGAACCGCGCCCTCACGCACGACGACACGTACCAGTTCGTTAGGGTCGCTCTGGACGGAGAACTCCGTGCCGACGTCGCGCACGATCGCGTCGCCGGCGCGCACCGTGAATGGACGCGCCGGGTTGTGCACGATGTCGAAGAACGCTTCTCCCGTAAGCTCGACAACATTGTCGCGAACGACGGCTCGGCTCGCGGGACCAAGGATGATCCGGCTGCCGTCGGCGAGAATGACGGAGTCCCGCTGTCCGACAGCCGTGGCGTATGTGCGGGCCGACGCGGTCTTGTGTTGATCGTCCGAGAGGCGGCGAGTGGCGATGACTCCCGCGATCATGAGGATCGCCGCCGCCGCGGCGAAAGCGGCGAAGCGCCGGAGGGCAGCGCGCGCGGTCGCCTTCGCGCGTGTCTTTACGCGGAGGAGCGCCGCCTCGACATCCAGCGGTCTGTGCGATGCTGCTCGTATCGCTGCCGCGTCCAATTCAGCGATGAGCTGTGCGTCCAAGGGATTCTCCTCCAGCCAGCGGCGTACGGCCGCCGCCTCATCAGGCGACGATTCGCCGGCGAGGTAGCGCCCAAGCTTGTCCCAATCGGGGGAAGAGTGTCCGGTCATGTGGCGTTGCACATATATGGTATAGACACGGAGGGAGGAACAAACCCCTATCCGGCCCGTCCGAGCGCCGTTTAGCTTGGCCAGCCATGGATGACCGCGAGCTCCTCAGCAAAGTGCAGGCGGGGGACGAAGGGGCGTATGATGCGGTGTTCCGAGCCTGGTATCCCGTGCTCGTGCGAGTCGCGAACGCGTTGCTGCAGGATCCCGACGCTGCCGAGGAAGTCGCGCAGGATGTGATGGTCGAGCTATGGCGACGCCGGCATGCTCTGGATGCGGCCATTTCTCTGGGCGGGTACCTGCTCAAGTCGGTCCGCAACCGATCGCTCAACCAATTGCGCCATCTCAAGGTTCGGCGGCAGTCAGAATCGGAGATCGAAGCGATGTACAGCGAGCCGCTTCGATCGGATCAGCCGATCGTTGCGAAGGAGCTCGCGTCCGCTGTGCAGCAAGCATTCCACGAGCTGCCACCGCGCTGCCGCGAAGTATTCGAGCTGAGTCGCGTGCACGGCTTGAAATACAGCGAGATCGCCGCGGCGCTCGACATCTCGCAAAAGACCGTTGAAGCGCAGATGGGCAAGGCGCTCAGGATCATGCGCGAGCGATTGGCGGCGTGGCTGCCGAAGGGAGGGGTACTCTAGGTGATAGGTGGTAGGTGCGAGGTACACCTACCACCTACCACCTAGAGTACCTATCACCTACCACCTATTTGATCGTAACACCCAACTCGCTCTTCGCGCCCACGCCTTTACCGATGAGCTCCATCGTGTACATCGGCTTCTTCTCGTTATCCAGGGCTGCGAATTTCACCCAGCCACCAGCCGCCGTTTCGTCCAGCCACCAGTCGATGGTCCCGTTCCCTTGGCCGAAGCGGACGTGTTTCGCCTTGAAGGTGCCGGCTGGCGTCTTCACGTCTTCGACGCCGACCGTCGCGCCTTCGATGCTCTCCTTGGTCGGCTTCATCTGGAACGAGCCGCGCATGTTCCACATGGACCACTCGTCGGGCACCATCATCTCCTGCGCGTCCGCGTTGCCGGGCAGCTTGCCGCGCATCCGGACCAACTTCTGCATGTAGCCTTCGCTGTCTTCGGGCTTGAACAGCGCTTCCAGCGTGACGGTGTCGGCCTCGACGATCTTGTCGCCGTCCTTGTAGTTCGAGATCGTCTTCATGCGCCACCATTCGCCGCCGTCGCTCGTCTTGCCAAGGAACGCGCGCTCGGTCGACTGGACCGCGCTCGGATCGTCCGAGACGAGGATCTGCCACCGCGTCCATTCACCAGGCTTGTAGTCGGTTTCGAACATCGTCGCGCCCGAGAGGTACTGCATGGTGAACATCTGCGAGATCCAGATCCACGCGTAGTCGGGGGACCAGACGTCGGGCCCGCGACCGCGTCCGCCGCCCCCGCCCATCGACCGGCCGGCGCCCGCCAACTCCGCGAGGATTGCCGGAACTCCAAACGCGGTCGCGAGCTGCTTCTGACGTGACTTGAGGATATCGAGGCCCGACTTGGAGAAGCCTGATTCGTCGCCGCCGACGTATGCCTCGAGCTTGTCCGTGAGGGTCCGATAGTCCGCGAGCTTGAAACCGCCAGCAGCGGCGCCCGCATTCTCGGGCCCTTCCATGATCTTGTTGCGCTCTTTCCGGTAACCGTCAGCATCGGAGGCTCCACATTTGGCCTTGATGGCCATGCGAGCAGCGAACCCTCCCAGACGGCTACCAGACGCCGAACCCGCCGCTTCCCAATCGCGTTTACACGACTCGAACTTGTTGATCTTGCTATCCACGTCGGCGAGCTGCGGCTCGACGCTCTTTTGCTCGGTCTTTTGCTTGTCGCGCGCCGTAAACCAACGGTCGAGCATGTCCACTGTGAGGTCGATCACCTTTTGGGCGCGGGCAGGCGACGGGGCCGCTAGCGCGGCAAGAAGGAACCCGAGGAATAGGCCACCACGAAGACGCATACATCCTCCAGCAGGAAGCAGTGAAGAGGGAGAGATGGCCACAAAATGGCGTCAGGCACGCCGCAACGCCATATTGGGCGCCTATGAATTCACGAATTATCGTTTACAGCGCCGGCGCGGCCGTCCTCGCGCTCGCTTCCGCGGGTTGCGACCTGAAACTGGTGGAGCCGGAACCGGTTGTGCCCGTCGAGATCAAACTCGATTTCTGCTCGAACGATGTACCGATATGGTTCGCGGCGCAGCAGGAGGGTACCGCGCCCTTTGAGGTCATCAGCCCTGACGCCGCCGGCACCTACACCTTCCGAGCGACCAACCGAACGGGAGTTGCCTTCGTCCATCAGAACGGCAGCGACTACCGGACGGAAATCATCTTTACGACCAGCGGTGATCTGACTCCACTTTCAGGGATCGCTTGCCTGGAAGAATCCGGCTCAAAACAAGTAAATGGCAACGTGGCGGGAGTCACCGGCGATCAACTCGCGCTCGTCGGCATGTCGTTCTCGAGTGTGTTCCTCACCCCTCAGCAGACGTCCTTCACGCTGACCCAACTAGCGGATCGGCCCCTCGATGTGATCGGCAGCCGCATCATCGTCTCCGCAACGGCACAAAGCGCGAATCGGACCATCATTCGCCGCAGTCAAGAGCCCCTGAACGGCGCGACGCTGGCACCACTGGACTTCGACGCCGCGAATGAAGGAGTGAATCCCGTCGTGAACACCGCGACCGTCACCGGCGTGCCGGCCGGTGACGAGGCGTTCCTTCTCAATAACTTCTTCAGTCAGCTCGAGACGTCGCACATGCTCAGCTTCGTGGATCAGATCGCGGACGGTGACGTTCCGTTCGTATCCATTCCCGCTGCGGCGCTCGCGGACGGCGACTACCACGATCTCGTCGCCGTGGCCGTGACACCGGACGTCGGCAGCCGGGGAATGGAGCGGTATTTCACGAACCCCGGGAATCAAACGCTGACGCTTGGCCCCCAGCTCTCACTGCCCTCAGTCACGACCGAATCCACTTTGCCTTATGTGCGCATGCGGACGCGACTGGCCGGCCAACTCGACTACAGCACGATGGTCGTGGTCGACTTTCATCAACAGACTCAGTTCTCCGCCACCGACGTCTCCATGTCCGTTACCGCCAGCTATTTCGGAGGCACACCCTTCACGTGGGACCTCACGGTCCCGCCGTTCGAGGGATTGGAGGGGTGGCAGGATTCCTGGGGGCTTCAGTCTGGCCCCGTCGACTGGACCGTGACGGGATACTTTGGCCGTCCCGCGCTGGTCTTCGGCGCGAAACCGAACGCCGGGGAAGTCGTTCAGTTCGCGAGCCGGATGTCGTCCGTCAACGCGCTGCAGGTGTATCGGACCGCTCGCGTCGCGTCGCGTGCGAGGCGCTTTTCGAGGTAAGCTGGGTCGGCTCAGCGGGACAACGGCTCTCGTCGCGGGTATAGTCGTGCAACACCGTCGTTGAGGAACCGTATGCGCTCTCGCTGGACGCTCCCATGCATTTCAATTGTCGCGATTTCGCTTGGGTCGTGCGTCGACGCCAGTGCCCCACCAGTCGCTGGACCTCGCGACCTGATGCTGGACTTCTGCGCGCCGGAGGCACCCATCTTTTTCGCGATTCAGAACGAAGGCGAAGATTGGCAGCGCGTCACCGGGCTCGCGAGCCACACGTTTGCCTTCGAGGCCACCCCCAGAGTCGCGATCGCAATGACCTTCGACAGGGGCTCGAGCGTCTTGACCGACGTGTATTACACGACCTCGGAGGAGTTGCTGCCGCTCTCGGGCATCTCGTGCACTGAAGTGGTAGGCACGAAAACCGTTCACGGGACCGTGTCCAATGTCCCAAGCGGCGGCCGGGCTGTAGTATCGATGAGCGGGGCCGCCGCGGAAGTCATTTCTCCCGCGACCAACTTTACGCTCGTTGGAGTCGCGGACTCGCCGCAGGATGTCGTTGCGCATCGTGACGGTAATGCGCTCAACATCGACGTCGTTCCGGACCGCGTCATCGTGCGACGAGCGCAGAATCCGATCGAGGGCGCCACGCTCAGCGACCTCAACTTCGGCACCCAAAGCTCCGCCGCCGTAGCGACAAACCCCCTGACGATTGGCGGTATGTCGGCGGGCGACGATAGTTTTTTCGACGTCATCTTCGGGACCGCGTTAGGCACGACCCATACGCTCTATCAGTCGCCGATCTTCAGCGGCAGTTCACGGGTTCTCTACAGCATACCGAGCACACTCACTCAGTCGGGTGACCTGCACGAGATTCTACTGAACAGCGACTCTCCCAACGCATCGGCGTATCGGACGGTGAGGCACTGGTACCGGAACCCCGCGACGAAGAACCTGTCGTTTGGCGCGGCGCTCGTGGCGCCGAGCATTTCCAGTGTTGCGACATCGCCCTACGCTCGCATGCGCGCTCTCCTGCCGGCGCAAGTCGACTACTCCCGCTTCGCGACTGCATTTTTCATTCAGGATACGCGCAGCATGTTCGTGACCGTCACGGCGGGCCACACCGAGGGCACCCCAGGTACCTGGACGCTCGAGGTCCCGGACCTCACGGCCGCGGGCATTCCATCGACGGCGGGATTGGAACCTGGCCAAAGCACGACGACGACGGTCGAGGCGTACGACGGCGCGCTCTCCAGCATATTCGGTGGCGGGCTCACTGACGGCGCGATCATGCGTTTTGCCGGAAGGTCGTCGATCACGTCTACCGTCCAGCTGCGTCAAACGGCGGTCAGCCGGCCGGGGGGGCCGGGGGGGCCGGGGGGGCCGGAGCGTGCGCCAATCTCGACCAGACGAGGGTCCACGCGATGATCAGACGCGTCGCGCGGGCGTGCGCGGTCCTCGGGCTGTGTGTTCCACTCGGACTCGAGGCGCAACTGGATGTCGAGCCGCATCGTGCATCCTCCGATCAGCTGATACAAGCCGCCTTGCGCGACAGCAGTGCCTACCAGCGTCTGGCTCGGCTTGTGGATGGTTTCGGCCATCGAATGACGGGAGCCCAAAGTCTCGAGCGCGCGCTGGACTGGATCGTCGCCGAGATGAAGCGGGACGGGTTCGAGAACGTGCGGAAGGAGCCGGTGACGGTCCCGCATTGGGTGCGGGGCGCCGAGTCGGCGGAGCTCATCCTGCCACGCCGGATGAAGCTGCACATGTTGGGATTGGGCCGGAGCGTGGGGACGCCGGAGCAGGGTATCCGGGCGCGGGTGCTCGTGGTGCGGAGCTTCGCCGACTTGCGCGCACGCGCCGCCGATGCGCGCGGCAAGATCGTGTTGTACAACGTGCCCTTCACCGAGTATGGACGCACGGTGGCTTATCGCGGCGCCGGCGCCGATTCGGCGTCCGCCGTGGGCGCGGTCGCGGCGCTGGTCCGTTCCGTGACGCCGCAGTCGTTGCGCACGCCCCATACGGGAGGAATGAACTACGATTCCACGGGCCGGCTCCGAAAAATTCCGGCAGCCGCCGTCTCGGTGGAGGACGCCGAGATGCTGCAACGCATGCAGGATCGCGGCGAGCGGATCGAAGTGCGGCTCAGGATGGCCGCGCGCATGCTGCCCCCGACGCGCTCGCACAACGTGGTGGCGGAGATTCGCGGCTCGGAACGTCCCGACGAGGTGATCGTGATGGGCGGTCACATCGATTCATGGGACGTCGGTCAGGGCGCGATGGATGACGCGGGCGGGTGTGTCGCTGCATGGGAAGCTCTGCGGCTCATCAAGGCGCTCGGCGTCCGGCCGAAGCGTACGATTCGTGTCGTGCTCTGGACCGCCGAAGAGATCGGCCTGCATGGCGCGTTCGCCTATCGGGATCAGCATCGAGCCGAAGTCGAGAAGCACGTGCTCGCGATGGAATCCGACAATGGCGTGTTCACACCGCGGGCGGTGCGATTTGGCGGCGGCGCGGGCGGGCTCGCCATGATGCAGCGCGTTGCCTCACTGCTGGGCCGCGGGGGCGTGGACACCGCGGTGGTCGGTGGCCCGCAAGCGGATATCTCACCTCTGTACGCACTCGGCGTTCCCGTGGCGACGATCGATACCGATCAATCGAAGTACTTCTGGTATCACCACTCCGAGGCCGACATGCTGGACAAGCTCGACGCAATGGACCTCGCGAAGAATGTGGCGATCCTTGCGGTGATCGCGAATGTCGCAGCCAACATGGAAGGGACGTTTCCGAGACTCAGATAGAGGCGGAAATCCGCCGCTAGGCTTTCGAACATGACCCAGACCCAAATCCGCCAATACCGGGTTGACGCCCGCTCCACCGATGTATTCGGCCGCGTGCTGTGCAGCGCGCGCGAGCATCACTTCATCGTGGACGGTCCTGTCCAGAACGGGTGTCCGGGCGAGGCGCTGACGCCGCCGGAGCTCTTTCTCTCGGCCGTCGCGGCGTGTGGTGTGGAGCTCGTGCACGTCATCGCGCGCGATCAAGAGGCGACGGTAGGGAAAGTCGCGCTCGCGGTGCACGGCACGGTGGATCGGGGAAACCAGAAGCGCACCGACGTGACCGTGTTCAATGCGATGCGCTTGGAGTTCGTGCTGAGCGGGACGGATGGAACCACCGCCGCCCAGTTGGTGGAAGGCTTCAAGCGTCGCTGACCGATTTACGGGACGATCGCGGTCGCGGTCGAGGACGTGACGGTCGAGGTGCGCATTGTCTAGAGCGTTGCGGCGGGATGGTCCGCCCCCCATTGTCTGGCGTCATTCGGAACATGTCTCCTAAGATCTCCGACCAGCCGCCGCCGCGGCTCAGCGCATCCGCGTTTCCTGCCGACGTCGATCCGGCCGAGAAGGACTTTTTCCGTCTTCTGGAAAAGGCGCTCGCGCCGAGCTTCACGCTGGTGAAGCGCCTGGGTGCCGGGGGGATGGGCGCCGTTTATCTGGCTCGCGATCCCGTCCTCAAGCGACTCGTGGCCGTCAAAGTCATGGCGCCCATCTTGGCGGCGGACCCGGACGCCCGTGCCCGCTTCGAACGCGAGGCGCAGGCCGTGGCATCCATCTCCCATCCCAACGTCGTCTCCGTCTACAGCGTGGGCGAGCTGGAGAATGGCGTTCCGTATCTCGTCATGCAGTACGTCGAAGGACGGAGCATGTCGGACCGGATCAAGGAAAATGGCTCGCTGGACGTGCGGACGGCCAAGCGCGTACTGGGCGAGGTAGCATCGGCCCTGGCGGCGGCGCACCGGAAGGGGATCATTCACCGCGACATCAAACCCGCGAACATCCTCTGCGACGACGAGACTGGGCGCGCCCTGGTATCCGACTTTGGGATCGCGGCCGTGCTCGACCGCGGCGAGGCCGAACGCGAGGCCGTACGCATCACGCATACGGGCATGGCGATCGGAACGCCGGCGTACATGAGTCCGGAACAGCTGCTGGCCGAACCAGTCACGGAAAAGACGGACATCTATAGTCTTGGCCTGCTTGGCTACGAGCTGCTGATCGGCGAAGGACCGTATCAGATCAGCTCACCGCGCGAGGTGATGGCGGCGCACTTGCGCGACACGCCACGGCCGTTGTCGGCCGTCCGCGCCGATGTGGATCCGGAGCTCGAGCGCCTCTTGGAGAGCTGTCTCGCCAAAGATCCGCTGAAGCGTCCTTCGGCATCCGAGGTCGAAGGCCGCCTGACCCATGGCGCCAGCGTGCTCCTCGAATGGCCGCCGCCGGGGCTGGAGCAGCTGCGCGCCACGCTGCGTACTTCGTTGAGCATTCTGTCACTAGGCGCGCTGGCGGCAGGCATTCCGATCGTTCTCGTCTCGGTATTCGACCGTGAGAGCGTGGTGCGCCAGTCGCTGCCGCCGACACTCTTTCTCCTAGCCGTAACGGGCGTCGCGCTGATCACCTTCTGCGCTGGGCTCGCGGGCCTGGGACGGTTCTTCCGCGACGCGCGAAAGGCGGTTGCGTCCGGCTACGGGTGGGGCACCGTTGCCGAAGTGGCGGCGGACGTTCGCGGCGACACGGGGCTCCTGATTGCCGGTGGGCGCGAGTACGCGGAGCTTCCACCCGCAACGCGCAGCGCGATGCGGCGCAACAGAATGGTAGCCGGCGTGCTTCGCGTGATTGCGGGATTGGCTCCCATCCTCGGCTACTTCGTCGGAGTCGCTGCCGCGGCGCGATCGCCGAACGGACCGACGATCGTTCTGTGGTCATCGATTCTGTTGTCGCTCACTTTGCTGGCTGCGGCACGCGCGATCGCCTGGCAAGAGGATCGGACGATGCGGGAGGCGCGGCAGCGGCTCCGTACGGCGTCTGCCGCGTCTACCCGCTCGTTAGCGCTCGATCAATTGGCGCAGGCGTGGACCACGGCGTTCGAGCAGGTGAGCAGCGGTCAACCACTCGGCGCGGGCACCAGGCGGCACGGCCGGATCGTGCGCGGTGCCGCCGTGGGATTTCTCAGCCTCGCGGCGATCACGGGGATCGGCATCTATTTCCTCATGACGTTCACGACTCTCATCGCGGTCGCGGGCGAAAGTAATGTGCCCCGATTTTCCAACACGACCTCGAAAATCAAGCGCATTCAGCGGCTATCCACGCTCCGATTGCGGGCGGATTCAAGTATCAGCCCGCTCCGAGCCGGACAGGCGCTCCATGCCATCACGCGCAATGGCACCAGCGGGCCACTCGGACCGTGGGAGAAGGCGCCCGCGATTACGTTCGATCAGCCCTCGGTTCCGGTCGTGCCGCCGGATCCCTTCGCGACTGCACTTGGCGGCGGATGGATGCGCGAGGCTTTTCTGCAGGCACCTCGCGGACTGACCCTGGCGCAGCGACGCTTCCTTCGAGCGCAGGCGGAGAACGCCGCCCTCCCCGAGTTTCGCATCCTCGCGCGTGCGCCCGCGGTCGACATGATCGGGGCCTCCGTGATCGCGCGTCCCGATTCGTCGCCGCCATGGTTCCAGTTTCCTATACCAAAGTTTTCTCCGCTTCGAAACGCGGCCACCGCGAATGTCGCCTTGGCGGCTTTGGATTTTGGGGAGGGACGAGCCGACGATGCTGAACGGCGGCTCCGCGAGGTCATCAGCGTGGGGTTCCTGCTGATCGAGGATGGACATTTCCTCATTGAGAACCTGATCGGAGCCGCGATGATCTCCAATGTGCGCACGCCACTCAACGCGCTCTACCAGGCAACCGGTCGCACCAGAGAGGCACGCTTTGTGTCCGCCGAGTCGGACCCGGCTCCACCAACGGTGGATGCGGAACCGGCGCGGCGCCCACGGCTATCGGAAATCGACCGCGAGGTGCGCCGCATCGTCCTGGACACCATGGAGATCCCCGGGCTGCGCTGGGAGCTTCTGCTGAACGCATTTAGCTGGCAACCGTGCACGGACCTGCATCAGGTCGTCTTCGGTGCAGACTCCCTGCATCGCGTGACGCTGGCCGAGGCGCGTCGGCGGCTCGTTCGGACGTCGTCCGACTCGATCCTTTTCGCGATGGTCGAGCGAGCATCCTCCCACCCGGCCACGTCTCAGGGAGCGCGGGGCCGGGCAATACGGGTGAGTCAGTCCATCGCGCGGGCGGCGTCCGCGGTCACCGGGAACCGCCTGATGGTGTCGTGCCTGTCGCTATTCGACTGACGCTCGTCGAGGCTACATGACTGAGGCCGCGCCTTCCTCCGTGTAAATCCGAGCGCCCAGCCATGACGCAAGCAGCACGTTGATCAGGGCGATGACCGACGCCATGACCCAGGTTGCGCCGGACATCATGCCGCTGAACAGGTACCCTAAATACGCGAGACCGAATACGACCCAGACAAAGAGCCCCCCATACACTGCCGTCTTCGGGCCCGGACCGAAGCGCGGACGGATCGCCGCGTACAGCCAGACGAGCAGAATCCCGATCACAAAGTCCATGATGACGTAGGTCGCTATCATGCCGCCAGTCATCATCTTGTCGGCGAGTCCCGGCGCCACCGCGTTCATCTCCGCCGCCATCCGGTCCCCAAGGATGTACGTATTGGTGATGAAGTCGATGACGTTCAGAACCACGCCGGCCGCCAAACCACCAACGAGCACCTTCTGAGTGTTCATTGCCATGCCGCTCTCCTAGGGTGGGGGTGAGAAGCGACTTCAACGCGCAGGACGGTGGCGCGTGGACAGCGTGCAGCGGCTCTATAGTAGAGGAAGCGTTTCAGGACGCAATGGATAACTTCTAACCATGGCCACGTCTCCTACCTCCCCCAGCTCCCCCAAGTCCCGCGCCTCCGGCCCATCCAAAGCACCCAGAGCGTCTCGAGCATCAAGGCCGCATCTCGCGCTACCCGACGTCAATCCGTCCTTCACGAAGAGCGTGTTCGTCGGCGAGTTGCGGGAGGAGCTGATCTTCCCGTTTCCGAAGCTCACGCCGGAGGACGACGAGGCGCAGCGGATGATTCTCGACTCCTTCCATTCGTGGGCGGCGCGGGCCGTCGATCCGAAGAAGCACGATCACGACGGGAAGTTCGCCGACGGCGTGCGGGAGGGAATGGCCGAGCTTGGCCTCATGGGACTCAACATTCCCGAGAAGTACGGCGGCTTCGGCGCCAGCGCTAAAGTCTTCAGCAAGGTCATGGGGGAAATCGGCGCGACCGACGGCGCGCTAGCCGTCTATTTTGGCGCGCATCTCTCCATCGGGTGCAAGGGGATCTCCCTCTTTGGAACCGAGGACCAGAAGCGCCGCTGGCTCCCGAAGTGCGCGACTGGCGAGACGATCGCGGCCTTCTGCCTGACCGAGCCCGGCTCGGGCTCGGACGCGCAGGCCATGAAAGCCACCGCCATCCCGCGCGCGGACGGGTCGCACTACGTGCTCAACGGACAGAAGATCTGGATCTCGAACGCCGGATTCGCCGGGCTCTTCACGGTGTTCGCGAAAGTCCCGGTGGACGAAGGCGGCAAAAAGAAGCAGCGAGTCACCGCGTTCATCGTGGACGCCAAGGCCCCCGGCATTCGGTTGGGCAAGCTCGAAGACAAGATGGGAATCAAGGCGAGCGACACGCGGGCGGTGTTTTTCGACGACGTGAAAGTTCCGGCAAGCGATCGTCTCGGCGACGTGGGACAGGGGTTCAAGATCGCGCTCGAGGTGTTGAACACCGGCCGCCTCGGACTGGCGTCGGGTGCGGCGCACGGCACGCGCGCGATCATGCGCGAGGCGCTGGCGTACGCCAAGCAGCGGCAGCAGTTCGGGCGTCCCATCGGATCATTCGAGATGATTCAGCGGAAGTTCGCGCAGGTGGCCGTGGAATGTTACGCTGCGGACGCGGGCTGGCTGCTCGCCGCCGACATGGTGGACCGCGGTGGCGTGGATTTCTCCCTCGAGACGGCGTGCTGCAAGGTGTTCGGAAGCGACATGATCTTTCGCGCCGCGAACGAGGCGCTGCAGATCGCCGGCGGCATCGGCTACTCCAAGGAGTTCCCGTACGAGCAGATGGTGCGGGACGCGCGCATCAACATGATCTTCGAGGGCACGAACGAGATTCTCCGCGCGCTCGTCGCGCTCATGGGGCTGCAGGAGGCGGGCGAAAAGCTCAGCGCGCTGGGCAAGGCGTTCAAGGATCCGCTGCACTCCATCGGCGTCATCGCCTCCTACGTCGCGGGGCGCGCCAAGCGTCAGGTTACGAAGCCCAAGCTCGAGCGCGTGCACCAAGCGCTGAAGCGCGAAACCGACATGGTGGAAGACGTCGTGCACGATCTCGGCCTCGAGGTCGAGCAACTCGTCATCAAGCATGGCAAAGGCATCATCGAGAAGCAGTTTCTCCAGGAGCGCATGGCGAATGCCGCGATCGACGTCTATCACGCCATGGCTGTGCTGAGCCGCGCGACCGCCGCGCTGGAACGCGCGGGCGGCGAGCCGGGCAAGGCTGCCGCGGACCTCGACTGCGCGCGGATCTTCGTTCCCATGGCGATGCGCCGCGCGCGCCGGAGCGTCCGCGCGCTCGGGCGGAATCAGGATGCGCGGCTGAAGAGCATCGCGGAGCGCGCCATCGAGAGCGGCGAGCTCGTCCCCGAGATGTGAGCGAAGACATCGTCATTCGCCCGCTCGCGACGCACGCCGATTTCGACGCCTGCGTCCAGCTGCAGCGGGACACCTGGGGGAAAGCGTTCAACGACGCCGTGCCGGGAAGCATCCTGCTCGTGTCGCAGAAGCTGGGCGGCGTGGCCGCCGGCGCGTTCGATCCCGGTGGACGGATGGTCGGTTTCGTTTTCGGCATGACCGGCGTCGAGAACGGCGACGTGGTGCACTGGTCCGACATGCTGGCCGTGCGTCCCGAAGCGCAGAACCTCGGGGTGGGACGCCGCTTGAAGGAGTTTCAGCGCCAGGAGGTCGCGCGCGTTGGCGGACGGGTGATCTACTGGACGTACGATCCGCTCGTCGCCCGGAACGCACATCTGAACTTCAACGTGTTCGGCGTCCGCGCGGTGAAGTACGTGCCGGACATGTACGGGCGGAAGACCGGCAGCGACCTGCACCGCGGGATCGGCACCGACCGCCTGATCGTGGCGTGGCCGGTGGACGACCGCGAGCTCGCGAGGCGCAAGGAGGAGACGGCGGCGGCGCGTGATGCCCATCCCTACAAAACCGCGCCGGTGCTCGGAGATGCCGATCACCCGGATCACCGCTGGGACGGAAGCATCGGGAAGACCCGTCACATTCGAATCGCGGTTCCCCTCGACGTCTCCGTTCTCCGGGCGCGGGACATCCCGCGAGCCGCAAAATGGCGCGCGTCCACGCGAGCGGCGTTCGAGGCGGCACTCGGTGCCAACTATCGCGTGGACGGGTTCACCGTCGATGCCGAGCAGGATCGCGGTTTTTATTTGCTGTCGAGGATGACGTGATCGCATGATCCAGCTCGATCGCATCACGCTCCGTGAAATTCGCCTCCGTCTGAAGGAGCCGTTTCGCATCTCCTCTGGTGTCGTCGAGGAGCGACGGATCCTGCTCCTCGAGCTGCACGACACGAACGGCGCGTCGGAATGGGCGGAGTGCGTCGCGGGCGAATTCCCGAACTACAGCTATGAAACCATCGATACGGCGTGGCTCGCGATCCGCGAGTGGCTCGCCCCGCGCCTGCTCGGCAAATCTCTCAGTACCCCCGAATCCGTGCACGAGGTGCTCGAGCGCAACGTCAGCGGCCACAACATGGCGAAGGCGGCGCTCGAGATGGGATGCTACGGCATCGCGGCGCGACTGCGCGAGACGTCGCTCGCCGTTTTCATCGGCGGTCCTAGAAAACACGTCGCGACCGGCATCTCGATCGGCATTCAGCGCGACCCCGACGCGCTCGTCGCCCGGGCACAGCGCGCGTTCGACGAGGGGTATCGCAAAATCAAGGTGAAGATCCAACCGGGCGCCGACGTCGAGTACGTGAGCGCGGTGCGCGAGGCGCTTCCTCCCAAGACCGATCTCATGGCGGACGCGAACTCGGCCTACACGTTGGACGACGCCAGCCATCTCGCGTCGCTCGACGCCTTCGGGCTCATCATGATCGAGCAGCCACTCCATCGCGACGACGTCGTGCGGCACGCGGAGCTGCAGCGCCGCATCCGGACGCCGATCTGCCTTGACGAGTCCATTACCGATGTAGCACGATGCGAGGACATGATCGCGCTCAAGAGCGGCCGCATCGTCAACATCAAGCCCGGACGGGTGGGTGGCTTCACCGTCGCGCGGGGCATTCACGACTTGTGCGCCCAGCACAGCATCCCCGTGTGGTGCGGCGGGATGCTCGAGAGCGGTGTGGGACGGGCCTACAACGTCGCTCTCGCATCGTTGCCCAACTTCACGCTTCCGGGGGATCTCTCGCCGAGCGCGCGCTACTGGGAGCGCGACATCGTGACCCCGGAGTGGACGATGGACGCGAACGGCATGGTCGAGGTTCCTCGCAACCGGCCCGGGATCGGCGTCGAGGTGGATCGCGCGCGCGTGGACAATCTGACCGTTCGGCACGAAGAGCTGCGAGCCAGGCTGCCGCATGACTAGCGGTCTCGTACCGAAGGCGCTTCGGGATCAGCTGCTGGAGCTCAGACGCTCCATTCACCGCGAGCCCGAGTTGGCCTTCCAGGAACAGCGCACCGCTGAGAAGTTGGAGCGTGCCCTCGGCGAGGTGGGCGTCAGGGACGTGCGACGCGTCGCCGGCACCGGCGTCATTGCGAGGATTCGCGGAACGGACCGCGCCGCGCCGGTGATGGCGATTCGCGGTGACATCGACGCGCTCCCGATCTCGGAGGAAACGGGCCTCCCCTTTGCGTCGCAGCGCGAGGGAGTCATGCACGCCTGCGGGCACGACGTGCACGCGACATGGGCCGTCGGGGCCGCCGCGCTCCTCGCGTCGCAGCCCGCGAAGGGCGACACGCTCATCGTGTTGCAGCCGGCGGAAGAGATCGGCCAGGGTGCGTCCGCGATGCTCGAGAGTGGAGCGCTCGACGGAGTCGTCGCGATCTTCGGTGGACATGTGGACCGTCGCTTCGAAGTTGGCCAGGTCGTCGCCGACGCGGGCCCACTGGCGGCATCCGCTGACACATTCGCGATCGAGGTGGTGGGCCAGGGTGCACATGCGGCACGCCCGCACGAAGCGCGCGATCCGATCGTTGCCGCGGCCGCGATCGTTACGGCGATCCAGACGATCGTCGCGCGGAAGCTCAACCCCGCAACGCCCGGCGTGGTGACGGTGGGCCAGATCTCGGCGGGGAATGCGCCCAACGTCATTCCGGACCGGGCGATGCTGCGCGGGACCATCCGCGCCGTCGAACCCACATCGCGGCGTTTGATGGTCGAGGAGCTGCGTCGTATCGCGCGATCCGTCGCTGAAGCGCATGGGGTGACCGCGAACGTCGAGATTCCCGAAGGCACGCCGCCACTCGTGAACCCCGACCTCGCGGCCAAGTGGGGGAGAGAAGCGGTGTCGCGTGTGCTCGGCAAACAGGCCCTCGTGCCGCTCGGGTTCCTGAATCTCGCCGGCGAGGACTTCGCCTACTATCTCGAAAAGATGACGGGGTGTTTCCTGCGGATCGGCGCGCGTGAGCCCGGCGGTGTCGCGATTCCGGCGCACTCGCCGCGGTTTTATCCAGCCGAGGAAAGCATTTTCGTGGGTGCGGCCGTGTTGGCCGAGTGCGCTCGCGTCGCCGCCGCCCAGCCGGCAGCATAGGTGGTTTCGCGGCGGTGTGGTGCGGTCGCTCTCCTCCTCGCTGTGGCGAGCGCGGGGTGTCGCGAGAGCGGCGGCCCTCAACCAAGGCCCATGCCCGCCACGCTCGCCGTCACGACGAATCTTCCGGCGTCCGCCATCGTCGGATCTCCCGCCGGCACGCTGACCGTGCGGGTGAGTGACACGAGTGGAGGCCCGGTGTCCGGTGCACTCGTCACGTTCACGGTCTCGCTCGGCGCGGGGCGGTTGAGTCCCACTGCCGACACCACCAAGGCGGATGGCACCGCGGCGGCGGCGTTCACGATCGGAACGATGCCCGGACAGAACGAAGTCACCGCGGTCGTCAGCGGCCTGCCGTCGGTGAGATCCGGCGTGGTCGTCGGCGTGGCGGGAGCCAGTCGAACGGTCACGCTGGGGCCTCGCGCCCTGCGATTGAGCGCCACGCAAGATTCCAGCTTCGTCTCCGGCATTCCGCGTGACGAGCATGGAAACAGCACCGGAGCGCAAGTGACGTGGGCTTCACGCGATCCCGCGCTCGTGACGGTGACACCGGGCCCGGGCGCGAGCGCGCTCGTTCGTGTCGCGAGCCGTCCAGGTCAGACCTACGTGGTCGCATCGGCTGAGGATGTGGGCGGCGCAGTCGGCGCGACCGACAGCGTCCTCGTGACGGTGCATGACGCCAGCTCGACACCGTGCTCCTTCCTCGCGACCCCAACCGCGCTCTCGGCTGGCGAGTCGGTGGCGTTCATTGGGACTGGAGTTTGCCTGCAGACGGCTGACGCGAGCGCCGAGTATGCGCTGATCGCCCACTATAACACCGCCATCGCGAGCATCTCGGCTTTCGTGAGCGTCGTCGGCACTGGCATCTCGGCGCCAGGTGAATTGACCGCAGCGCCCCTGGTCACTCCCCCGACGTCGAATGAACCGACCCACACGCTCGGTCACGCGTTCGAGTTTGCACTGCGTCAGCGTGAACGGCGTGAGATGACGCGCCACCTTCCGGGCGCTCGCGCGTGGGCCGCGGCGGCGTCGACGGCAGCCGCGAAGAGTGCCTCAGTCGTGGCGGCGGCGCGGGTGGGCGACCTGGTCGGGCTCAACGTAAACGCATTCGACTTCTGCTCGAAGCCAAACGTACAGACAGCGCGCGTCGTCGCGATCACCAGCAGCGCGGTGGTGCTCGCGGATACGTCAAATCCCGTGGGCGGGTTCACCGATGAAGAGTTCCGTTCGTTTGGCGTGGCGATGGATACGTTGGTGCATCCACTGGCGACCGCGACCTTTGGCTCGCCATCTGATATCGACGGTAATGGACGGGTCGCCGTCCTGTTCTCGAAAGCCGTGAACGAGCTGACGCCGCGCGGCTCCGGCGGCGGAGTAGTGCTGGGATTCTTCTACGGTCGCGACCTGATTCCGAAACAGAGTCCCTTCGGATCCTGTCCCGCCAGCAATGCGGGCGAGATGTTCTATCTCCTCGTGCCGGATCCCCAGAGCCTGGCCGGTGATGCGCGCTCGAAGACGTTCGTTCAAAGCGTCGTGGTCGGCACGATCGCGCACGAATATCAGCATCTCATCAACGCGTCTCGCCGCATGTATGTGAACGCGGCACCGAGCGTCACCGAAGAAGTCTGGCTGAACGAGGGTCTGAGTCACATCGCCGAAGAGCTGGTGTTCTATCGCACCAGCAAGCTGTCACCGCGGCAGAACATCGGCGCATCGCTGCTCCGGACCGGATCC
Source organism: Gemmatimonadaceae bacterium (assembly GCA_040902075.1). Classification (GTDB taxonomy): domain Bacteria; phylum Gemmatimonadota; class Gemmatimonadetes; order Gemmatimonadales; family Gemmatimonadaceae; genus DASPMP01. Next base: position 37,512 of record JBBDXZ010000028.1, read on the forward strand.
GAAACAAGAGCGATGTTCGACGTCTATCAACGGGGAAATTTCGGGCGGTATCTGCAGTTCCTTCGTACGGTCGACGTGAGCTCCCCCCTCGCCACGAATGACTTTATCGCCACACGCGGAGCGGCGTGGGCGTTTCTTCGGTATCTGGCGGATCGCTCTGCGCTCATCGGCCCCACCCCGGCCCCCCTCGCTCAGCCCGATGGTGATTTCTGGCGCAGAATCGTGAATTCGAAATTGACCGGGACTCCCAATCTCGACGCAGCTCTCGATGGGGCCGGCCTCACGACACTGAGCGCGCTACGCGATTGGGCGATCGCCGTCGTCGCCGACGACAACCCGCCTTCCCCCAATTCGATCGGATATCAACAGCCCAGCTGGAACTTCCTCAGCGCCATGCCCGAGGTGGGCTTGGGAGCCGTGAGCCTCGAGACTTCCGTCCTCCGCAACGGAATCCCGGAAGGCCTTCAGGTGCGGGCCGGCGCGACCACATATCTGCGGTTCGCTGTACCACAGAACCAGGAAGCCTTCATTCAAGGACTCGGCTCCGGAGGAGGACCACGGCCACGGGCAGTCCATCTCACAGTGCTGCGAATTAGGTAATTTTCGGCCATCATGAAGCGCTACGTATTTCTTCCGATCGCCCTCATTGCGGCGGCGTCATGCAACAACGAAGTGACCGGGCTCGGACCGCCGAGCGACCCCGCGACAGAGACCTTTGCGGCGTCGCTCAATGTGAACATCAGCCAAATGACCAAGCTGCCCGGCGGCACGTACATCAAGGACATTGCCGTCGGGACCGGCGACGAAGTCGTTGCCGAGACCGATACCGTCTGGGTGACATACTCCGGTTTTCTGAAGGATGGGAAGCTCTTCGATTCGGGCACGAATCAGAAGTTCCTGCCGAGCGACTTGGTTGCCGGGTTTCGCGCCGGGCTGATCGGAATGAAAGTCGGTGGCCGCCGGCAGTTCGTCATTCCTTCCGTACAAGGTTTCGGGGCCACCTCGATCAAAGAGCCAAACGGCGCCATCAAGATCCCGCGCCAGTCGACTCTGATCTTCAACGTCGAGCTGTTGAAGTTGCACACACCGCCTCCGCCCACTACGCCGAATCCCTGAGTTGCTCGGGACACAGCCGGTCTGGTCGCCACGAGCGGTAGACGTCGCTCGCGCGAATCTCACCCGGTTCATTGCCGGGTCGCCGGCGAACGATTTTCCGTCGTTGTATCGCTGGTCGGTCGAAGAGCCTGAAGCATTCTGGGCCGCAGTCTGGCGGTTCTGTGACGTGGTCGCGGCCGACCGACCCGGAAAGGATCCGTGGGATCGAGTGCTGGTGGGAGGCGATCGTGTCGCACCGCCCGATCCAAAGCTCGGGCCGCACTGGTTCCCCGGGGCTCGATTGAACTTCGCCGAGAACCTACTGCGTTTCAGGGATGAACACCCGGCCATCGTGTTTTGGAACGAAGAGGGAAGACAGAGCTTTCTGACGTACGCCGACCTGGCCGACCGGGTCGAACGCATTGCGAGTGGACTGCGTGAGGATGGCGTAAGCCTTGGCGATCGCGTGGTCGGTTTCATGCCCAACGTTCCCGAGACGGTGATCGCGATGCTGGCGACAACCAGCCTCGGTGCGATCTGGTCGGCCTGCTCGCCCGACTTCGGCGTCAATGGGGTAGTGGATCGTTTCGGGCAGATCGAGCCAAAAGTGCTTTTCTGCGCGTCGTCCTATCGCTACGCTGGAAAGGAGATCGATTGCCTCGGTCGCGCGAAGGAAATCGTCGATCGCATCCCATCCATCGCGAACGTCGTAGTCGTTCCGTATCTCTCGCGCGGTCGCGATCTGTCCGACATTCGTGGGGCGGTGGACTGGCTCGACTTCGGCGGGTCCCCACGGAGCCTGACATTCGAGCGCCTGCCGTTCGACCATCCCGCGTACATCATGTATTCGTCGGGGACGACCGGGCTGCCGAAGTGCATGGTCCATGGCGCGGGCGGCACGCTCCTGCAGCATCTCAAGGAGCATGTGCTCCACGGCGATCTGACCCGCGATGACCGCGTGTTCTATTTCACGACCTGCGGTTGGATGATGTGGAACTGGCTCGTCTCAGGTCTGGCCGTGGGCGCGACGATCGCACTCTACGACGGCGCGCCGCTGCTGCGACGTCGCCCGATCCTCTGGGACATGGCGCAGGAGGAACGCATCACGACGTTCGGCGCCAGCGCCAAGTTTCTCGCGCTCGCCGAGAAGGAGGAACTACGTCCGGTCGAGACGCACGACCTGTCGTCCCTCGAGGCGATACTCTCGACTGGCAGCCCGCTCGCGCCGCAGAGCTTCGACTACGTCTACTCGTCGGTGAAGAAGGATGTGCGTCTGTCCAGCATCAGCGGTGGGACCGACCTCATCTCCTGTTTCGCCCTGGGCAACCCAATTGGGAGCGTGTGGCGCGGCGAGCTTCAAACGCGCGGGCTGGGGATGAAAGTGGAAGTCTTCGACGAGAGCGGCCGGCCCATTCGCGGCCAGGCCGGTGAGCTCGTGTGCACCGCGCCGTTCCCCAGCATGCCCGTGAGTTTCTGGAACGACTCCAGCGGAGCGAAATATCGCGCGGCGTATTTCGAGACGTACCCCAACGCGTGGCGTCATGGCGATTGGGCGGAGCTGACCGCCCATGATGGGATGATCATCTATGGCCGGAGCGACGCGACCCTCAATCCCAGTGGTGTGCGAATCGGAACCGCGGAGATCTATCGCCAGGTGGAGCAGTTGCCGGAGATCGTGGAGAGCATTGTGGTAGGGCAGGACACGACCACGGAATTCGGTTCCGACACGCGCATCGTTCTTTTCGTCCGACTGCGTGACGACGTGGTACTCGATGAGTCGCTTCGGGAACGGATCCGGAAGCAGATCCGAGACAACACGAGCCCGCACCATGTTCCCAAGCGGATCGTACAGGTCGCGGACATCCCTCGCACGATCAGCGGCAAGATCACGGAGCTCGCCGTGCGAGATGTCATTCACGGGCGGGCGGTCAAGAACGTGGATGCACTCGCCAATCCGGAGGCCCTGGAGCTGTATAGAGATTTGCCGGAGTTGGACTAAGCCGAGTACAATTGATGGAGCTTCTAGGCGAGACCAGGCCATGGCCACAGCTACGCTACCTAAGCAGGGCGAAACTCACGACGTCTTTCCCATCAACGGGACGGACTATCTCGAGTTCTATGTGGGCAACGCGAAGCAGGCTGCGCACTACTATCAGACTGCGTTCGGGTTTCAACTGGTCGGATATCGCGGTCCCGAGACAGGCGTCCGGGACCGCGTCAGTTATTTGCTGACGCAGGGTAAGATTCGTCTCCTGTTGACGTCGCCCCTCGGCCCCGACGGGTCCATCGCGGAGCACGTTCGCAAGCATGGGGACGGCGTGCGCGACATCGCGCTGTGGGTGGATGACGCGCGCGACGCGCACAAGAAGGCGATCGAGCGTGGCGCGAAGAGCGTGCAGGAGCCCGGAACCCAGGAAGACGACACGGGCGAGGTTGTGGTCGCGTCGATCGGGATCTATGGCGACACCATCCACTCGATCGTGGAGCGCAAAAACTATAAGGGCCTGTTCATGCCCGGCTTCGCTCCCCTGAAGCCGCACTACCAGCCGAAAGAGACCGGGCTCCTCTATGTCGATCACTGCGTCGGCAACGTCGAGCTGGGCCAGATGAACGTGTGGGTCAGCTTTTACGAGAAGGTGATGGGCTTCAAGAACCTGGTGTCCTTTGATGACGAGGACATCAGTACGGAATATTCGTCCCTGATGTCGAAGGTGATGTCGAACGGAAACGAGAAGATCAAGTTTCCGATCAACGAGCCGGCCCAGGGAAAGAAGAAATCGCAGATCGAGGAATACCTGGACTTCTACCGCGGGCCTGGAGTGCAGCACCTCGCGCTGGCGACGAACGACATCGTTCAGACGGTCAGCGCGCTGCGCGACCGCGGCGTCGAGTTTCTGAGCGTACCGACCAGCTACTACGACGAGCTTCAGGGACGCGTCGGCAAGATCGATGAGCCAGTCGATGTCCTCGCGAAGCTTGGCGTTCTCGTGGACCGTGATCCGGATGGATATCTGCTGCAGATTTTCTCGAAGCCCGTGGAGGATCGGCCGACGCTCTTCTACGAGATCATTCAGCGAAAGGGCGCGCGGTCATTCGGGAAAGGAAACTTCAAAGCCCTGTTTGAAGCGATCGAGAGAGAGCAGGGCCGCCGCGGCAATCTATGACAGCCGGAACTTATGCCCATCTATCACACGCTCGGCACAATCCCAAGAAAGCGGCACATCGCCTTCAGAAAGCCCGACGGCGGCATCTACCATGAAGAGCTCGTGGGTCACGAAGGGTTCACGGGGACGTCGTCGTTGCTGTACCACGTGTACCCTCCCACGACCGTCAAAGCGGTGAAGCGGTTGCAGGAGACGTGTTACGAGCCCGATCCGGACAAGACGCTCAAGCACCGCCACTTTCTGACATCCAAGGTAAAGAAGGGCGGAAGCGCGACGCTCGATCGCATCCCGATCCTCTTCAACGCCGACATCGCGATGCTGTATGTCGAGCCCACCAAGGACGACGAGCACTACTATCGTAACGCGCAGGGCGACGAGCTGGTCTACGTCAGCAAGGGCAGCGGCGTCCTCGAGTCGTCGTACGGCGAGCTTCCGTATCGCGAGGGCGACTACCTCATCATCCATCGCGGGATTCTGCACCGTTTCCGCATGGACAAGAAGGTCGATCACAAGCTGCTCGTCTTCGAAAGCCGCGGACACATTCGCTGGCCCAAGCGCTATCGCAACGAGTTCGGGCAATTGAAGGAGGGCGCGCCATACTCCGAGCGCGACATTCGGCGGCCGAGCGGCCTCGCGACGGTGGACAAGAAGGGCGACTTCCCGATCATCGTGAAGCAGTACGATGGCTTGAACGAGATCGTGCTGGATCACCATCCGATCGACGTCGTTGGCTGGGACGGCTACTTCTATCCGTGGGCGTTCAACATCAACGACTTCGAGCCCATCGTTGGCCGAGTGCACCAGCCTCCACCGGTGCATCAGACGTTCGAAGGCGACGGATTCGTCGTGTGCTCGTTCTGTCCTCGCCCGTACGATTTCGATCCCGAGGCCGTCCCCGCGCCCTATAATCACAGCAACGTGGACTCCGATGAGGTGCTGTACTACGCGTCCAGCGAGTTCATGAGCCGGAAGGGAATCGAGTTCGGAAGTATCACGCATCATCCGGACGGCATTCCGCACGGTCCACATCCCGGACGCGCGGAAGCGTCGATCGGCGCAAAGGCAACCAACGAGCTTGCGGTGATGATGGACTCGTTCCGCCCGCTCCGAGTCGCGAAGCAGGCAACGGATTTCGAGGATCCGAAGTACCACAAGAGTTGGGTGGATGTTGCGTCCGGAGGGTTTAGCCCGCCCACGTCGTAGAATTGCCGCGCGCAGCGCGGCATCGAGTTTCCGTCCCGTGCAAAAGACCATCCTCAATCCGTCGGCTACCATTGCGCTCGTTCACTCGCTTACGAACAGCCGCAATCCGAACGTCTGGGTGTATCGCTACTCGCACCCCAACGGATGGCGGCTTTCCATCGCGACTCACGCCGAGCCGGGCTCCGACACGCTCTCGCTCGGCGGTTTTCGTATCGCCCCTGAGGAGCGCACGTCAGCCACCGGATTCGACTCCGACGTCGAGGCAATCGAATTGGCGGTCGGAATGGAGGAGAAGGTGCACTGGTCGCGCATCATCGACGTCGCCGGGCCGCTCGCGCGACGCGATATGAGCCGGATCGTTGGTGGCAAGTGCGTGCTGCACCCAACGGCTGATGCGCGGATAGGCCAGCCTCGCGATCGCGACCTGCTGGACTTCGCGATCGCGTGCCTGACGGATTGCGATGCCGCGGCCGGCATCCGCATCACGACCGGACAGGATCTCGGACATGGCGTGATGTCGGACGGTGTGACGCAGTCGCTCGACTACCTGCACCGCGGCTTTCGCGGCAGCGTGGTTGCCGATACGGCGAAGCCCACAGGAGAAGGGAATTACTACGTCCTCCTCGGCATGCTGCGCGCGTTCGGGCTTTCCCCATCGGATGCGACGGTCGGCCTCATCGGTGCTGGCAACATCGGAATGCATCTCATCGGCCGGCTGCTCGAGAGCGGCACCAAAATGCTCGCTATCGAAATGCGCGCCGATCGACGCGAGCAGTTGGCGGCGCAGGGCGTGGTGGCGCGTCCCCCCGATGACAAGCTGGCGTTTCTCGGTGAGCCCATGGATGCGCTCGTACTGAACGCCTCAGGCGGGTCCCTGTGCTCCCACAGCGTGCGGACGAGTAGCGCCAATCCACGGCTGAAAGTGGTGTGCGGCTCCGAAAACCTCGTGATGCCCTACCCGGACGATACGGACCTGTTCCGAGTCGCTCACAAGGCGTATTGCCCGACGGAGCTGAGCGGGATGATGGGCTATCTGACGGCCGTTGAGCAATACCTGGCTGAGCTGGAAGGCGTCCCATTCGATGTCGATTCGCTCCTCCAAGCGGCCAGGGAGCTCGAGCAACCGGCGCACAAAGCGACGAAGTACATGCTCGACAGCGACTTTGCGGTTGGATTCGAGGAGGCAGTCGAGGAGGTCTGTTCCTAGGTGGGATTCTCCGCGCAGGCAGGCGCGGCATTTCTCCTCAGCGTTTGTCGAATTTCTCGATCGCCGCTCGAGTATGCGCGCTCAACGCCAGTGCGCCGCTGATCGCCGCCCGCCGGTCCATCAAGTCCCCCCACTCTTGCGTGTCGGCCCAGAAGGCGGTTTTCAACTGCCGAATGGCCTCAGGATTCGCTTGCGAGAGGAATTCGACCAGCTTGTGGAGCGCTTTGTCCATGTCTTTCACGTCGTCGAGGACGCTCGAGTACAGGCCATGCCGCTCACCCCATTCGGCGCTCCTCCAATCGGCGTCGATGGAAAGTGCCTGGAAGGGCCCTTTTCCCACTTTCCGCTCTAGCGCCGGCCCAATCACGAACGGCCCCAATCCGATGGCGAGCTCGCTCAGCCTCAGTGAGGCGTCCTTCACCGCCAGGCAGTAGTCGGATGCCGCGATGAGTCCCACGCCCCCACCGATGACCTTTCCCTGAACGCGCGTTACCACGAACTGCGGCGCGCGGATCATCGCGAGGATCACTCGCGCGAAGCCGGAGAAAAACTCGCGTCCGGAGGTGGCGTCACTCACCGCCTTCATCTCGTCGAACGACGCGCCGGCGCAAAACGCGCCCGTGCCCTCGCTTCTCAGCACGATGACCTTCACCGCCGAGTTGCTCGCGATCTTGCCGATCTCCTCAGCGATCTTTTGCAGCAGCGCGCTGGGCAGCGCATTGCTCTTGGGATGGGAAAAGCGCGCGGTCGCGATCGCGTCGCGAAGCTCGACAACGACCTGGCCGTCCGGTCTTGGATCCTTCGGGGTCGCGGGACTCATGCGCAGAAGATACTTGGCCGCATTAATTGTCCAACCTTCTGAGGGACGGTAATTTCCGCTCATGGACCCCCAAGCCACAACCCCGGCGGAGGGCGCTCGGAACGCGGAGTTCGAGGCGCGGATCGCGCGCGGCGAAACGATCGAGCCGAAGGACTGGATGCCCGAGCGGTATCGCAAACAGCTCGTGCGCATGATGTCGCAGCACGCCCATTCCGAGATCGTCGGGATGCTCCCCGAGGGGAATTGGATTACCCGCGCTCCCACGCTGCGCCGGAAAATGGGGTTGCTCGCCAAAGTGCAGGACGAAGCGGGGCACGGGCTCTACATCTATTGTGGCACCGAGACGCTCGGCGTAGACCGCCACGAGCTCGTGCTGCAGCTCCTGAACGGGACCGCCAAGTACTCCAGCATCTTCAACTATCCGACGCTCAGCTGGGCCGACATCGGCGCCATCGGTTGGCTGGTGGACGGCGCGGCCATCGTGAACCAGACGATGCTGGCGAAAGCATCGTACGGGCCCTACGCCCGCGCGATGGTCCGCATCTGCAAGGAAGAGAACTTCCACAAGAAGCAGGGATTCGAGATCATGACGACGATGGCGGGGGGAACGCCCGAGCAGCGTCGCATGGCGCAGGACGCGCTGAACCGCTGGTGGTGGCCGTCGCTCATGATGTTCGGGCCGCACGACAAGGACTCGCCGAACAGCGAGGAGATGCAGCGTTGGGGCGTCAAGCGAAAGAGCAACGACGAGCTGCGGCAGCGGTTCATCAACCTCACGGTCGCGCAAGCCAAAGCGATCGATCTCGAGATTCCCGATCCGCAGTTGCGGCTCAACGAGGAGACGCAGAACTGGGAGATCGGGCCGATCGATTGGGACGAATTCTGGCGTGTGGTGAAAGGCGATGGACCGTGCAACCACGACCGCCTTGCCGCACGCAACAAGGCGCATGCGGAGGGCGAGTGGGTGCGTCTCGGCGCCACCGCATACGCCGAAAAGCGAGCATCGCGAACCGAGGCGGCATGAAGTCGACTGGCTCGAAAACGTCCGACGTGCGACGTCCAACGTCAGACGTCGAACGCTCTTCCGATAGCAAAAAAGATTCCCAGTGGCCGTTGTGGGAGGTGTTCATCCAGCCAGGTGGTGGCGCGCCGCACGAGCATGCCGGGAGCGTTCACGCGGTCGACGCGGAGCACGCGTTGCAAAACGCACGCGACACGTACGCGCGCCGAGGCGAGGGCGTCAACATCTGGGTCGTCCCGACGAACGCGATTACTTCCTCGACGCCCGAGGACATGGGACCGTTCTTCGATCCCGGCAACGACAAACCGTACCGGCACCCGCAGTTCTATAAAGTGCCGCGCGGCGTGAAGATGTGAAAATGCGTTGCATTGTCATTCCGAGCGAAGCGACGGATCTGCAGTGACAAAACCGGATTCTGACTTGGTGCAGTATCTACTCCGCCTCGGCGACGATCGGCTGGTGTTGGGACACCGACTCTCGGAGTGGTGCGGCCACGCGCCGATTCTCGAGGAGGACATTGCCCTCGCCAACATCGCGCTCGACCTCGTGGGTCAGGCGAATGTCCTGCTTACACTCGCCGCCGAGACTGAAGACGCGGGCCGGGACGCCGATGCGCTGGCATACCTTCGCGATGGCATCGATTTCCGCAACACGCTCCTGGTGGAGCTGCCAAAAGGCGATTTTGCCTTCTCAATCGCGCGCCAGTTCTTCTTCAGCGTCTACGCGATGCTGCAGGCCGAGGCGCTCCAGAAGGCCGCGGACAAAGAGCTGGCTGGTATCGCCGCCAAGATGCACAAGGAATCGCGCTATCACGTGCGACACAGCGGCGATTGGATGCTCAAGCTCGGCGACGGTACCGATGAAAGTCATTCACGGCTTCAAGGCGCCGTGAGCGAGCTGTGGCGCTATACGGGCGAGCTTTTCCTGACCGACGACATCGAGACACGACTCGTTGCGCAAAGGCTCGCTGCGGATTCGTCCGCGCTGGAGCCATCCTGGCGCGCGCAGGTGAGCGACGTGCTGGGCCGCGCGAGCATCACGATACCCGAGACGAAGTGGATGCAGCGCGGCGGCCGCGCGGGAAAACACACCGAGCACCTGGGGCACCTGCTCGGCGAGATGCAGGTGCTGCAGCGTCAGTATCCGGGAGCCAGCTGGTGAGGCGGACGGCGCATGGGCTCTCGCGCGAGGAGATCTTCGCGATTCTCGGAGACGTGATGGATCCCGAGGTTCCCGTGTTGAGCGTCGTAGAACTGGGGATCGTGCGTGACGTGGTGGTCGGGGAGGACGGCGTGACCGT
>JBBDXZ010000029.1:0-7988 GCA_040902075.1 Gemmatimonadaceae bacterium
CCGTTGTCATGCTGCTCGCCGCCATTGGGTATACCGCGTCGTTGATGCGTCCGAGCTACGCCGGCCGCACGCCGGTAGGGGGCGAGGTCATTCGGTCCATGGCTCCAACGGACACGACACTGCCGCCCGCTCCGGTCTCGCCGATGGTCACGGGCCCGCTCGCCGATTCGGTGGCGCGCATCGAAGCGTCGCCGGACTTCGCGGAGCAGAAGCGTCGCTTCGCCGCGGACCTCGTGCGGACGGGTCGCATGAGCCAGGCCCGCGCTGATTCCATCGCGCACTTCGCGGTTCGCGAGGCGTTCCTGCGCGGCGTTCCGCCCGCCGTGATCTTCGGCGTGATGCTCACCGAGAACGCGCGGTTCATTTCGCACGCGCAGTCCAACGTCGGAGCGGTTGGACTCATGCAGGTGTACCCGAAGTATTGGTTGAAGGACCTCAGCCGGAAGTTCGGCGCTTCGGACATCGCGACTGATTCCACCAATCTTCGGTACGGAATCTTCATCCTCGAGCATTATCTGAAACCGAGGGCGAAGAGAGCGGCGACAGAGCATCTGATCGCGACCGCGCCGGGCAGCCTGATGAAAGGATTGCTCCGCTACAACGGCTGCGTCAGAGGCACCAATACGCCGCGCTGCCACACATATCCGAACAAAGTGCAGAAGTTCGTCGAGCGGGATGCGCAGGCGCTGTGCGGCGACAAGAACTTCTACCAATGCATTGCCCAGCCATTCATGGCCGGGCTGTTGGGAAAAACCAGTGCAGATTGAACAGCCCGGAAACTCAGATACCGGATGGAAAAGTCTCCGGCGGTTCTTCGACGCCCCGCTCCCACTCTTTGTCCGGCTCGAGCCCGCGGAGAGCAGTGGTATTGTCCAGATGGACGATCGCGTCGAACTGGCGCGGCAGTTCCGCTTCGTAGTAGTGACTTGTCCGCTCCGTCTCGGGCCGGTAGATGACCCCGATTGCACGCTGGAGTTTTGGCGCCGATAGCGCGCGCGTCGCCTCATTGTCGTCCCTGAGCGGCAACAGGAATCGGGGTACATCGCGCATGGCCGCGAAGGTCGCGAATTCACGCTCATAGCTGCCCTCGAGCGATGGCCGCACGCGCATTTGCCGGCCCGGTTCGTCCCAGTCGTGGGCGGCAGTCACGGTCCCGGTGTTAGTGCTGAAGCCGATGAGCCGCACGTCATCGCCGCACGAGCCGCGCGTTCTGCTCGGCGAAAAAGAAGTCGTCCATGGCTCGCCGGCCGTCGCGAGCGACGTAGTCGAGCGCGCGGGCGCGAAGATCCACGAGCTGTCGGACCGCTTCCTGTTCACACGCCTCGACGATGTTGGCCGCTGTAGCGTCGCCGTAGGCCTGGCTGTCCTCGCCAAAGTGATCGAAGCACGAATAGCGATAACGAGCCCGCTTGGCCGCCTCCGGATCCACCGTATCGAGATAGTTCAGTACTGCCCCGATCGAGCCAAACATGCTGTAGAGGTCGAGACCATAGCTGTCCGGCCAGTCCCCCTCGATGCAGACGGCACCGAATCCCTTTTCGTCGATGAGACGTCTCGTCAGCGTCGCGCGTTCGGCATAGAACTCGTGCGTGCCATGCGAGGCCTCGCCGATCATCACGAACCGCGCGTCGTCGATTAGCTCGATCAGCGAGTCATAGTCGCGCGCGCTGCCGTGCAGAGGCGTGATGGCGCTCGAGAGCGCCTCGCGTGCTCTTCCGGTCTCTCGAACCTGGCGAGTGCGTAGCACGTGAAACCGGACTGCATGCGGCGCGCCACCTAGTCGGTGCGGACGACGACCTTTCCAAAGGTCTCGTTGCTTTCGAGCAACGCGTGCGCCTCGCGAATCTGACTCAGGCTGAGCACGCGATCGATCACCGGGCGCACTGCTCCACGCTCCAACAATGGCAGAACACCTCGGGCAAACGCCTCGGTCGCCGCCGCTTTCTCGCGCGCCGTTCGCGAGCGGAGGACCGTGCCGCGGATGGTCAATCGGCGCGTGAGCACCGTTCCGAGGTTGAGAGTCGCGGAACGTCCGGCGAGCAGGCCGATCAGGATGATGCGCGCGTGCGTCGCGGCGGATTCGACGCTCGCCGGCAGGTACGGACCACCGACGAGATCGAGCACGACATCCATTCCCTTGCCATCGGTCCAGCGATGTACGTCGTCGGACATGACGGTCGGATCGTCGGCAATCACGACGCCGCCGGCGAGCCCGAAAGGTCGGGCGCGCTCGATCTTGCCGGCCGACCGTGCCGTGCCGTACGGGGTCCCTCCGAACGCAGCGACGAGCTGGATGGCCGCGAGACCCACGCCGCTGCCAACGGCGTGCACGATGGCCGCTTCGCCCGAACGCATTGCAGCTTGCGTGATGAGCGCGTCGTGCGCCGTGATGAACGCTTCCGGCACCGCGGCGGCTTCTTCCCAGGACATTCTCTCCGGAACGCGCGCCAACTCACCCTCGCGCGTGACCGCGAACTCGGCGTTCCCGCCTCCACCCACGATGCCGAACACGCGCTCGCCGATGGACCATCGCGTAACGCCCGCGCCGAGCTCGGCCACTTCTCCGGCGATTTCCAGCCCCGGGATACTCGCGGGGGCGCCTGGGGGTGGCGGGTACCGTCCCTGACGCTGGAGCAAGTCCGCCCGATTCAGCGCTGAGGCATGAACCCGGACGAGCACTTCGCCCTCACGGGGAAGAGGGCGAGGAACGTCCAGGACCTCCAGCACCTCTGGTCCGCCGGGGCGGGTGATGACCGCTGCGCGCATGAAGAAGGGGAACGGGAAATGGGGAACGGGGAAAGGGGCAACTGCCCATTTCCGAGTTCCCTAGTCCCTGTTCCCCGCTCTTCGCCGAGGCAACGTTAGTGTGAAGACCGACCCCTGCCCGACCTCGCTCGCCGCGGTCACGTCACCGCCCATGCCACGCGCGAGCTCGCGGCTGATCGCCAGCCCCAGGCCGGTCCCTTCGACCTTGCGGCGGAACCCCATGTGCAGCTGCACGAACGGGGCGAAGATCGTTTCGAGATTGTCGTTGGGAATGCCGGCGCCGGTGTCGCGCACGTTCACGCGCACGACGTCTTCGGTCGCGTCCCATCCCACGGCTACCGTGCCGCCGGCAGGCGTGAACTTCCAGGCGTTCGACAACAGGTTCACGAGCACCTGCTGCACCTTGGCGCGGTCCGCTCGACAGGTCACGCGCGGATCGCCGCACGCATACTCGAACCTGATGTCCTTCGAGCGCAGCTGCGGCTCGACGAGAACGCGTGTCCCGTCGAGTGTCTCCTGCACGGGGACATCCGCGATCTCCAGCTGGAGGTGACCGGCCTCGATCTTCGCGAAGTCGAGCACGTCATCGATGAGGCGCAGCAGATGCCGCTGATTGGCTTGAATGCGCTCGACCGCGTCGCGCTGGGCGGCTGGCAGCTCGCCATGCACGCCGGCATCGAGGAGGTCAGTATACCCGGCGATGGCGTTGAGCGGCGTCCGGAGCTCGTGGCTCATGGTCGCGAGGAACACGCTCTTCGCCCGATTGGCTTCCTTGAGCTCGGCGTCTCGCTTGTGCCGTGTGATCGCGAACGAGACGTGACGCGCGATCGTCCTCGCAAGCTGCAGCTCCGCATCCGCCCAGTCGTGGGGCGTGTTGAAGTACACCATGAATTTGCCGAGCAGGGCGCCGGCGTCATCCACCAAGGGCACGAATGCGAGCGCCCGAATGCCCTCGTGGGAGATGACCGGCGCCAGCGCGGCGAAGTGCGGGTCTTCGAGCACGTCCGACACGGTCACAGGTCGTGCATCGCGCGTTTCGCGCGTCCAGGGTGAGTGCCCTTCGACGGCCGGCCGATAAACGTCCGAGAGGCCGCGCCACGCCTTGAAGCGCATCACACCGTCATCGTCGAACAGCAGGATCGACGCGCGATCCGCGTGGACCGCGAGCATGAGTCCATCGATGGCTTCATCGTAGATGTCTTCCAACGCGCAGGCGCGTCCGAGCGCGTCGGCCATGCGATAGATGGCCTGCATCTCCTCGAAGCGTCTCGATAGCTCGACGGCCGCCCGACGCTCGTCGGTGATGTCGCGCGTGATGCCGACGTAGCAGACCGGCCGTCCGCTCCTGTCGCGCACGGCGAACGATGACAAATCGACGACCCGCGTACGACCATCCTTCGTGCGACTGTGCGTTTCGCGCCGAGACAGTCCGTACTGCTGCAGCTCGGCGGCGATGCTGGCGAATGTCTCTTCGCCGAGGTGAATCGCCGGCGTCCTTCCTTGCAGCTCCTCACGGGCATAGCCGAGGAGAACCTCATGGGCGGTATTCTGCTCGAGATATCGTCCCGTACCGTCGACGATCGCGATCGGTTCGGTCGAGTTCAGGAAGACTGCCCGATAGAGCGCGAGCACGTCCGTCACCCGTCGTTCGTTGGGGGACACCCCGTCCGGCAGCATCAGCCCCTCGGGAAGCGCCGCCAGCATCTCCGCGGTCGTCGTCGTCGGTGCGTCCAATGGACGGTCTGATCCTACCGCGGGGGGAAGGCCCATCGAGAACGACTCCTTATGCGGTGTCCCTGTCGCTGACCGTCCCGTCGATTGCGTGATGGAATTGGTCACGCAACGCGGGATGCGCCCGCAACAAGTACATCCCCATTGCGGCCGCGGCAAGCAGATTGCCGATCATCACGTTGTACCACGCCAAGGATCCCAGCGGCGTCGCTTGCTGGAGCAGGCCGACGAACGCATAGAATCCCACTTCCGTCGCCGCAAAGAGCACGACTAAACCCAACAAAATGGACGAGTTCCCGATTCGCCAAATTCACGATCATCGCGGCAAGGCCCAGGATCACGAAAGCCGCGTAGTGAAAGAGCGTATAGAGCCCTACGATAAAAACGGCACTCTGGTCTGCAGGAACCGGGCCGAAAATGCTGAGCATGCCTCGGCCCAGTGTTCTCGGCGTAAAAGAAAACTTCAGCCGTGATCAGATCGACGAAGAAGAATCAGACCGCGATCCGGGATTTCGTCGCCATGCAACGAGCAACAAGAGCACCAGGAGAACAACCGGCATGAACACGCCCGGTTCGCCGCTGATCCACTGCGTGATCGTCGCGGGAATCATGAGGAGAGCCAGCATCGCGGCCGCAATCGCCGCGATCGCCTTCGTCTACTCGGCCAGCCGCGGCGCAGCTGGGCTCGGCCGTTCCCCGGGCTGAAAGGTCGGTTGGCTGCCTCGCAGCGCGGCCTGCACCATCACGTACTCGCCGACGTTATCCATCGTGAGCACGCCAAGCAGCCGGCCGTCCCGGATGACGGGTAGGGAGTGACAGCCGCATGATTTGAGTCGAGCGAGAACCTCCTCGGCCGGTTCGTGCGGACTCGCTTGCTGAAAGTCTCGATTCATCACGTCTCCCACGAGTGCGTGCTCGCCGCGTTCGGCAAGCGCTTTGAGCAGCGCGCTCCTCGTGAGCATTCCCGTCACGTTTCCATTCTCCAGCACGGGAAAGTCCTGCTGGAATCCATCCAGAATGAGACGTACGGGTCGAGACAACGGGTCACTGGGGCCAAGCGTCTCCACGTCGGTGATCATCAGGCGCTGAATGGGAACGCCATCCAGCATCGCGGAGGTCTGCACCGCCGCGGCCTCACCGGCCGCTGCCAACCAGACGAACAGCGCCACGATGACCAGCAGAGGGTTGCCGACCACGAACCAACCGACGATGCCGAACACGAGGGCGAAAAACCGGCCTACCCGTGCCGCGGTCGCCGTCGCCTGCGCGTAGTCGCCGCTACGCATCGCCAGCAGGGCGCGGAGGACGCGGCCGCCGTCCATGGGAAACGCGGGGATGAGGTTGAAGAGCACGAGCCAGAGGTTCACCGCGAGCAGTCGCGCGGCGAACGTGCGCTCGAGAAACCCCGTACTCAGCGAGGCCGTCTCGATGAACGTCGGGACGCCACCCGACACCATCAGCCAGAGATAGAGCAATCCCGCGATGATCACGTTGACCGCCGGGCCGGCGAGCGCGACGACCATTTCCTGTCGGGGCTCGCGCGGCATCCGCTCGAGCCGCGCGACGCCGCCGATGGGCAGCAAAGTGATGTCACGCGTCTTGATCCCATATCGTCGCGCGGCCAGCGCATGCCCGAGCTCGTGGAGCACGACGGACGCGAACACCGCCACCACGAACACCACCGCATGCAACGCCGCTGCCGCGCTGCCGGAGCTCCGGTATTCGCTGATGGCGAACCAGGCGAGCAGCAAGAGAAACGTGGCGTGCAGATACAGCGCGATGCCGGCGATCGATCCGACGCGCCAGGACCATTTCATTCGTGCCTCGTCAGCGGGCGGCAGTTACAATCTAGCCCATGGACAACCTTCTCTTTCTCGCGATCGGGTTGGGCGCCGGGATCCTGGCGGGCATGTTCGGGATCGGAGGCGGCATCGTCATCGTGCCCGCACTCATTCTGCTCGCGCGCTACGCGCCGCAGACCGCGACGGGAACTTCCCTCGCGATCTTTCTCTTCCCGATCGGCCTGCTTGGGGCCTGGGCGTACTATAAGGAAGGGCATGTCCGTGTCCTCCCGGCCCTTTTGCTCGCGTTCGGGGTCTTCTTGGGCTCCCCGCTTGGCGCCAAGCTGGCCCTTCACATGTCGCCACTGCTCCTGAAACGCAGCTTCGCCGTTTTTCTGCTGCTCGTGGCCGTGCGCATGTGGTTCGGCAAGTAGACCTAGTAGACCTAACGGTCCGCGGCCCGCGAACGTATCTCTAGCACTCTCCCCTCGATTCTCACCGCTTAGGAGGCAGGATGTTGCGTCAGACCCGCCGCGCGCTCGCGCTCGTCGCGATTCTCAGCGCGCCGGCCGCCGCCCAACAACCAATCGATTCGGCGTACACGGCCAAGATCAAAGAGCATCTCCAGGATGCTCGCATCACGACGGAGCTCGTCGACCACCTGCCGGCAAGCAGCTCGGTCCCGTCGCCGCTGAAATTCCACGGCCGAATCGTCGGCACACCCGGCGAGTTGACGTACGCGAAAGACATTCATCGCTACTTCGAGGCGATCGACAAAGCGTCCGAGCGCGCGACGATGTGGAACATCGGCAAGACGGAAGAAGGGCGCGACATGGTCGTCCTCGTCATCGCCGACGAGGCCACGATCCGCGACCTCGACCGCCACAAGCGACAGCTGGCTCAGCTCACCGACCCGCGCAAGATCTCCGAGACCGAAGCGCGCCGGCTGATCCCGCAGACGAAACCGATCTACTGGCTGACGAGCGGCATGCACTCGCCGGAGACGGGAGGGCCTGAAACCCTGCAGGAGCTGGCGTATCGCCTGGTGGTTCAGGAGACGCCCTTCATTCAGAACATCCGCAACAACGTGATCGTCATGATCACGCCGGTCATCGAAGTGGATGGCCGCGAGAAGCAAGTGGACACGTATTACTTCAACAAAAAGCGCGCGCAGGGCGATGCCCGGTTGCCGCTGATGTATTGGGGCAAGTACGTGGCGCACGACAACAACCGCGACCACATGGGCCAGTTTCTCGCGCTGTCCAAGAACGTCACGAAGTTCTTCCTCGAGTGGCATCCGACCATCATGCATGACCTGCACGAGTCGGTGTCGTATCTCTACGCGTCCACCGGCACTGGTCCGTACAACGAGGCCATCGACGCCATCACGGTGGACGAATGGTGGATGCTGGCCAAGAACGACGTCAGCGAGCTCACCAAGCGCGGGGTGCCGGGCGCCTGGACCTACGGGTTCTACGATGGATGGACGCCCAACTACATGTTCTTCGCCGCGCACGCGCACAACGCGGTCGGGCGCTTCTACGAGGTGCAAACGTACGGACCCGACAACAACGCGAATCTTCGCGTGCAATCGCAAACGACCAGCCGCGAATGGTTCCGACCCAATCCGCCGCTGCCGAGCATCAAGTGGGGACCGCGCAACCACGTCAACATCTCGCAGTCGGGCGTGCTGTTCGCGCTCAGCCACGT
>JBBDXZ010000030.1:0-16120 GCA_040902075.1 Gemmatimonadaceae bacterium
ACCTACCACCTACCACCTACCACCTACCACCTACCACCTACCACCTACCACCTAGCTCATGTCGCGTCCGGAAATCACCACACCCGAAGCGCTCGCCGACGAGTCCGTCATCGAGCTCTCGCTTCGACCGCAGCGGCTGTCGGAGTTCATCGGTCAGCAAAAGGTGAAGGACAGTCTGCGTGTCTGGATCGACGCGGCGCTCGCACGGCGCGAGCCCCTCGACCACTCACTGTTTTTCGGGCCTCCAGGACTCGGCAAAACCACCCTGGCGGAGCTCATCGCGCGCGAGCTGGGCGTGAACATCCGCACGACGTCGGGCCCCGCGCTGGAAAAGCCTGGGGACCTCGTCGGCACACTCACGAACCTGCGGTCTGGCGACATCCTCTTCATCGACGAAATCCATCGGCTTCGACCGATCATCGAAGAGTTCCTGTATCCGGCGATGGAGGATTTCAAAATCGACATTCGGCTGTCCGAAGGACCGAAAGCACAGACGATCACGATGCCCATCGAGCGGTTTACGCTCATCGGCGCGACGACGCGCTTCGGAATGCTGACGCCACCGATGCGCGCGCGCTTTGGAATCGTCGAGCGGCTGAACTATTACCCTGCCGAAGATCTCGAGTTGATCGTGCGACGCTCCGCCGAGGTCATGAAGGTCGGCGTCGACGACGGCGGCGCCACGGAGATCGCGAAACGCTCGCGGGGCACGCCCCGGGTGGCGAACCGTCTCTTGCGGCGGATTCGCGACTACGCGCAGGTGCGCGCGAACGGGTTCATCTCGCACGATGTCGCGCACGAGGGGTTGCAGATGCTGGACGTCGATGAGTTCGGGCTCGACGACATGGATGCGCGGATCCTCAAGACGATCATCGAGAAGTTCGAGGGCGGCCCCGTCGGGTTGAACACGGTCGCGGTGGCCGTGGCCGAAGACGCGAACACGATCGAAGAAGTGTACGAGCCGTTCCTGGTGCAGCATGGGTTCTTGCAGCGGACGGCACGCGGCAGAGTGGCCACGCCGCTGGCGTATCGGCATTTCGGGTATACGCCGCCGCCGATCGTCCCAGCGCAGGAGAGTCTTTTTTAGGAAGCCTCTGCGTTCTGGATAGCTTTGGCGCGTGCGCGGCGAACGAACTTCCGACTACGACTACGAGCTGCCTCCGGCGCTGATCGCGCAGGAGCCGCTGCCCGATCGCGCGGCGAGCCGGCTCATGGTGGTGCATCGAACGGACGAGCGCATCGAGCATTGCCGCTTCGGCGACATCATCGATTTGATCCCGCCTGGTGATCTGCTCGTCTTGAACACGACGCGAGTTCTGAAAGCCCGGCTGCTCGGAAAACGCGCGAGTGGCGCTCCGGCCGAGATCCTGCTGCTCAAACCGGTGGATGGGGACACGTGGGAGGCGATGGTGTCCCCTGGCGGCAAGCTGCGTCCGGGCAGGCGCGTCGAGATCGCGTCCGACTTGTCGGTCGACATCCTCACGCTCACGGACCGGCGAACGAGACTCGTGCGATTGATCACTCCACTTTCGCAGCTCGACGCCATTGAACGGCACGGCCACGTGCCGCTTCCACCATACATCACGCGCGCTGACACGCCGGCGGACGCGAGCAGATACCAGACGGTGTACGCGCGCGAAGGCGGTTCGGTCGCCGCGCCCACGGCGGGACTGCACTTCTCGGAGGAGTTGCTCGACAGGCTGTGCCGGCGCGGGGTGCGGCGAGCGGATGTCGTCCTGCATGTCGGCGCCGGTACGTTCAAGCCCGTCGAGGTGGACGACCCCGCGAGCCATGTGATGCACGAGGAGTCGTACTTCGTTCCTCCAACGACGGCGGCCGCGGTGGCCGACGCGAAGAAATCCGGAAAACAGGTCTGGGCCGTCGGCACGACGAGCGTTCGAGCGCTGGAGAGCGCGTCTGACGACACCGGTGTCGTTCGGGCCACCGCGAGCGCCGCCGACACGCGCCTGTTCATCAGGCCCCCGTACCGGTTTCGCGCGGTCGATCGCATGCTCACCAACTTCCACCTGCCGCGGTCGACGCTGCTCATGCTGGTCGCGGCCTTCGCCGGCTATGACCTGACGATGCGGGCGTACCGCGAGGCGGTCTCGCGTGGGTACCGATTTTTTTCGTATGGGGACGCGATGGTGATTCTTTGACGGACGGCTTTTCCTTCTCCGTTGAGTCCACCGATGGCGCCGCGCGCCGCGGCGTCTTTCTGACTCCTCACGGGCCCGTCGAAACGCCGGCCTTCATGGCAGTAGGCACCCTCGCGACCGTCAAGACGTTGGATCCGGAGGATTTGCGGGCCGCGGGCGCGCAGATGATCCTGGCGAACGCGTATCATCTGCACCTTCGGCCCGGAGACGAGGTGGTGCGAGCGATGGGTGGCCTGCATCGGTTCATGGGGTGGGGCGGGCCAATTCTCACCGACTCCGGGGGATTTCAGGTCTTTTCCCTCGCGACGCTGCGCACCGTGGATGAGGATGGTGTCGAGTTCAGGAGTCACCTGGACGGCTCGACGCGGCGCTTTACCCCCGAGCTCGTGATGCTGATCGAGCGGAACCTGGGTGCCGACGTCGTCATGCAGTTCGATCACGTCATCCCGGGACAGAGCGCTGCGGCCGCGGCGCGCGATGCCAGCGAGCGGAGCTTCCGCTGGCTCGGGCGCTGCTTGTCCGCGTTTCAGGCGATCGCGCCTCCGCACGGCCGGCCTCAGGCGTTGTTCCCGGTTCTGCAGGGGGGAATTCACGAGGATCTCCGTCGCGAGGCGGCCGCCAACGTCGCGGGTATGCACGACTGGCCGGGGTACGGCATCGGGGGACTTTCCGTCGGGGAGGCCAAGGCCGACCAGCACCGAATACTCGATTTGCTCAACGACGCTCTGCCGCGCGATCGTCCGCGCTATCTGATGGGTGTCGGCTTTCCGGAAGATCTCGTGGAGGGCGTGCGACGCGGCATCGACCTGTTCGACTGCGTGGCGCCCACCCGCATGGGACGCAATGGCGCGGCCTTCACGAGCGACGGCCGCCTCAACATCAAACGCACCGAGTTCCGAACCGACCCGCGACCACTGGACGAGCAGTGCGACTGTTCCGCCTGCCGGCGGTTCTCGCGCGCGTACCTGCGTCACCTCTTCGTCGCCGACGAGATGCTCGGGCTGCGTCTACTGTCGCTGCACAATGTACATTTTCTCGTGGCGCTGATGCGTGCCGCGCACGACGCGATCGCGAATCGGGATTTCGACGCGTGGAGCCGGCGCTGGCTGGATCGATATCACTCTCGCACGGACCCCGTCGAATGACACTCGGAATTTCCGCGACGCCTGCGCTTCTCGCGCTCCTGCAGGGCGCGCCGCCCGCTGGTGGCGGCGGCTCGCTGACGCCTTTGCTGTTCCAGTTCGGGCTCATCTTTCTCATCTTTTATTTCCTCATCATCCGGCCGCAGCAAAAGCAGCGAAAGCGGCACGAGGAGGCGCTGCGGCAATTGAGACGGGGCGACCGCGTCGTGACCGGCGGCGGAATCATCGGCGAAGTCGTTCACATCAAGGAAGGGATGGTGGAAGGCGCGCCCAAGCCGACGATGGACGACGAGGTCACGATCAAATCCGGCGAGTCGCGCTTCATCAACGAGCGCGGGCGCATCGCCAAGGTGATCTCGTCGACGGGAACCTCCGAGGCGCCGAAACAGAAGCGGGATCACGCATCCGACATGGGGTGAGCTTTTTGAGCATTCTCGACCTCCGCGTGCTCGGCGACCCGATCCTTCGTCAGGACACGAAGCCGGTAGCCGTGGTCACGGACGACCTCCGCCGGCTCATCGACGACATGTTCGAGACGATGCACGCGGCGAAAGGGATCGGGCTCGCGGCGCCGCAAGTGGGCCGCAGCGAGCGCGTCGCCGTCGTGGATGTGGAAGGCGGGTCGCGGCCAATCGTGCTGGTGAATCCGGAAGTCGTGTCGCTCGATGCGAAACTCGAAAAGCGCGAGGAGGGATGTCTCTCGATTCCGGACGTATTCGGCGACGTCGAGCGCCCGGGCGCCGCCGTCGTTCGGGCGCTCGATCGCGACGGTAACCCGTTCGAAGTCCAGGGCA
Source organism: Gemmatimonadaceae bacterium (assembly GCA_040902075.1). Taxonomy (GTDB): domain Bacteria; phylum Gemmatimonadota; class Gemmatimonadetes; order Gemmatimonadales; family Gemmatimonadaceae; genus DASPMP01. Next base: position 4,096 of record JBBDXZ010000030.1, read on the forward strand.
CGGAGCTGCTCGCGCGGTGTCTTCAGCACGAGATCGATCATCTCCATGGAAAGCTGTTCATCGACTACCTGAGCGTCCTCAAACGACGTGCGGCGCTCGCGAAGTGGGCCAAGTCGAAGGACCGCTATCCGAATTACATCCGACGGTTGACCGCCGAAGAGATGGCGGAACACCACCATGACGAGGAGCTGTAGGTGCGTGTGCTCTTTTGGGGCACGCCCGGGTTCGCGACGCCGGCGTTGCGTGCGCTGCTGGGAGAGGGATTCGACGTCGTCGGCGCCGTCACGCAACCCGACAAGCCCGTCGGACGAAGCCGGTCGACGCTGCAAGCGTCCCCGGTCAAGCAGGTCGCGCTCGAGGAAGGCGTTCCCGTGCTGCAGCCGGCGAAGCCCCGCGGCGCGGAGTTCGTGGCCCGGCTGCGGGACCTGAAGCCGGACGTTTCCGTCGTCGTAGCGTACGGACACATACTGCCGCGCGAGGTGATCGACCTGCCGCCACGCGGGACGCTCAACATTCACGCGTCGCTGCTGCCCGAGTTCCGCGGCGCTGCTCCCATCCAGGCGGCGATCCGAGAAGGGTCCGAGTGGACGGGCGTGTCGATCATGCGGATGGTGGAGCGGCTCGACGCCGGCCCGGTCATCCTACAGCTCGGCACGACCGTCACCGACGATGAGACGTACGGCGAGCTGGCGCTGCGACTGTCGGAGATCGGAGCCGCCGCGCTCATCGAATCGCTGGCGTTGCTCGAGCTCGGAAAGGCGAACGAAGTCCCGCAAGCCGAAGCGCAGGCGACGTACGCTCCCAAGATCGACCGCGAGCTGACGCGCGTTGACTGGACACGGGACGCCCGGACCGTGTCCCGCATCCTGCGCGCCTATGATCCCAAGCCGGGCGCCTTCACCACGCTCGACGGACAGGTCGTCAAGCTGTTCGGCGCGCGAATCGCTTCGTCGCCGGCATCGGCGAGGCCCGGCGAGGTCATCGGTGTCGACCGCGATGGACTGGTCGTGGCGTGCCAGGACGGCGCCGTCCGACTGCTCCAGGTACAGCCCGCGGGCAAAAAGCGGATGACCGCGGAAGAATGGTTGCGCGGCCGCGGAATCGCCGCGGGACAACGGTTTGTGTAGCTGAACGCACTATCTTTTCACGATGAGTGAAGAGGGAGGCGCGCGAACCGCGACTCGCGTCACCGGAGGCGGGGTCACCGAGGCACGTCACGTCGCCGCGGAGATTTGCTCGGATTTGCGGCGCGGTGAGCTGCTCGATGGCTCCTTCGACCGGCAGACGACGCGACTCGATCCGCGCGACCGGCGTTTCACGCGCGAGCTCGTCTATGGCATGCTGCGACGCCGCTCGTGGCTCGACGAGCTGCTCGAAGCGCGCGTACGCGGCGGACTGTCGCGTCTCGATCCCGACGTGCACGACCTCTTGCGTCTTGGCGCGTATCAGCTGCTCTACATGCGCAGCGTTCCCGCGTACGCGGCGATCGCGCAGACGGTGGAGCTGGCCAAGCGGCGTCACGGCGTCGGGCCGAGCCGGCTCGCGAACGCCGTGCTGCGCCGGCTCGATCGGGAGGGCGGGGGAGCGGCCGGCAACGCGCTCCACGTGGACATGCCGGCCGATCCGATCGACGCGCTCGCGTTGGTCGAATCGCATCCCCGGTGGCTCGTCGCGCGATGGATCGCGCGGTGGGGCGAAGAGGAGACGCGTCGGCTTCTGCAAGCAAACAACACCGAGCCGCCGCTCGTGGCGCGTCCGGTGCACGCGGTACGCGAGCAGGTGGAAGCGATGCTCGAGGGAGCGGGGATCACGGTAGGAGACGCGCCGCTCGTCACCGACAGCATTCTCCTGGCGAGCCCGATCTCGGCGCTCACCGAGCTCGGCGCGTTCCGGCAGGGCCTGTTCCATCTCCAGGACCCGGCCTCGACGCTGGTGACCAAGTACGCGGCGATCCCCGAGGGCGCCGCCGTCGCCGATATCTGCGCCGCTCCCGGGGGGAAGACGATCGAGCTGTCACGACGAGCGGGAGCGGTGTTCGCGAGCGACCTCTCGTTCGCGCGATTGCGGCGCGTCCTCGAGAACAAGCAGCGGATGGAGCTGTCCACGGTCTTTCCGTACGTCGCGGACGCGCGTCGTCCCGCCATGCGCTCCGCGGACGTCGTGCTGATCGACGCGCCGTGCACGGGCACCGGGACGTTCCGGCGACACCCCGACGCGCGGTGGCGGATCAAGACATCGGACCTCGCGGTCATGGCATCGCTGCAACGCGAGATCCTGCGCGCCGCGTCCACGATCGTATCGCTCGGCGGATTGCTCGTGTACAGCACCTGCTCGCTCGAGACGGAAGAGAACGACACGCAAATCGAGCGATTCCTGACCGAGCACAAAAACTGGAGGTTGGACCCGCCGGTCGAGGGCGCGGTGCCGAGCTCCGTGCTCGACGCCGGTCGGTTGCGGGTGTTGCCGCAACGGCATGGAACCGACGGCGCGTTCGCCGCCAGGCTCCGGAGGGTGGCGTGACGTGGCGCGGCCGTCTGCGCCGGTTGCTTCCGTACGTCGTCGCCCTCGTGGGCGGCTTTTTGTTGGCGTACCTGATCGTGGCATTTGTCGTCTTCCCGGCCGGCGTGATTCCCCAGGATGTCCGGGTGCCGAACGTGATCGGGTTGACGTACGGCGACGCGGTTCGGCAGTTGGAACAGAAGGGATTGAAAGCTGAACGCGGCGAAGCGCGCTTTCACAACGCGGCGCCGAAGGGAACGGTTCTCGACCAGCAGCCGCCGCCAGAGAGCCGTGAGGCGCCCGGGATTCGCGTTTCGCTGGTCGTGAGCGCGGGTCAGAAGTTCGGAACGATTCCGGGAGTCATCGGCATGAGCCGCGAGCTCGCCCTGAACGCGCTCGAGACCGCGGGATTCGACGCCGGTGAAGTGAGCGAGCGGCCGAGCAACGAGCCACGCGGCGCGGTCATCGATTCGCGTCCCCGACCGGGGACACAAGCGCCCACGCCGAGTCCGGTCTCGCTCGTGATCAGCGCCGGTCCGACGACGATCATCGTACCCGACGTCGTCGGCCGGCCCCTGTCGGATGCGACGCAGTTGCTCCGGCAGGTCGGACTGTCGGTCGGCGACATCCAATACGCAACCGGCGGAAACGCGGTCGCGGACGCCGCCGCGGTCGTGGCGTCTCAGTCACCACCCGCCGGCAGCCAGGCGGCAGCCGGATCGCGCGTCAACATCACCGTGGGTGGGGGAGGACGAACGCCGTGACGCCCTCTCCCCGGAGCGCCGCGGCGAAGAAGGTGCGAATCGCGCCGTCCCTGTTGAGCGCCGATTTCGCGCATTTGGCCGACGACGTTGCCATGTGCGAAGCGGGCGGGGCGGACTGGCTGCACGTGGACGTGATGGATGGCCGCTTCGTCCCGAACCTCACCTTCGGGACGAAGGTGATCGAAACCGTCCGCAAGCTGACCACGCTTCCGCTCGACGTGCACTTGATGGTGGTGAAGCCGGAGACGTACTTCGACGAATTCGTCGCGGCCGGCGCGACGGGCCTCACGATTCACGTGGAAGCCGCGCCACATCTTCACCGCCAGCTGCAGCGCATTCGCGAGCTCGGATGCGTCGCGGGAGTCGCGCTGAATCCCGCCACACCGCTCGAATCCATCACGGAGATCGTTCTCGAGCTGGACCTCCTGCTCATCATGACCGTGAATCCGGGCTTCGGCGGCCAGCGGTTCATTCCATACTCCATCGAGAAAGTGGCGCGGGCGCGCGCGCTGCTCGACGCGGCCGGCGCCGCGGCGGCCCTGGAGGTCGACGGTGGCATCAACCGCGAGACGATTGCGCGAGTCCACCAGGCGGGCGCGGACACCTTCGTCGCCGGCCACTCGATCTTCTCGGCGCGCGATCCGCGGCAGGAGATTGCCGCCCTGCGGACAGCTTGCGCGACGAGGGTCTAGTATGACGCTCAGACAGCAGTGGCTCACGGTGCTGGGGATTCTCCTCGCTTTGTTCGCCATGGTCGGTTTCGGAGCATACGTGATGCGCGAGGAGCTGTTTCCGATCAGCGTCGGGTCGAGCGCCCCGGGCTTTCAGGCGCGCACCGTCGACGGGAGCAATCGGGTGCGCTCGCTCGACGACTATCGGGGGAAGGTCGTGGTGCTCAATATCTGGGCGACGTGGTGCACACCCTGTATCGTCGAAATGCCGAGCTTCGAGCGGCTGCATCGAGAGATCGCGGATACGAATCTGAAGGTGGTCGCGGTGAGCATCGACGAGGTCGTGGGTGCCGACTCCGTTCGCAACTTCGCTCGCGGACTGGGCGTGACGTTCGACATCCTGCTCGACTCGACGAGGGCAATCGACCGCGCCTACCAGGTGACCGGATATCCCGAGACGTTCGTCATCGCCCGTGACGGCACGATCCGGAAAAAATGGATCGGCCCCGCGAACTGGGCGTCGGCATCGAACCTCGCGCTCGTGCGCGACTTGCTGCGCCAGTGAACGTCAGGCTGAGCCACCCGGTTGACTGGCGACGCCAGGCCGCCGCCGCGTTCACCGAGCGAACAGCGCTCAAAGTGTCGGCGGTTTTGCTGGCGCTCGTTCTCTGGTTCATCGTCGGAGCGCGCGAGCCACGGGAGGACGTCGCCACCGTCCGATTCGCGCCCCAGCTCGACAGCGCGCTCGCCTTACGTGATCCGCCGCCGCACATCACGGCTCACGTGATTGGGCGCCCGAACGAGATTCTCAAGCTGGGGACCACGCCGCTCATGATCCGCCGGCCGATCGCCAGCGACGTCCCAGACACGCTGGTCATTCCGCTGCGCACGAGCGACGTCGAGGTGCCCCAAGGCGTGCAAGTCGTCGTTCGCGAAGTGCATCCCAACTCACTCACCCTGCGATTCGAGCCGACGACCAGCCGGCGCATTCCCGTACGCTCCGCGATCACCGTTCTCGCGCTCGCGGGCGCGACCGCCGCCTCGATCGTCGTTCGACTCGAACCGGACAGCGTGACGGTTCTCGGGCCCAGACAAACGGTCGCGCGGTTGAGATACATCGCGACGGCGGCCGACAGCCTGGCCGTCGACACCCTGCCGCACCTGGTCGATCTCGACACCGCCGGGCTCGGCGTCAGCGTCCGGCCACTTCAGGTGAAGGCGTTCCTGCGGCGCGCCGGCCGGTGACGCGCGTTCTCGGCATCGAGACGTCGTGCGACGAAACGTCGATCGCCGTTCTCGATGGTCGCGGCGACGATGTCACGTTGCGATCGCTGGTCATTCTGTCGCAGGACGTCCATCGCGTGTTCGGTGGTGTGGTACCCGAGCTGGCGTCGCGGGCACATCTCACCGCGATCGAACCCGTGCTCAGGCGCGCGCTGAGCGAAGCCGACGCGGAGCTGAGCTCCGTAGACGTCGTGGCGGCGACCATCGGCCCAGGGCTCGTTGGCGCGCTGCTCGTCGGCGTGAGCTTTGGCAAGTCGCTCGCGGCGGCGCTCGAGCGTCCGGTCGTCGGCGTGCATCACATGGAGGGGCATCTGTTCGCGACATCCCTCGAGCATGCGAATGCCGTTCCGCCCTTTACGGGGTTGCTCGTCTCGGGGGGGCACACGATGATCCTGGATGTCGAAGCGTGGGGACGATACCGACTCTTGGGACGCACCCGCGACGATGCCGCCGGCGAGGCCTTCGACAAGGTGGCCAAGTTGCTTGGCCTGCCGTATCCCGGGGGACCGCACCTCGAGCAACTGGCTCGCGAAGGCACGCGTGACCGCGTGCGGTTCGCCCGTCCGATGCTCCGGCGCGATCAGCGTGTGGGTGATCCGGACTATTACGACCTTTCGTTCAGCGGGTTGAAGACGGCTGTTCTGAACGAAGTGCGGAAATCGGCGGGTGCCCGCGAAGCGGGCGGGGGAAATCGGAAATCGGCTCCTGCCGATATGGCGCTGGCATTCCAGGATTCCCTCGTGGACACGCTCGTCGAAAAAACGGCCAGAGCGGTGGCGGAGTTCGAGCGTAAGCGAGTTGTGCTCGGCGGCGGCGTCGCGGGAAACAAGGCGCTCGTCGAGAGTATGCGAAAGCGCATGGCGACGCTCGGCGCCGACGTTTATGCTCCGAGCGGCCGCTTGGCCACGGATAACGCCGCCATGATCGCGCGCGCGGGGCTGTTTCACTTCGAACGCGGATATCGCGCCGGGCTCGACCTCAATGCGTATGCCTCCTTGTCTCTACCGGGTCTGATCGCGTGACCTCATTCGTGTTGGCCGCGATGGAGCCGATCGTGCACCACCCGTTCCAGTTCTCCATCTGGAAGCTGCAGTTCACCGCATTCGGGATCGCGGTGGTCATGAGCTTCGTCATCGCGCAGATGATCGCGCAGCAGGAGATGGAACGTCGCGGCCACGATCCCGCGCCCATCGCGGACATGATCTTCGTCTGCGTCATCAGCAGTCTGCTCGGCGCGAAGCTCTATTTCGTCGTCGTGCTGGGAAACTGGGACGCGCTCTGGTCGCGCGGCGGATTTGTTTTCTGGGGTGGACTGATCGGGGGCGCGATCGGCGTGCTCCTCGTCGCTTGGAGAAAGAAAGTACCGCTCTGGCGCACGATGGAAGTCGGTGCGCCAGCTCTGGCGGCGGGCTACGCCGTTGGGCGCACGGGATGCTGGGGTGTCGGTGACGACTACGGCCGGCCCTGGGACGGACCGCTCGCGGTGCAGTTCCCCGAAGGTGCTCCTCCGTCGACCGCGGGAATCATGCAACGGGAGTTCGGGGTGCAATTCCCGCCGGGCACCGATCCGAACACGGTCGTCGCGGTTCACCCGACCCAGATCTACGAAGTCGCCATGGCGACGGCGATGTTCTTCATCATCTGGCGACTGCGGCGGCACCGTCACGCCGAGGGTTGGCTATTCGGCGTCTACTGCGTGGTCGCCGGAATCGAGCGCTTCATCGTCGAGTTCTTCCGGGCCAAGGACGACCAGCTCGCGTTCGGGTTGACGCTGGCACAGACGATCGCGCTCGCGGTGATGGCGGTCGGCTTCGTGATTCTGTACGGCCGGCGAAACCCGCGTCCGTCAGTCGTCCGCGCGTGAGCTAGTCGTCTCGCGCGAGAGCGCCGCCTCGAGCGATTCGATCTTCTTCTTCAAGACTTCCTGGGCGGATTGCAGCTCGGCGAGCTGTGCTTCGACCAGCGCGGTCGCCGTGGGGTCCGTCGGCATCGTCGGCAACGCCACGGATCGCTTTGGCCAGAAGGTCTTCAAGAGCGCGATCAGGAAAAGCACGAGCAGGACGAGCTGCGCGGTCAGCGTTTCCACCGTGGGATAGAGACCCAGCAGATCCACGTGCGGCCCGCCGGGAATGATCGTCAGCGACATCGCGTTCCCGTCCTGGAGCTCGCGGATTCCCTTCCCCATGAACACGAACGCCATGTAGTACAAAAGGACGCTGGTGACGCCGAACAACTGGCGGAGCGGGACGCGAACGCCAAAGCGATAGAACATCGTGAAGATCACCGCGAGCGCGACGCCGCCGGCGAGCGCGCCGAGGACGATCGGCAGAATCACTCGCGTTCCTTCGTTGAACAGCGCCTGGTAGAAGAGCGCGGTCTCGGCGCCCTCCCGATAGACGGCGAGGAACGCGACGAACGCGAGCGCGCGTCCACCCCCATGCTGCAGCGCATCCGTGACCTTCTCTCGAATGAATTGCTGCCACTTTGCCGCCTCGACTTTCGAGATGAGCCAATAGCTCACCGAAAAGAGAACGGCGACCGCGACGAGCAAGGTCACGCCCTCGATCACTTCCCGCGTCGCGGGCATGGCGCGGAGGAGCGTCTGGAGCACGACCGCGGTGACGGCACTGGCGGCGAGCGCCGCTCCGACACCGATCCAGATCGAGCGAAGCCGCTCTTTATGTCCCGTCTTGAGCAGAAACGCGACGATCGCGCCGATGACCAGGATCGCTTCGAGACCCTCGCGGAAAATGATCAGAAACGATTGCCAGAATGCCTCCAGACCGCTCCCCATCGGTCGCGTGAGCTCGACGACTTTTGGCATCGTGGCCTCGATCGCATCGCGGGCACGCTCCGCGGCGCGTAGGTCGCCGGTGCGCACGGCCCCGCGGAAATCGGCGAAGAGCTTCTCGGTGGTCGCGACGAGCCCGGGACTCCGCGCGCGTGCCCGGGTTTCCATGGGCTCGAACGCGATGTAGGCATCGAACGCCTGATCCGAGGCGTCGCTCGACCGTCCCGCGCGTGCGGCGGTCAACGATTGCTCGAGAAGCGAGAGCACGTCGCGCGATGCCGCCGCGGCGTCGGTGCCGCGCTCCCCAGCCGCGGCCGCGCCATTCGGCTGCGTCTTGAGCGGCATCGTCCGCAGATAGGCGACGACATTTCCCACCTGCTTTGGCGTGAGCTCGGTGCCCGGCGGCATCGCGGTTCCGGGAATGCCCTGTCGAACCACGTCCGACAGTTGGTCGTCGTTGTGCGCGGCTTGCCACGCGAAGGAGCCGATCTCGCCAGGCAGCCGTGACAGGGCGCGCGCAAATGCACCATCGCCCGCGCCGAGCGCGCCGTGACATTGCATGCAGCGCTGGGCGTAGATCCCTTCGCCTTCCGCCACTTGCTGTGGCGTCGCCCGCAGCGACATCAAGTACGACACGATGTTCCAGCGCTGTTCGGGCGTCAGGTCGCCGGCGTAGGCGGGCATCGGAGTGCCGCCGATACCGACGGAGAGGATGCGGAACATCGTCGCCGGTGACACGTCGCGCATCGCGGTGGCGTCACCGACGGCGGGTGGTTTGGGATTCATCGCACGCCCGGCGACGCCGTCGCCCAATCCCGCGATCCCGTGACACGAGGCGCAATTCTTTTCGTACAGTTGTCGGCCTTCGGTAAGATCGATCGTACGCTTGGGCAGTTGGAGCGCCGCCTCGCTACCGAGTGCCGCCGCGAAGCGCTGCTCCATCGCCTTGACGCCCGCCGGAGGCTGCCGGTTGGCGACCGCGGCCACGATCGAGTCGAGAATCGCGCGCGCGGTTGCGGCGCGCGGCCCGGACAGTCGCGCGGCCTGCGCCCTGGCCTCGGCGAGAAAGTCGGCGGCTTCCTGGTATTCGATGTCGGAGATCAGCCGGCCGCGGTCGTCCACCCCGCGGCTGTACTCCTCGACGGCCACGTTGACGATGTCGGCCACGCGCCGCACCGGATGTTCCTGTGCGGCGAGCGGCATCGCCCCCACCATGCCGGCAGTCAGAACCGCGGCAATCAGACCGATTCGCATAGCCGAGTGAATGTATCGGGATTAACGCGGGCTAGACAGCCCGGGCCCCTTCCTCGACTGAAGCGCGTCAATGACGGACCGCAGCGCAATCCAGCTCCGGTCGGCGGCATCGAAAGTCGCGGCCAGCTGGGAGGTCCATGCTCGCCACGCACCGAGACCATTGGATTCGTCAGCGGCCAGCGCGTCCACCGAGCGCTCCGACAGAACCGTCAGCGCGCGCGAGTAAACGCTCACGCGCTCGACCAACTCGGCGCGCAACGCACGTCTCGCGGAGTCGCGCTTGTCCGGCCATTCGGCGATGAGCCGATCGATCGCGCGCTCGAGCGCGCGGCGCAGCTCGCCGGCGTCGAAGGCCCGAATGCGCGCCTGTGCGGTGCGCGCGTCAGCCGCACGCCGGCGGGCCTCGAGCAACGGATAGAAAAACTGCCATTGCTGCGATCCGCCTCCCGCGCTCCGCCGCGACGAACCGAGCGCGCGTAGCGCGCGGGTGAGCTCGGGAAGCTCTCCGTACTCAACCTGGCTGGGATCGGGAGCGCGCCTTGCGTCCACCGTCACTCTCGCAGAATCACGCCTGTCACGGCGTCAGTGTCGGACAGGTCGGCGAAAACCGCCAGCGGGCCGTGACGCGCCAGCTCGTCGGTCGAGAAGCGCCCCGTCGCGACGCCGATCGCGCCCGCGCCGAGCGACTGGCCGCACGTGAGGTCGGCGGGTGTGTCGCCGATGACGAGGATTGACGCGCCCGCGACGTCGATGCCAAGCTGGCGTTTCGTACGATCGCGCGCGATCGCGGGAAGCTCGTGTCGCTGCTCGTGGTCTGAACCGTAGGCCCCGACACGAAACCGGCGCGGGTCCAACCCGACGGCTTCGAGCTTGGCTTTCGCGCCGACCTCGAGGTTTCCGGTGAGTAGGCCCAGGATGACGTTGGACTCACGCTCCAGCGCATCGAGCAGTCGCGGAACGCCCGGCAGGGTATACGGTCGATGTCCGGGCGCGGCCAGCTCTTCGTGCAGGCAGTCGACGTATCTGGCCAACAGCCGGGTCATGTCGGCATCGATGCGTTCATCGCCGTGACCCGCGAACCGCATCAGCTCCCGCACGATCTGTGGGTCGGTCTTGCCGTCGAAATGGTAGTCGGCGGGCCCTGTGCCGCCGAACACCTCGCGAAGCGCGCGATGAATGGCGCGCCGCCCCGCGCCATCGGACAGCAGCAGCGTCCCGTCGATGTCGAAGAGAACCAGCTTCACGTTGCTTCCGAGGCGGGAACCCTCGTCAGGAGGACGCCTCCAACGATGGTTCCGGCGCCGATTGCCTGCCAGGCGGTCGGGATTTCGCCAAGCGTCAGCCAGGCGACCACCAGAGCGATCAGGGGTTGCAGGTTTCCATAGAGCGCCGTTCGGGTTGGGCCGAGTTTCCGAATGCCGTAGAGCCAGAACATATAGGCGATGACGAGTCCGCCCAGTCCACTGTAGAGAATCGCCGCCCAGGCGACGCCGGGCAGTCGCAACCAGTTCACCGACAGAATGCCGGGCGCTCCAACAACCGCGAGGACCGCCGCGCCACCGATCAGATTGAGCGCGATCACCCAAAAACCGCTCACCCGTTTCGTGTACGGTATGAGCAGGACCGTGTAGATCGCCCAACAGACCGCGCCGCACAGCACCAGCAGGTCGCCGAACAGTGATCCGCCGTTCGCGCCACTGCCGCTTGTGGCGCGGCCGAGCACGACGAGGGCGACCCCAAAAATAGACAGCGTGATGCCGATCGCTCGGCGACCGTCCACTCGCTCGATGCCCCGCATGCGGGCGAAGAGCGCCATCAGCGCGGGAGAGGCGCCGACGACGAGTGCCGCCTCGCCGGCGCGCGTGCGCGCAATCCCTTCAATGAACAGCGTCTGATAGACGCCGTTTCCGAGCGCGCCGAGCGCGAGCAGCGCCACGAGATCTTTGCCACGCGGTGCGGCGCCACCCCAGATCAGCGCGATGAGAATGAGCGAAAATGCCGCCAGAATGGTCCGCACGGCGTTGTATCCGAGCGGGGGCATGATCGTGGTGCCGTATTTGATGACGCTGAAGTTGACGCCCCAGATGAGCGCCATCAGCAGCAACCCAACTTCCGCTAACCAGACGCCCGGCCGCGCTGCCATCGAGCGCGGACCGGGCGTCACCGCATCATCGGCATGTGATGTCGGGGTCGTCATGCGTCGAACGTCATGCATCGAAAAGTAGACGCGTCCAAAGGGGCCGTCTATGTTGCGGCTCATGCAAGTGTCTTTCGCGCTTTTCGCCGACGCCGCGAATCTTTCGCAGGAGGGAAAGCTCAACGTCCTCGGCGTGTTCGACGCGCTGCAGGTCGGGACGCTGCCGGCCGTTCACCCCCGCGCGCATCTCGTGGTGCATCTCAAGGGATCGCCCGCCGACGTGGGCCGCCACACGGTCACGCTCCGTTGGATCAATCCGAAGGGAAGCGAGCTGTGGACGAGCACCGGTGAGCTCAATGTCGGCCAGCCGCCCGCGGGAGTGACTGAAATGGATTTGCCCCTGATCGCGCAGATCGACCTGCCGATCGACGCGGCGGGTGGATATCACATGACCGTGTCACTGGATGAGCAGAAGAGCGCCGAGGTCCCGGTTCAGGTACGAACGGTGCCGGCGGTGAGGCCGACGGGGGCGATGTTCTCCTAAAACCGGGGAATGGGGAAGAGGGAACAGGGAACAGGGCAACTGCTAAGGCGGGAATGGGAAGGGGAAGGGGAAGGGGGAGGG
>JBBDXZ010000030.1:16130-47251 GCA_040902075.1 Gemmatimonadaceae bacterium
GAACTTCACCGTTCGCCTTCCCCTTCCCCTTCCCGCCGTTGCAGTTGCCCCTTTCCCCGTTCCCCGTTCCCCGTTCCCCGTAGTTAGAGCACCCGGCGAGCTTTCAAGAAACGCTCCCTCAGCTTCGCGACGTACGCATCGCGGGTATCGCCCATCTTCTCCGTTGCGTACCCTCCTCGCCCCAGCGCCAGGTGCACGAGCTTTTTCCCGCCGAGCGCGATCGCGACGTGCGTGACGCGTTGGTCTTCACGATCGCTGAAGAACGCGAGGTCCGCCGGCTCGAGCTCGTCGAGGGTGCCCGCCGCGCGACCTGACTCCGACTGTTGCCATGCGTCGCGGGCCAGCGGGACCCCGTGGAGACCGTAGATCGTCTGCACGAAACCGGAGCAATCCGCTCCCCACGGCGTGATGCCGCCCCATAAGTAGGAAGCGCCCTCGAACAATTCCCGCGCCGATCGCGTGATCGCGTTGGCCGTCCGCGGAAAGCGTGACTGGACCTCGGTTTGGTTGATGATCTCCCCGCTTTTCACGACTTCCACCGGCGACAGCCGGGCGCCCAGAGGGAGCGCGCGACTTCCGCCATCCGGATGTCGGGTGACGCACCCGAGGGAAATGCGCACGACCTGGGCGCTGCCGCGAGCGGTCGGCGGCGGCTGCGGCGAGAGGAAGCCGCGGTGGATCCAGCCCTCGTACTTGTCAGTGCCGCACGCGAGGAACCAGTCGTCCTGAGCCTCGAGCAATTCGACGTCGTGTCCCGCCAACCGCTGCGACAGCTGAGCGCTGGCGACGTTGGGCTCTGCGTACATCGGGGCGATCGGCGTTCGCACCAGCGCGCGGCCAGGCGCGGTGAGCGCCGCCGTCATTTCGTTTCGTCCGCGAGACCCGGCACTCCGTCGCTGCCGATCGCGCGGCGCACGCCACGCTCGATGGCTTCCTCGAGCGCGGCGACGGCGGTGATCTCGAGCGGCATCAACGCTCCACGGGCGCCATCGGGCTGGCAGAGCGCAAAAACGACGTCCCCGTCGAACGACGTCCCGACCGGCGTGATGCGGCGGAACAGCGCCGCCCCGGCGGCGCGCGCGAGCTGCGCGAGCTCTCCGCGCTCCAGCGACAGGTTCGTGGCCACGACGCACAGCGTGGTGTGCTGCGGTGTCACCGCGGCGGCGGCGAACCTGGACGAGCCGTACTTCGCGAGCAGCTTGGCGCTGTCCAGAAACGCGCCGTCTGTGTCGCGCGCGCCGGCGATGATCCGGCCGTCGGCCGAACGGACGTCCCCGAGCGAGTTCACGACCGCCGCCGCGCAGACGAACGCGTCGCCCGCGCTGCGGACCGCGCAGCCAAACCCGCCCTTCATCGCGGTCTCGCGTCCCGCACCTTTGCCGACGGTGGCGCCGGTGCCAACTCCCACGGAACCCTCCGCGATGTCCGTCAGGCGCGCCGACTCGCACGCCGCATAGGCCATGTCGGCGGTGGGCCGCGCACGGAAGTCGCCAAGGGGCGCGAGATCGAAGATCACGGCGGCGGGCACGATGGGGACGACTCCGACGCCGACGTCAAAGCCCCGCCGCCTCTCTTCCATCCAGCGCATGACGCCCGCGGCCGCGTCGAGGCCATACGCGGAGCCGCCGGTCAGAAGGACCGCGTCCACGCGACCCGCCTGATGCGTCGGGGAGAGCGCGTCGAGCTCGCGCGTCCCCGTCGCGCGCCCGAACACGCACGCGGCCCCGCGCAGCGCGCCATCGACGCCGCGGAGAACAGTGCATCCCGTGCCGCCGCGGGCGTCGGTGGCGTGACCGACGGCCAAGCCCACCGCCGAGAAATCCGTCATCGTGTTTCGAGCGTCGTTGGACATGAGCCATCACATGTCACGAGTCCAGTGTCAGCACGAGTCACCGATCGTGCGTCACGGACTCGTTGGCCTTTTCCTGACAGGCGCGGCAACGAATCACGCCGCGGAGGCTGCACATGATGCAGATAAAGGTTCCGCAATTGACGCAGGGATAGCCCTCGGACGCGCGCTCCTCATTGCCGCACGCCCGACAGATCATCGCGTCGCGTTCTTGCAGCTGAGCCATGTATCCGAAAGAAAAGGGAGCAGGGAAATCTAGAACCGCCAGCTCTTGAAGAGCGAGAAGCCCCATTGTGAGGGCGTGGGCACGAACGCGCGCCCTTGGGGAGTCTTGTTGCAATTCAGCACCGCCGCCGATGGCTCGCGGCCCACCTTGAGCGAAGCCGACGACGAGAAGCGATACTCGAGTTTTCCGCTCACGCTGTATGCGTCGAGCAAACCGGAGTTGGTGGAGTTTTCAGGAGTGGGATCGAGCTGGCAAAGCCCCGCGGTCACGTTGACGAACCAGTTTCCCTTCAACTGGACTTCGGTGCCGACGCGCGACGTAAAGAGGAACGATCGGAAGGCGTCGGTCCCGTTGCCATCCGGCTCAAAGAATTGCCGCGCGTCCAACGTACCCGGGCGGAGCTGAAGATAGTCAGCGACCGGCCCGATCCATCGGCCCACGAGACCCGGAAGGAGCGCCTGGCCGCTCGGGATCAGCGTCTGAAGCGCCAGCTCCATCGTTCGTGTTTCCTGATCGCCAAGCGCGAAGCTCGGGACGCCGAACACCAGGAAGCTCACGAGATCCGACTGCGAAATCGCGTAGCTCTCGCCACTCTCGAGGCTCACGATCGACCTGGGGTACAGGGGTCCGGTGAGTCGAACGCGAATTTTCAGATCCGGCTGATTCGCGCGCTTCACCAGATGCAGCGCGCTGATGTTCAGCTCCGGCGCCAGTTCCGACGACCCGAAGAACGTGATCGTTCCGCCCTCCACCTGGAACTCCCGCCGGATCGTGTACAGGAGGTTGAGCGTGTACGTACCGCGTTCGGCACGCAGCACGCCCTCGAGCGCGAGCCGATAGGTCAAGGAGTCGCTGTCCGCGCGCGGATCGGTGCTTCGCTGCACGTTGAGCGAGCCGCCGAGCTTGATGTTCGCCTCGTTGGAGCGCAGCCAGACTTCGTCTCCCAGCGCGACTCGCACGCCGTCGAGCAACAGTGACTCGATGATCCTCGATGGGGGCTCGGGAAGATCCACCCCGGCCAATACGGTTGAGTCGGAAAATTGAGACGAGAGATCCACGAGTCTCTTGCGCGAGAGCTCCGGGTCGGGCAGGTAGATGTCACCGCGGTCCACGACCAGTCCGCCGCTGAGAGTCGCGCCTCTGAGCTGGCCCCGCAGTCGCATTCCCGCGGGCTCCGTGCTGACCCAAAGGCGCCCAAGCGTCCGCTTGTTCAAAGCGTGAAACGACCGTGCGTCCAGCCGAAGGTTGAGGTACGGGTTGCTCAGATCGCGGTAGGACACGTAGCCACGCAGCGACAGGGAATCCCCGGCGGTGGCGCCACTCCACCCGACGAGACGGCGGATCGCCAAACTGTCGCGGTGGCCGAACATCGCGACGTCGACGTTCACCCCCTTCATCCGTATGCCCATGGGGTCGACATAGACCTCGCCGTCCTCGACGCGAAGCTCGCCGGTGAGGTCCGGATGATTCCAGGTCCCCCCGATGTCGATGTTGGCGACCAGGCGTCCGGTCGCGTCTCGTAGCTGCGGGACGAACGCTTCGATGATGTCCAAGTTCGCGCTGTCCGTTCGTATCGTGCCGCGCAGGGTGTCGTCGAGCAGACGCGCGCCGAAGTACTTCAGCTCGAGAGGCAGTGACCCGCGCGCGATCAGCGCCGACTTTCCGCCGCGCGTGTAATCCAGAGCGACCTGAGCGCGCCTGTCGATGTATTCGGCGCTGGCGTTCACGCGCTCGAGACGGAGACCCCCATACCTGACGTCCTTCAGCGTGGCGCGCATGCTCATCACCGGGGCGGTGCTCGTTCCGGCACCGGTCGCAGTGGCCTGCGCCCACCCGAAGAGCGAATCGGGAAGCTGCGCGATGCGTCCGACGTCACGCAGCGACACGCTATCCGCGCGAAACTGAATTCGCGCGCGGCCAGTGTCCGGAGCGAATCCGGCGAGCGCAACCCGGCCTCCCCGGCCATTCGCGAGGACGAGCGAATCGATCGCGAAGCCGCGCCCTTCCTGCGTGATGCTCGCGGGACCGAGAAGCGACCAGTGGCTGCTGTCCGTCACGAGCGCAATGTCGCGCAGGATGACGCTGGCGTTTGGCCGGGCAAGCACGAGATCGCCGCGCGCGGTCAACGTCACGCCGTTCTTGGCCTCCGCGCCAAGCGTGAAGGCGCCGGTCTTCGCCGTGTCGAATCGGACGGAGGCGCCCAACGTATCGAGGACGATCCCGCCAATGTCGAGTGCGGTGAATCGGAGCGACGCGGTGCCTGTTGGTCCCGCCAGGATGTTGGACAGAGAGAACGATCCCGCGATCTCGCGTCCCGCTTCTCTCCGCACGAACACGTTGCTCCCCGTGACCTGCCCCGACACGTCGAGTGCTTCCAACGAACCACGCGCCGATCCCATCAAGATCACGGTACCAGAGAGCGAGTCCGCCGACGCTCCCGCCGGTTGGGCCCACGCCGAGGTGAGCTGACTCACGTACCGCCGCAGTCCGCCGAGCGAATCCACCGTGATCTGGTATTGCAGTGAATCGGAGCGGCGACTCGTGAGGCCCAGCGCGCCGGTCGCGGTGATCGTCGCGGCCACGCTCTCCACGCGCAGCGTGTCCACATACATCCGGCCATCCGCGAATCGAGCGCGCAGGCGCGAAGGGAAGACGCGAATGCCGTCCAATTCGGCGCGATCGACAAACATGGAGGCGTTGCCCCGCAGCGTGCCGAGGTCGTTGGTGTCCCCTCGGACATCGAGCTGGTAGACGCCGGTCACCCAACCCTGCGGTGTCTGTGGTTTGTCGACCAATTGCGCCAGGTCGAGGGCGTCCACGCGCCCGCCGCCGCGTGCCGCGATGCTCAACGGATAGGCGTCGACCCGGCCGCTGTAGCTTATTCGCCCGGCGAGACCTTCGAGCTGAGTGGTCAACTGCAAGTCATTGGACGTGCCCCTGGCCTGAATCGGTCCACTCATCAGTCCCTTCAAGCCGAGCGGGTACGCGCGCGACATCATGGTGAGCGACAGCGGCTGCGCGTTCACCGCGACGTCGAACTTCATGAAGTCGTCGGCGTAGGTGACGCGACCGCTTCCTGTCACCCGCGTTGGCTCGCCAGGACCGTTGCGATGGATGACGTTCGCTTTGGAGAAGCGCACGTCCAGCCACAGCGAATCCAGCGTCGCGACACCGTGGATGGTTCCGCCGATTCGCGGAAACGACGGGAAGAGATACTCGATGGATCTCGTGTCGAGGTACGCGACGTCCACCTCGAAACCGCGGAATTGCGTCATCTCGGGATCCAGGATGTTGAGCGCACCACGACCCTTCGCCTGGGAGGCCGCGCCGCGCACATGCTGATCCCGGAACGTCACCTCCGATTCTTCGATGACCCAGTTCGTGAGCGGCCCGCCGGGTCCGCGCACATAGCCGAACAGGTCGCCTTGCCAATCCACTGGCAGCGGTTCGCCGGCGAACGTGCGCACCAGGTCGAAGTTCACCGGTGCCCCGCGGAGATTCACGTCCTTGATGACAAGGACCGGACCTCCGGGAAGGAACGTCATCGCGCCCGTTACCCGTGAGTTCGTGCTGCGCACGTCCATGTCGGTCAGCGCGAACTGGAAATCGTGGAGGTTTTCCGGGTCGTTGGTGATTCGGAGATTGGTGCGTCCGCTGCCCACCCGGGGCAGGGTCTCATATACCCACGCCACGTCGCTGAGCGACACCGAGTCTCCCTTCACGCGAACGTCGACACGCATGGGCAGTCCGCTTCCCCACCAGATCTTGCCCTGTGCGCTACCGGTCGACGCCGGCAGGTCGAAGTGAGGCACATCGATAAACACCGAGTCGCCCATCTTGCGCACCGTCCCGCGGC
Organism: Gemmatimonadaceae bacterium; assembly: GCA_040902075.1. Taxonomy (GTDB): domain Bacteria; phylum Gemmatimonadota; class Gemmatimonadetes; order Gemmatimonadales; family Gemmatimonadaceae; genus DASPMP01. The sequence goes on from JBBDXZ010000030.1 coordinate 22,062, forward strand.
CGTTGCGGAAGGAGAACGGCGGCTCGAGCTCTTCGACGCGAAGGTCCTCGACGACGAAGAGTTGGCCGAACCGGTTGCTGTCCGGATGGGCCATTCGGACATGCGGGAGGAAGCCGGAGATCTTCGACCAGCGATACGTGTGAATCAGGCCTTCGGCTGAACGGCGAATTTCGCGAGCGGGATTCGCGATGTTCACGCGAATGGCGCTGTCGCGCCTCGCTCCCGTGAGGGAATCGTCCGGTGACCATGGGCGGGTGAGCGTAAACTCCGCGTCGCGCACGCGAACCGAATCGAGCACGACGAAGTCGCCAAAGCTCCTGCCCGGGACATTCGGCGTCCCCGGCCCGTCCGACTTGAAGATGCGCTGGTGGTTCCAGTCGCCCTCGGGGTGTTGTCTCAGCCGAATGACTGGATGCTCGACCTCGACGTTGCGGAGCAGGATTCTGCGGTCGAAGAGGTCACGCAGATCGTAATCCACCTTCACTCGGCCCGTGCTCACCAGGATGCTGTCCTGAAGATCCCGAATGGCGAACGAGTCGATGGTGAAGCCGGTGAGGAAGCCGCCCCGGATGCGTCCCAGGTGCACCTTCCCGCGCACGCGACCACCGACCTGCTGCTCGACGAGCGATCGAATCTGTTCGCGACCTGGATCGGTGCCGACGCCAACGCCAATCGTCACGGCCGCCACGAAAATCAACGTGAGGAGCGTGAATGCGCTGACGAGGACAACGAGGTGGCGGCGCTTCATCCTAGAAGTCTGGTCCGATCGAGAAGGTGAAAGTGAGACGCCGATACCATGGCCTGCGTTCCACGGGTCGGTAGGTCTCGTCGCAGCCCGACCGGACTGGCTGAAGCACGTTGTTGATGCGTTTGATGTCGATGTCGTTCGCCGGCGAGACGCAGTACAGCGGCGATATTGCTGATCCTGATAACGCGAGGTTCGGATCCTCGAAATAGATCGGACCCCTGCGACGCTCGTACGGGTTGAGGCCGATGTTCGCTTGAAGCGGACCCACCGGAGTCAGCAGGCGCACACCAAAGCCCGGTGTCCATTTGATGCTGGGTTTCGAAGGTCGGTTCCAGACGTCGCCGGCATCGACGAACAGGGTATACTGCACGAAATCGGGAAAAAAGAACGGATCACGCACGCGGTATTCGAGATTCGCGACGAAGAGACTGTTGCCTCCCAGGGGTACCACGCGCTCGAAGCCGGAGGTGTCCGTAACCGAGTACCGAACGGTGAGATCGGGTTCGGGCACGATAATGTCAACTGTCACGTCGGCCTCGCGTGCGATATACACCACGTCGCCCAACTCGTTCGGCTGAAAGCCACGGACGCTTGTCGGTCCGCCGGCATAGAGACGCTCCTGCGGTGGGACGAAATTGCGGGTGTCGGAGAGGCCCCGGCCGACCACCGCACCCGCCCGAAACCGGACCGCGAGTACGTTGCCCCATCCGCCAGGCAGGTACCACCCCGCATCGCCCGAAGCCTTGTTGAAGAACAACGAATCAGACGTCCCCAACAGGGAGGACGCCGAGGTTCGGGCCTCGGCACGCATGATGGAGCCGCGAGTGGGACTTACGAGGTTGTCCGTGTGCACGCGCACGATCGTGGCGCTCGCCACGCCGAGCGTCGCCGGCTCGGTGATCCCAGCGCGCGACGGCTCATCGCAGCGACTGAACAATGCGCACAACAGGGCGTCCGCGGCGTCCGTCTGGCCGTACTCCAACGAATACCCCAATCGGAGCTGCGTGCGGTCCGCGATGTCCCGCAATGCGGAGAAATCGCCACCCACGTTGGTCGTTCGCAGGTACGCCTTGTATTCACCCCGGCGCTCGCTGTAGAGGGAAAGCGTGGGAACCCAGCGAGTGCCGAGCAGTCTCGGCTGCCGAAATGCGAGACCGCCGTAGTAATGGAGCACGGAGCTGAAGGTGTGGTCCTCGGCGAGCCAATTGCTCCGGCCATTCAGCGTGCAGATATCGCGGGTCAGCCGGTTCGCCAACGGCTCACCATATCCGATTTTCGAGGCCTGGGCCGTTACCTCGAGCCGCCGCGCAGTCTGAGCAAAGTTGAGATCCGTGTACTGAAAGCGGATGCGAGCGCAGTCCAGCGTGGCCCATCCGACTTCCGAGTCGAGCCGCCGCATGTAATCCTCGGCGAGTCGAACCTCGAGCAAGACGATGGAGTCCCCGGGCGGCTGAAGGCTGTCCGGAAGGGGCGCAACCTGGATGTGCCGGTACGTCCCGAGCTGAAAGAGATTCCGCTGCGCTTCGAGGATGGCGCGGTCGCTATACAGGTCTCCGGGCCGAATGCGAAGAACGCGAAGGACCGTGCCATCCGAGATCTGTTGTCCACGATCGTCCAGCGTGTCGACGTTGACCACCGGCTGGCCGAACCTGGCTCTCGTCCCCGGCAACAGGGTCACTTCCACGCGCGCCACGAGCGAATCCGTCTCGTACGACTTGACCTGGTTTGCCCGATAGTATCCCGAGTTCCGCAGCCGTTGGACCATGGAATCGAGATCGGCAGTGTACAGCCCGAAATCGAACGGCTGGCCGACGCGCAGCCGGCGCCGATTCAGGATCTCGGCGCTGTCCGGGACTCCCTCTAAACCCTTCACGTCGTACGACGTCAGCATCGTCGGCGGGCCTTCGTCGACGTTGAAGACCACGCGCACGGCATCCTTGTCCAGGGGTTGCACGAGCGTGTCGATATTTGTGTAATAGAAACCGCGTTCTCGGTAGTAACGTTTTAGTCGGAGCGCATCGAGCGCCAGCTCATTGGGATCGAGGCAGCGGCGCGCGCCGAGCGGGAGTTGCAGGCTGCGACGCAACAGCGCCGAGGGCGTCGTCCTGATGCGCAGGGCCAGATCGTCGTCGCTCACCGCGCGATTGCCGCGAAAAACGAGCTCGCGCACTTCTCGAGCTCCGGGCTCATCGCACGTCAGATCCTGCGCTCCGGCTGGGGCGGGAGTCGTGACGCTGACCGCGGCCGCAAACAGCGCGATCGTGGCCGCGCGCAACGCTCCCCGCCATTTCATGGGCGCGCCGCTTTCTCCAGAATATGTGCCCGGGACCGCGCTCGTTTCTCGCCGCGCTCGACCCTGAGTGGCGTGCGCTGTAACAGGAGACGAGTCACGTAGAAAGCGAAGAGTCCGGCACCGATGCCGAGGCCAATCGCGGGCAGCAGTTCACGCAGACGCAGCGGGCGGCGATAGTAGTACTCGACGTCCGCGTCTTGGCGACGCGCTGGATGTTCAGACTTTGGCATTGAGGGTGCGGAAACGGGCAGGCCGCTGCGGCAGCGTGACGGTCAGTAAGAAGGGTGTTCGACGCGGCGTAAGTCGGGCCGGGACATACAATTGACGCGTCACAAGGGCCTCGGGTAAGCTCTCATTGGCCCCAGCGAGTGTCAACCGCCGAATGGAGTGTTCTTTCATGCGCAGTTCCCTGAGTTTCGCCGGTTTGATGTTTCTCGTCGCGTGCGGCGGCGGTGGTGACGCTCCCGACCGCCGCACCATCGTCGACTCGCGCGACAATTACGATCCGCGCTCGCTCGACCCGGCGTTGTCCACCGACGTGCCGACCGGCCGGGCCGTCGCGTACGTCTTCGACGGCCTCACAGCGTTTACCCCGGAAGCCCAGGTAGTGCCCGCGCTCGCGGAACGCTGGGACGTCACCCCCGACGGAGCGCGTTACACGTTTCACCTGAGACGCGGCGTGACGTTCACCGACGGAACCCCGGTAACGGCGAAAATCGTGGTCGCGAGTTGGCAGCGCGCGCTTGATCCAGCCACCAAAGGCGGACGAGCCGAACCGCTCCAGCCAATTCGAGGCGCCAAGGAATTCGCCGCGGGAAAAGCGAAATCCGTCAGCGGGCTGAGCGCGCCCAACGACAGCACCGTGGTCGTCCAGCTCGAGCAGCCGCTCGGGATATTCCCGAAGCTCCTGGCAATGCCGGTCGCGGCGATCGTTCCGCCAAACCTGTCCAGTGAACGCCCCGTTGGAACGGGTCCGTGGCGGCTCGTCGAGTGGAAGCACGACGACTATCTGTTGTTCGCGAGTAATCCGACCTTCTGGGGTGGCGCGCCGAAAGCCGACTCCCTTCGCGCCCGGATCATCTCCGAACCGAGCACGGCCGTGGCTGAATTCGAGAGCGGGAACGTGGACGTGCTGCTCATCCCGGCCAGCGAGACACGTCAATGGGAGGACGACGATTCGAAGCGGGACCTGCTGATGTCCGTCCCGGCGCTGCAGTTCGTCTACATCGGGATCAACGTGACCCGCGGACCGCTCAAAGACGCCCGCGTGCGGCAGGCGATCAATCTCGCCATCGATCGCAAGCTCATCATCGACCGCCTGATCAGCGGACGCGGCTTTCAGGCGGCGGGTGTGATTCCTCCGTCTCTCGGGGGCGCCGATACGACGCGCACGCCATATCCGTTCGACGCCACGCGGGCCAAGCAGCTCCTCGCCGAGGCGGGCTACCCGAACGGAATCGACGTCGAGCTGTGGGTCGGCTCGAATCCGGTGTACGGCCGCATGACGGAGACGGTGCAGGCGTACTTGAACCAGGCGGGGATCCGCACGAAGATCGTCCAGCGTGAGTCCGCTGCCGCGCGCGAGGCCGCGCGAAACGGACAGACGGACATGATCCTGAAGGATTGGTACGCCGACTATCCGGACGCGGAAAACTTCTTGTATCCGCTGCTGCACAGCGCGAACAAGGGCGTTGGGGGCAACGTCTCGTTTTTCGCGAATCCGGAGTTCGATCGCATCGTATCGCAATCGCGTCGCGAGCCGGACGAAGCCAAGCGCAATGAGCTCTACCGGCAGGCCGACTCGCTCGCGTTCACCGAGGCGCCGATGGTCTTCCTGTATTTTTACAACGAGCTGTACGCGGTCCAGCCCTGGCTCAAGGGATTCAAGCCACCGGTCATCTTCAATGGGCAGCGCTGGATCGACGTGACGCTCGCGGGCCTTCAACCGTGAGCCGCTTCATACTCCGCCGGCTGCTGCTGGCGATCCCCACGTTGTTCGGCGTGCTGGTCGTCGCGTTTCTGCTGTTGTACGTCGCGCCGGGCGACCCCGTGACGGCGATGATCGGCGAGCGCGCGGACTCCACGACGATCGCGCGACTCCGCACGGAGCTTCGCCTCGACGATCCGTTGTACGTTCGATTCGGCCACTACGTGGGCAACATCGTGCAGGGAGACCTCGGACGCTCCTACATCACGAATCGCCCGATCACGCGCGATATCCGCGAGCGTTTCCCGAAGACGCTGCAGCTCGCCGCGGCCGCCATGCTGTTCGCCGCGTTCACCGGCATAACCCTGGGCATCATGAGCGCGCGCAATCCCGGCGGTTGGGTCGACCGGACGGCACTCGGGATCGCCTATCTCGGCATCTCGTTTCCGGTGTACTGGGTAGGGCTGCTGCTGATTCTTCTTTTCGCGGTCACGATGCAGGTGCTGCCGCCCTCAGGATACGGCGGCTGGAAGTTCTTGATTTTGCCGGCCGTCGCACTCGGCATGCGATCCATCGCGTTTCTCGCTCGCGTGACGCGGTCCGCGATGCTCGACGCGCTCAGCGCCGACTACGTCCGCACGGCGCGCGCGAAGGGGCTCTCGGAGCGAGTGGTGACGCTCCGTCACGCGCTGCGGAACGCGATGATTCCGATCATCACCGTACTCGGATTGGACTTCGGCGCATATCTCACCGGCAGCATTCTCACGGAGACGGTCTTCTCGTGGCCGGGACTTGGACGCTACGTCGTCAACGCGATCGCGAGGCGCGATCTGCCGGCGATCCAGGGCGCGGTGCTGTTTCTCTCGGCGGTCTTCGTTTTTGTGAATCTCCTGGCTGATATCGCTTACGCGAAAACCGATCCCCGCGTCGCTTATAGTTGACGTTCACGCATTGGCGTCATTCCGAGAAGCGCAGCGACGAGGAATCTGCAGTTGGCAAATGTGCGGATCCCTCGCTTCGCTCGGAATGACAACTTGGACCACATTTGAATGGCCATGACCCTCGATGAGTATCAGACCGCCGCCGCGCGCACGACGAATACAACGCTTTCCGACACCGAGCGGCTGATGGATGCGGCCGCGGGACTCGCGGAGGAGTCGGGCGAGATTCTCGGCCTCGTCCGGAAGCACGCGTATCAGTCACACACCCTGAATCGCGAGAGACTCGCGACGGAGCTCGGCGACGCGCTCTGGTGTCTCGCGATCACGGCGCGGAGCGCAGGGCTCACGCTCGAGGGAGTCGCGGCGGCCAACGTCGCGAAACTGAAAGCGCGGTACCCCGAGGGCTACCGCGACGCCGCCAGCCGGGACCGTCCTGAGCAACGGACGTGAGCGATCTCGTTCGTCCGGTCGAGAGCCCCAAGGACATTCCGGCAAAGTGGCGCGGCACGCCGCTCGAGGAATTGCTGCAGTACCACAATCTCGGACGCGAGATGATTCCCGCTCCGGCGCCGAGGTTGTTGATCGGCATGTGCATGGACAATCGCAAGCATCTGCGCATCCCGGACAACTTTGCGTTCATCCTTCGCGCGGGTGGCGCGAACTTGCGGCCGAGCGAGTTCAAGGTGTCGTACGCGATCGCGGTGGGCGGAGTGCGCGCAATCGCGATCATCGGTCACACCAATTGCGGCATGGTGAACCTCATGTCGCGCTCGCACCTATTCATCGAAGGCTTGGTCAACAACGCCGGGTGGGACCGGCAGACCGCCGAAGAGCATTTCTTCCACTTCGCCCCGCTGTTCGAGATCGGAAGTGAAATCGACTTTACCCTGAGCGAGGTGAAGCGCTTGCGGCTGCGATACCCGGGCGTCGTCGTCGCGCCGATGATTTACAAGGTGGAAGACAACCGGCTGTATCTGCTCGATGAATAGCTCCCACTATTCAGTCATCTTTCTGGCCGAATATCGCCATGTTGGATGAGTGCCCCGGCGCGACCTTCTTCTCCGGGTAGATCCAGTGCACGGCCTGGTTCACCGCGATCGCCGCTTCGCTGAACCCTGAGGCGATCAGCTTGAGTTTTCCTGGATAGGTGGTGATGTCGCCCGCGGCATAGATCCCGGGCTGCCCGGTTTCCATCTGGCTGTTCACCACGATCTCGTCCTTCACGAACGTCAGCCCCCAGTCGGCTATCACACCCATATCGCTGACGAAGCCGAGCATCGGGAGCACGGCATCCGCCTCGATTTCGTGTGTCGTCTTGGCCTTCACGTCCCGGAACACGAGGTGCGAGAATTGTTCGGGACGCGACTTGCAGACGACGTCGTGCAGCTCATGGAACGTCAGCAGAGAGGCGTTGCCGCGATCGACGGCGGCGCGGAATTCAGCGACCGTCGCGTCGTGCGCGCGAAAGCGGTCGGTGCGATGGACGAGCGTCACGTGCTTCGCGCGCGGCAGAAGCTGGACCCCCCAGTCGAACGCGGTGTCGCCGCCGCCGATGATCACGACGCGTTTGCCGCGAAACCGCTCGGGATCGGTTACGACGTCGTAAATCCCGCGGCCGTACCACGGCTCCGCGCACGCCTGCGGGAGCCGTCGAGGCGAGAACGCGCCGATCCCCCCGGCAATAACCAGTGAGCGGGTTGGAAAACGGTCGGTTTCCGTGACGAGGACGAAGTGATCGCCGTCCTTCTCTAGGGCGGTTACGCGTTGGGCAAGGTGGACTGTCCCGCCGAATCGTTTGTTTTGCTCGACGAGAGCCCGCACGAGATCCTTAGCCAGAATCTGCGAGAAACCGGCGACGTCAAAGATGAACTTTTCGGGGTACAGTGCGGCGAGCTGCCCACCAACTTCGGGAAGCGCATCTACGATTTGTGCCGATACTTGGCGCATGCCGGCATAGAACAAACCGAAAAGGCCTGTCGGCCCGGCGCCAATGATCGTAATGTCGCGGATGTCGTGAGCCATCCGTTAACGTTCGCCGCCCCAGCTTCGCTAAACAACCGTCCGCCTCCCCTCCTCCCGCTGTCATGGACAATCACAACACCGTCGAATACAAGGGTGCTTTCCGCTTGGTCAACAAAGTGGCGGAAGGTGGGATGGCGACTGTGTACGAGGCGGAGCAGCTCGGACCCGAGGGCTTCACCAAGCGCATCGCGCTGAAGGTCATTCATCCGCACTACGCCAAGCGGACGGAGTTCCTGCGACTCTTCATCGACGAGGCGAAGCTGTCCGCGAACTTGATGCACGGTAACGTCGTGCAGATCTACCAGTTGGGCGAAGTAGGCGGCGAGTACTTCATCGCCATGGAATACATCCAGGGTCCGACGCTCCGCAGCGTCATCGACCGGCACTACGAGATGGGCTCGCCGATCCCATCGACGCTCGCGGCCTACATCTGTAGCCGTGTCGCGCGCGCGCTCGACTTCGCGCACAACTTCGTGAGCCCGACCTCCGGCCAGCGTCTCGACATCGTCCACCGCGACGTGTCTCCCGGCAACGTGATGATCACCTGGGATGGGCACATCAAGCTCGCCGACTTCGGTATCGCGAAGGCGCGTACGTCCTTCGATCCGGCGAGCGAGCAGAAGATGCGCATCGGCAAGAAGCACTACATGAGCCCCGAACAGGTGCTCGGTTCCACTGTCGATGGAAAGAGTGACGTGTTCTCCCTCGGCGTGGTTCTCTACGAGCTGTTGGCGCTCTCGCCGCTCTTCCGGGAAGAGGAGACGTCACTGCTCGTGGACGAAGTCGCGGTGCAGCCGCTTCCAAACCTGCGCGCGCGCATCACGAACCTCGACAAGAATCTCGAGGAGGTTCTCCTGATGGCGCTGCAGCGCAGCCCCTCGCGCCGCGCGACCGCCGCGCAGCTGGCATCGGCGCTCGATTCGTGGGTCGCCGAGCAGCACGAATTCACGTCGCCTGACCGGTTGCAAGCGCATCTCTCGCACCTCTTTCCAGCGTCCTACCAGCCGCGCACGCGCAGCAACGAGGAGACGAGCTTCGGGAATCTCCGCGAAGCACTCAAGCCTCGAGGGAGCAAGTCGATTCTGCAGAAGCTGTTTGGATGAGAGCACTAGGGCGGAAATCGGAAATGGGAAATGGGAAATGGGCGCCCCGACAGACTCGATGCGGCGCCCATTTCCGATTTCCGATTTCCCATTTCCGCAGTTGGATAGCGCGATGAAGATCTACACCCGCACCGGTGACGAAGGCCAAACCGGGCTGTTTGGCGGCGGCCGAGTTTCCAAAACGCACCCGCGGGTCGAGGCCTACGGCGACGTGGACGAGCTCAACGCCGCGATCGGGCTCGCGCGTGCCATCGAGCTCATGCCGCGCATCGACGAAGTGCTCGTGCCGCTGCAGCGGGACCTCTTCGCGATCGGCGCGCTGCTCGCGACGCCGGACCGGGAGAAAATGAAGAAGCAGTTGGACAAAGCGAGCATCGACGATCGACGGATCAGCGATTTGGAGCAGGCGATCGACGACGGCGACCGGGAGCTCGAGCCGCTCAAGTCGTTCATCATTCCCGGCGGGACGCCAAAGGCGGCCGCGCTGCATGTGGCGCGTACCGTGTGCCGGCGCGCGGAGCGCAGGGTGATCGCGCTGGCGGACGAGGAGATTCCGACGATCGTGGTGGTGTATCTGAACCGACTCTCCGATCTGCTGTTCACGCTCGCCCGCGTCGCCAACAAACGCGCGGGCGCCGGCGAGGTGACGTGGTAGCAGTCGCGGGACTTCCGTATCCGATCACGATCGCCGCCGGCGCGCTGGACGAGTTGGGTGACGTCGTGCGTCGTCTTACGCCCGACAATCGGGCCGTGATCTTCGCCGATGCGAATGTCGTCGAGCCGTACGGCCGCCGCGCCGCCAAAAGCCTCAGGCGGCCGAAGGGCGCCGTGATGGTCATCAAGGTGCCGGCGGGCGAGAAGACGAAGACGCGCGAGACGTGGGCATCGCTCACCGATGCCCTGCTCGAGCAGGGCTTCGGCCGGGATACGACCATCATCGCGATCGGCGGTGGTGTCGTCGGTGACCTCGTCGGATTCGTCGCCGCGACCTACATGCGCGGCGTGCCGGTCGTTCAGGTGCCAACGACGCTCCTCGCCATGGTGGACGCCAGCGTCGGGGGAAAGACCGGAGTCGATACTCGGGCAGGTAAGAATCTCGTGGGCGCCTTTCATCAACCAGTGGCTGTCGTCATCGATCCGCTGGTCTTGCAGACGCTACCCGTCGAGCATCTGAGAGCCGGTTTCGCGGAAATCGTCAAACACGGTGTGATCGCGGATGCGGACTACTTCGAGCGCGCCAACCGCTTCGTCGATCAGTGGTCACCCCCCTTGTCGGGACACCAGGGCCTGCCCGAGCTGACCGCGCTCATACAGCGCAGCGTCGAGATCAAGGCGGGGATCGTGACGCGTGATGAGCGCGAACTGGGGCTCCGCAAAGTCCTGAATTTCGGTCACACCATCGGGCACGCCATCGAAGCCGCGACGCATTTTCAGACCCTGCACGGAGAAGCCGTCGCGATGGGCTTGGTCGCGGAGGCGCGGATGGCGGAGCGACTGGGCCTCGCGGCGCCTGGTATCGCCGGGAGCATAGAGCGCGTCTGTAGAAAGGCGGGGTTGCCGACCGCACTTCCAAGGATTCCCGTCGATATGCTCATTGGTTTCACGCGAACGGACAAGAAGGCGCGCGCCGGCCGAGTGGAGTACGCTCTGCCCAAGCGCATCGGGGAGATGGCGGGCGGCGATCGGGGCTGGACGGTTGCCGTCGACGACGCGGTCGTGCGCGAGGCGCTCACCGCATGAGCGTAGACCGGAAAGTCTGGACGTTGACCCTCGCGCTTGCGATCGCCTCGTGCGCGGACAACGACGCCTTGCTTTTGCCGATGGAGCCGGTCGTCGTGGAGAGCCCCATTCTGCTGCCGGGCGCTGTCGTAGAGGGTGCGTCAAAGCGGTGGTTTGCCATCTCCTACTCGCCACCTCGCTATGGCGATCCGGTGCCGGTAGAGATGACGGCGTACTGCCTGACTCGAAACACGACGCGGCGCGGTCGATACGTGCGCGCCGGAATCGTGGCCGCCGACCCGAAGCTTTTTCCCTTGTCGCGATACGTCGAGCTATACGACGGGCGCAGATACCTCGGCCGGTTCCTCATCGATGATACGGGCCGGCTGATCAAAGGAAACATCATCGATGTGTGGCTACCGACCTGCCGCGAGGCGAAGATCTTCGGCCGGCGGAAGGGGATTGCCGTACTCGTGCCGAGGGAGCCGGGGGTGACGCTCGCGGGCAAGGCGAGACCCTAGCTGCTGGCCCTCTAATTGCCCGCACCCTTGGGCACCATGTCTTCATTCACTACGTACGTCATCGGGTTCATCATTCTGGTCCTCGGGCTTGGCATCGCGGCCTTTCTGCTCGATGTGCCGCCGGTCTGGATCACCGTGGGTGTGATTGTCGCGCTCGGTATCGGGGTCATCACGGCGACGAGCCGGACCAAAATGAAAGACCCGCCCGGCACGTCCTGAAGTAACCTGCAACGCCCTGTCAGATCAGCAGATAGAGCCTGAAACCCCCGAAAGAGGGGTCAGAATGGCTTGTTTTCGGCGTTGACGCTCCTCGCAGGCGAGATTATCCTGCGCGTCCCCCCGGTCGGCGCTGGCTGGGAGCGAGTGAGTCCCTCCTAAGATCCGCCCGATTGCGGGTTACGGCCCGCAGCAGATAGACCGACAGGTCAGAGAGGCGCGTGTATGGAGCAAGTGACCGCCACCCGGTCCACAAGAGGGTATTTCCGCTCTTCTCCCTCTTCTGCGTTCGACCAATATCTGCAGGACATCCAAAAACTGCCGCTGATTGACGATCCCGCCGAGGAACGTCGCCTCGCTCGACGAGCGCAGCGCGGAGATGAGAAGGCCGCAGAACGATTGGTCACCGCGAACCTGCGATTCGTCATCTCGTACGTGAAGAAGTATCAAGGCCACGGATTGGATCTCGCTGAGCTCGTGGCGATCGGGAACGAAGGGTTGCTGAAAGCGGTGAGGAAGTTCGATCCCGACCAAGGTGTCAAGTTCATCTCGTACGCGGTGTGGTGGGTGCGCCAAGCGGTTCTCAAGGCGTTGGCCGAGCAGACTCGATCAGTTCGAATCCCGCTGAATCAGAACTCGCAGTTGATTCGACTCGCTCGCGCCGAGACGATTCTGGCCCAGGTGTTGAAGCGCGATCCCACCGAGAACGAGATCAGCCGACTCCTCGAGGAGTCGCCCGAGCAGATTCGCTCGGCGAAGCAGATGTCCGCGACCGAAGTATCGCTGGACGCGCCGATCGATCGCTCCGACAGAGAAGCATCGACGCTCGGCGAGCGGTTCGCCGGTGTGGACGGACTCGAGATCGAGGAGCGCACGGACTATAACCTGATGCGCTCGTTCATCGACCGGGTGTTCCGCAAATACCTGACGCCGCGCGAGCGCAAGATCCTGTATCTGTATTACGGACTCGAGGAAGGCTCCGAGGCCATGACGCTCGAGAAGATCGGCGCGCTCATGGGAGTCACGCGCGAGCGCATCCGACAGATACGGGAGCGCGCGTTCGAGAAGCTCCGCGAGAGTCCGGATGGCCGGGCGCTCTGCGGGTTCTGGGCAACCTGATCTCCTAGCTCGTTCAAGTTCTCGGCCGGCGTTAGGCTTCGCCGTGATTCCCGCAGTCGTAAATCCCGCCGCCGGCAATTCGCCCGTCGTCGACACGGCCCTGCGCCGAGCCGGGTCCTTCGACATCCGTCATGTGGCTCCGAACCAGGTGACGCAAGGCGTGCGCGCGGCGATCGAAGAGGGCCACACGCGAGTTGCCGCGGTCGGTGGCGACGGCACCGTTTCCGCGGCGGCGGCCGCGGTCGCGGGCACGGCAGTGGAGCTCGTCGTCATCCCCGCCGGGACATTCAATCACTTCGCGCGCAATCACGGCATCCCGACCGACCCCGATGCGGCTTGCGCAATCGCGAAGGTCGGACGAATCGTGCGGGTCGACGTCGGGTGGGTGAATGGTCGGATGTTCCTCAACACCAGCTCCGTGGGCGTGTACGCGAGTTTTGTCCGGGTGCGGGAACACCTCGAGCCACGCTTCGGGTACTGGCTGTCTTCGACCGTGGCGATGGTTCGGACTTTCGCGCGTGTGCATCCGTTCCGGATCTGGTTCGAGAGCGGCGCCGTGCAGCGATCGTACGAAACGCCGCTCGTCTTCGTCGCCGTGGGCGAGCGGGAGCTCAAGCTTCCGAAGCTCGGCGGTCGCGTCGATGGCGGACGCTCCGGACTGCATGTGATGGTCGTCCGCGGACGGACTCGGGCGCGGCTCGTCGCGCTCGCGTTCGCGGCCGCCGCCCGCGGAATTCGCGCGCTCTCCCGCACGCCGCACCTCGACAGCTACCTCGTGACGCACTGCCGGATCGAGCAGCGGCATTCGACCGTCGCCGTGGACGGCGAAGTGGTCACGCTTGCTTCGCCACTCGAGTATCGGTTGGGGAAAAGAGCGCTCAGGCTCGTAGTACCCGGTTGAAGGCCGAGCGCCAGACCTTGCTCAAATCAATGACGTCCATACGTTCCCAGACAGAGCGTCCAGGACGCCACCGGTCCGCGGAAAGGGCTGCGCCCACCTGAAATACCAACTGCCTGAAAGCTTCGACCTCTTTCGGGCCGCTGTGCGGACGCCGGCCATTACGAAGGAGGCCATCATGACGTCGGCATTTCGCCGGACGCTCCCCGCGCGTCCGGACCTGGACCAGCAGAAGAAGCTGGCGAAGGAGCTCCTCGCGGCGTTCCGGCGCCGCGACACCGAGGCCGTTGCGCGTGTTCGCGCCGAGCTGCCGGACAAGCAAGCCATAGTGCTCGCCGACGCCCAGTTCGTGCTGGCGCGCGAGTACGGGTTCGCGAGCTGGCCCGAGCTGAAGCAACGCATCGCGAAGTTGGCTGTCGAGAAGCTGCCGCCGATCGAGCGATTCAAGAAGGCGGTGCACGACGGCGACGCCAAGGCGTTGCGTGACGTGCTCCAACGGCACGAGGAGGTTCGCGCCGCGGTCAACGAGCCGATGTTCGGCTTCGGTGGGACCGCGCTATTGGCCAGCGGCGACAACGTCGAGGTTCTCGACGTTCTGCTGGAGTTCGGCGCCGATCCCAACCGCCGCAGTGACTGGTGGGCTGGCGGCTTTCATTCGCTGCACGGCGCGCGCGGCGCGGTGGCCGAGCACCTTCTTGCCGCCGGAGCAATTCCGGACGCGTGCGGCGCGTCCAATCTCGACCGGCCCGACCTGCTGGCGGGCATGCTCGCCGAGGACCCGGCGCGCGTGCACGAACGCGGAGGTGACGGCAAGACGCCCCTGCACTTCGCTCGTTCGCGCCGAGTGGTGGACTTGCTGCTCGACGCGGGCGCCGATATCGACGCGCGCGACGTCGATCATCGCTCGACGGCCGCGCAGTGGATGCTGGGCGACGAACCCGACGACGCTCGCATCGAGCTCGCGCGGTATCTCGTGGATCGCGGCGCGTCGGTCGACATCTTCCTCTCGGCCGCGCTAGGGCTCACCGACCATGCGCGCGCGATGGTCGAGAAGGACCCGTCGTTGCTCGGGCTGCGAACCTCTCAGGGCGAGTACGCGGAGAAGCCGCCGAGCAGCTATCACATCTATCAATGGACGATCGGTCCGAATCTGTCGCCGCTCCAGGTCGCCACGAAGTTTGAGCACCGTGAGACGGTCGAGGTCATGGAGAAGCTCGCCACTCCAGAGGAGCGGTTGCTCCTGGCGTGTCATCAGGGATTGAGCGGCGAAGCGCGCGCGATCGTGCGAGCCCATCCGGGAATCGTCGAGCGCCTCGAACCAGTCGAACGCCGCGCTCTCACCGACGAAGCCTGGGCCGCCAATGCCCAGGCCGTCGAGCTGATGCTCGAGCTGGGGTTCGATCCTGCCGTGCCGAGCGTGATCGGCCCAACCGGCGGCACCGCGCTGCATTGCGCTGCATGGGAGGGATCGGTCCAATGTGTCACCGCTATCCTCCGCTACCCATCCGGACGAGCGCTGATCGAGACGCGCGACTCGACCTGGCAGGGCACACCACTCGGCTGGTGTTGTCACGGATCGAGGAATTGCGGAAATCCGCGCGCCGATCACGCCGAGGTCGCGCGCCTGTTGCTCGCGGCGGGAGCGCGTGCAGATCCCGACATGGAGGGATGTGCCGACGCCATGCAGGCCGTGCTCGACGCAGCGGTGCGCGACACCTGAGTACTATATAGATGTGATCGATGTGAACGGCTCGTTGGTGGCTCGCCTGGCCAAGATCGTGGGCGCGAAGCGCGTGCTGGCGCGTCAGAGCGAGCTGCTCGTGTACAGCTCTGACGGGCTTCCTGGATACACGAGAGTGCCCGGACTCGCCGTTTTTCCGGGAACGCGCGACGAAACCATCGCCGTGGTGCGTGAGCTCGCGCGCGATCAGGTGCCCTTCGTGCCGCGCGGCGCGGGGACCGGACTGTCCGGCGGCGCCCTCGCGGATGGCGTGGTGCTGCTGGGATTGAACCGGCTGCGCCGCATCGTCTCGGTGGACGTGCCAAATCAGCTCGCGGTGGTCGAGCCGGGCGTGGTCAACACGACGCTCACGCGCGAGGTCGCACAGCACGGGTTGCACTACGCGCCCGATCCCTCGAGCCAGGCCGCTTGCACGATCGGCGGCAACGTTGCGGAGAATGCCGGCGGCCCACATTGCCTCAAGTACGGGGTCACGCTCAATCACGTCGTCGCCGTGACCGCGGTGCTTCCCGACGGGTCGGTGCACTCGTTTGGAAACGCCGCCGGCGAGGCGACCGGCTACGACCTGGTCGGAGCGTTCGTGGGATCCGAAGGCTGTTTCGGCGTCGCGCTCGACGTCACGGTGCGACTGCAGCGAAATCCGCAGGCAGTCCGGACTTTGCTGGCCGACTTCATGTCGATCGACGCCGCGGCGCGCGCGGTCTCCGCGATCATCGCTCGCGGCATACTGCCCGCGGCGCTCGAGATGATGGATGCGCCGACGATCCACGCCGTCGAAGCCTCGATCTACGCCGCCGGTTATCCGATCGACGCGGAGGCCGTTCTCCTCATCGAGCTCGATGGCTTCGAGGCCGGGCTCGACGATGACGTCGCCACCGTCGTCTCGTTGTGCACGGGGTCCGGTGCGCGTGCCGTGCGGGTCGCACGCGACGACGCGGAGCGTCTGCGCCTGTGGCAGGGGCGGAAAAAGGCGTTCGGCGCCATGGGGCGCCTCTCGCCGCATCTCGTGGTCCAGGATGCCGTCGTGCCGCGAACCAAGCTTCCCGCGGTGCTCGCGCAGATCCATGCGATCTCGAGCAAATACCGCGTGACGGTGTGTAACGTCTTTCACGCGGGCGACGGGAATCTGCATCCCAACATTCCCTACGACGCGCACGATCCCGACGAATCCGCGCGCGTGCACCACGCGATGCGCGAGATCATGGAATTGTGCATCGCCGCCGGCGGTAGCATTACCGGCGAGCACGGCGTCGGCATCGACAAGCTGGCGTACATGGACAAGCTGTTCAGCGCCGAGACGCTGAGCGCGATGTGCGATCTCCGGGACGTGTTCGATCCGAACCGGCGGGCAAACCCGGGCAAGGTGGTGCCCATCCATAGTTGCCGAGAATGGACCATGGTGGCGTCGGCAAGATGATCGCGGAGCGCATTCGCGACGCGCATGCCGCGGGACGGCCCCTGCGCATTCGTGGGGCCGGGACCTGGCTGCACGCCGGCCGCCCCACGCGCGCGACCGAGTCGTTGTCGCTGGACGATCACCGCGGGATCGTCGAGTATGTCCCCGGTGACCTGACGCTCACCGCGAGAGCCGGGACGCCCTTGTCCGAGATCGTCGCCGCGACGAAGGCGCAGAATCAATGGCTGCCGCTCGATCCATGGGGCGGAGACGATGGGACCCTCGGCGCGACGGTCAGTACGGCGACGGCGGGCCCGCACGCGCACGCGATGGGTTTGCCTCGCGACGTGGTGCTGGGGTTGGAGGTCGTCAGCGGCAAGGGCGAGGCGATTCGCGCCGGTGGCCGCGTGGTGAAGAACGTCGCGGGCTTCGATCTCACACGCTTGATGATCGGATCGTGGGGCACGCTCGGCGCGATCACGGAAGTGACCGTGCGGCTGCGCGCGCGGCCTGATCACGCGCGTACGCTCGCGGTGGCCGTACAGACTTCGACCCGCGCGCTGAACGAGCTCGCGATCCGCTTGCGCGCGCTTCCCTTTACCCCGATGGCGTCCGAGATGGTGAACGACGCATTGGCGGCCCATCTCGGCATCGGCAACGAGACCACGCTCCTCGTCCGACTCGGCGGCAATGAGAAGTCGTTGCGCGGGCAACTCGAGCTCCTTCGCCAGTTCGGCGATTTCCGCGATGCGCCCGCGGACGTCTGGAAGCGGCTGCGCGTCTCGGATCCGGCGACGGCGTCATCGTGGCGATTCTCGCAGCTTCCCGGGCTCTTCGGCGAGACGTGGAATCATGCTGACGGAGAGAGCCGAGGGTTCGGCGCGTTCGTGCACGGAAATCCGGCGCGCGGCGTCGCGCGCGTCAGCGTAGCTCGCGACGCGCAGACCATGGCAGCGGCGGCAGCGGCGGCAGCGGCGGCAGCGGCGACGGCGTTCGTCGGAACCATCGCCATAGAAAGTCTGGCTCCGGCGTTGCAATGGATGTGGGGGCGAGCGGGGCGAGCGGGGCGAGCGGCGGGAGCCGACCCAACGAGCGACCGTGACAGCGTATCTCCGGCCATTCGTCAGAAGTTCGATCCCAAGGGCATCCTGAACCCAGGCATTTTGGAGAGTCACGGATGACCGCCGCCGGCAATCCCGCGACGCTTCACGGCGCCCCGGATCACTGCGCCCTCCCGAACACGCCACTCGCGCACGCGCGAGCCGGCCTGGACGCGTGCGTGCATTGCGGGTTCTGTCTCCAGGCATGCCCCACGTATGTCGTTCTCGAGGACGAGAACGACAGCCCGCGCGGGCGTCTCGTGCTCATGCGCTCGTTGCTCGAGGGAACCCTTCGCACCGAGGACGAAGCGGTGCGTGGGCATCTCGATCGGTGTCTTGGGTGCCGCGCCTGCGAGACGGCGTGTCCCTCCGGCGTGCCGTATGGCCATCTGCTCGAGGCGACGCGCGCCACCCTCACCGAGCGGCATCCGCTGCCGATCGCCGCGCGCCTCCTCCTCGGCGTTTTCGCGCGTCCCACACTGATGCGCATCGCGATGGCGTTCGGGCGTGTCCTTCGTGCGGTCCGCGTCGCGCCCATGCTTGCCCGTCTCCTACCAGGGCGTTTCGGATTCGCGCTGCACATGCTGGAGTCGACGCGGACACCCATCGCGCGCGATAAGTATTCCGCGAGCGGAGCGGGCTCGCGCGGAACGTTCGCGCTGCTCGAAGGGTGCGTGATGGCCGGCTTGTACGGCGACACGAACGCCGCGACCGAGCGCGCGCTCGTGGTGAACGACTACCGCAGCGTCACGACGGGAGCCGCGGGTCAGGTCTGCTGCGGCGCCCTTCACGCCCACGCTGGAGATCTCGACACCGCGCGCCGGCTCGCGCGAAAGAACATCGATGCGTTTGAAAGCAGCAGCGCTGAATTCATAGTCGCGAACGCGGCCGGATGCGGCGCGATGCTCAAGGATTACGGCCAACTCCTGGCCGATGACCCCGAGTGGGCCGAAGGCGCCGCCAAAGTATCGATGCGCGCGCGCGACGTCAGCGAGCTGCTCGCCGCGGCTGGACCGGTTGAGGGTGGGCCGCTGCCGGTGAGTGTCACGTATGATGCGCCCTGTCACCTGCTGCACGCGCAGCGCGTGAGCGCCCCGCCACTCAAGGTGCTCGCGGCGATTCCGGCGCTCAACCTCGTCCCCCTCGCCGACGCGGAGTACTGTTGCGGAGCGGCGGGGATCTACAACCTGCTCGAGCCGGAGACGTCGGCCGCGGTGCTCGCGCCGAAGCTCGACAACATCGAAGCGACGGGCGCGACATTCCTGACGACGGGGAATCCCGGCTGTCTCATGCAGATCGGCGGCGGGCTACTCCGTGACGGGAGCGATGTTCGGGCGGTCCATCCCGTCGACTTGCTCGACGCATCGTATGCAAAACGCTTTGCGAAGGCGTCATCCTGAGCCCTCCGCGGGCTAGATTTGGAAATAATGGTCCAGACCGAAGCCCTGATCGAACTCGCGGGACAGAACGTCGTCCTGACGTACTCGAATGTCGCGGCGGAGTACGAAGCTCTGCGGCGGCGGGCGGTCGTTGTGAATCGCAGCCATCGCGCGCGCATGCGTTTCACGGGCGCGAAAGCCGCCGACGTGCTCACCGGTCTCGTGACGAACGACGTAGCGGCGCTTCTGCCGGGACAGGGCCAATACGCGGCCGCGTTGACCGCGAAAGGCAAGGTCGTCGCGGATCTGCGGATCCTTCGCCTCGAGGACAGCTACCTCACCGACGCGTCGCCGAGGGCCCGCGAGGGTTGGTACGGGATCGTTCGGAAGTACGTGAATCCGCGACTGGCGAAATACGTGGACGAGTCCGGGTCGATCCATGCGCTCGGTGTCTTCGGCGTGCAGGCTCGCTACGTCGTCGAGCAGATCACCGGAATCGGACACAGCGCTCTTGCCCTGTTGCCTCCGTACTCGCATGTGAGCGTCGCGTCCATCTCCGGCGGTGGCGGTGCCCCGATCATCGTGATGCGTTCGCCGGACCTGGAGCTGGAAGGATACGAGCTGTTCGTGTCCGCGGATGGCTACGCCGCTGTCTGGGACGCCGCCCTCGCGGCGCGCGCGACGCCCGCCGGAATCGCGGCGTGGGAGATCGCGCGCGTCGAAGCCGGTCGCCCCGAATATGGGATCGACATGGACGACGCCACGATCGCGCAGGAGGCGAATCTCGAGGAGCTTGGCGCGATCTCGTACACCAAGGGTTGCTACACCGGGCAGGAAGTCGTGGCGCGCGTTCATTTTCGTGGACACGTCAACCGCATGCTTCGAGGACTTCGATCGTCGGGGGATAACGTTACGCCACCGCCGCCGAAGGCATCCCTCTTCGACGCGACGGGGAAAAGCGTCGGTGAGGTGCGCAGCAGCGTCACCTCGCCGCGGCTGCGTGGCATCGCACTCGGCATCGTGCGACGCGAAGTGCCGATCGACGCGAAGCTGATGGCACGATGGAGCGCCGATCCGGCGGGGGACTCCGAGACGGGCGAGATGCAGGTGGAAGTCGTCGGGCTTCCCTTCCCGATGCACTAGTCGTGTCCGTCGCGCTGGTGACCGGCGCCACGGGACTCGTCGGCTCGCACATCGTCGATCGGCTGATCGCGGACGGGTGGTCCGTGCGGGCGCTCGCGCGTTCACCCGATCGGGCGCGGCCTCTTCTTCCGGCCGACGTCGAGATCCTGCAAGGCGACATTCTCGACGAAGCGTCGTTCACGCGGGCCGCGCGCGCGTGTCACACAGTTTTTCACGCGGCCGCGGACATCATCGTCCGGGGCGGTTGGGAGGCATACCGCGGCACCAACGTCGATGGGACGCGTAATGCGATCGCCGCGGCCGGGCGGGCCGGGGCCCGCCTGCTCCACCTGAGTAGCGTGGCGGTGTACGGCGCCGCTGCCCGATACGATGCCGCGCAACAGGGCGGACGCACTGACGAGGACACCGCGCTCGTTCCGCTCGCCGAGCGAGCGTATTACGCGCGGTCGAAGCGCGACTCGGAGGCGCTTGTGTTGCGCGCCCATCTCGAGGGCAGGGTCTGGGCGACAGCGGTTCGACCGGACGTCATCTACGGGAAGCGCGATCGCCAGTTCGTTCCCCGGATCGCGAAGCTGATCGAGCATTTCGCGATCCCCCTCCTGCGCGGCGGGCGATCGACGATGGCAATCGTGCACGCGGAAAACGTCGCGGCGGGCGCGGTACTGGCGGCCACGAGCGACATCGCGGGTGGCAAGGCCTACAACCTCACCAATGACTTCGACGTGAGTGTCCGTCGCTTCTTCGAGCTCGCCGGGGAAGGACTCGGCCGACGCCCGCTGTTCGTCCCGCTGCCCATATGGGCGGCGAGAGGTGGGCTGCGTGGTGCCAAATGGGCCGCTCGGATCTTGAGTGGCGGACGGTTCACCTTGGTGAGCAATTCCACGATCGATTTCATCTCCGAGGACAACCCGTTCTCCTCCGAACGCGCCGCGAAGGAGCTCGGCGGGGTCGATCGGGTTCGCCCCTAGGTCGGCGTGCCCGAGGCGTTTCGCTGGTGGCGGGAAAACGAAGAGGCGCGACGATAGTCGCGCCCCCATTTTTGGACAGGTCCTGAAACAGGATTACGGTCTTTTGGCCTTGGTGCCAGCGGCTTTGATGCTGTCGGCGACCCGCGTGCTTTCCGCGCGGGCGCTATCAGCCATGGCCATGGAATCGACCAAGGCGGGCGCTGGAGCCATCGCGGGCATGGTATCCGCCGCGGGTGTCTCGGTCTTCGAACAGGCGGCGACCGCGAAAATCGCGGCGACGAGAGCAAGGCGCTTCATTCAGAGTCTCCCAGGTAGAGTTGATCGTTCACCAACGTTCGCTCGGCATCGCAGGCGTTCGAGGTCGGCTGACTGGCGGCGTGTAACTTAGGTCGACCGGAGGGGGTGTCAAGAAAAACGACTGTTTTGTGAGGTGCGTTCGAAAGCGCTTTTTCGCATACTGTCGCACTGAGAAATCCGAGCCAAACCGCTTAAATCATGCCGGAAACCAGCATCGTCAAAGCCGCCTGTCCGCACGACTGCCCGGACACGTGTGCGATGCTCGTGACGGTGGAGCATGGCCGGGCGATTCGCGTCGCCGGGGACCCTGACCACCCATTCACCAACGGCTTTCTCTGCGCCAAGGTGAACCGCTACATCGAGCGGACGTATCACCGTGACCGGCTGCTGTATCCGATGCGACGGGTCGGGCCAAAAGGACGCGGTGAGTTCGAGCGGATCAGCTGGGACGCGGCCCTCGACGAGATCGCGAACCGCCTCGACGACATCGTTCATTCTGCCGACGGGCCACAGGCGGTCCTGCCGTATTCGTATGCCGGCACGATGGGCATGCTACAGGGAAGCTCCATCGACCGGCGCTTCTTCCACACGCTGGGCGCATCGAAGCTGGACCGGACGATCTGCTCCATGGCGGGCACCGTCGGGATGCGGATGACCGTCGGCGCCAATATCGGCGCGGATGTGGAGGGAATCCCGGAAAGCGATCTGATTCTGCTTTGGGGCACGAACACGCTCACGTCCAATCCGCACATGTGGCCGTTCGTGTTGCGCGCCAAGGAGAACGGTGCGCGGGTGGTCGCGATCGATCCGATCAGAACACGCACCGCCGCGCAGTGCGATGAATGGATCGGCATTCGGCCGGGAACTGACGCGGCTCTCGCGCTGGGCATGATGCACGTGATCTTCGAGCACGGGCTCGAGGATCGCGATTTCCTGGCGCGGCACACGCTGGGAGAAGATCAGCTTCGAGCGAGAGCGCGCGAATATCCGCCAGCACGCGTGTCCAAGATCACCGGACTCCCCGAAGGCACCGTGGTTGCGCTCGCCGAAGGATTCGGCCGCTCGCGCGCGGCCTTCATTCGCGTGAACTACGGATTGCAGCGCCACGCTGGCGGGGGCATGGCGGTGCGCACGATCGCGTGTCTCCCCGCCGTGACTGGACACTGGCGCAGGCCAGGCGGAGGAGTGAACCTCTCGACCAGCGCGAACTTCGCGTTCGACAAGCACACGCTGGAACGCCCGGATCTTTCACCTCCAGTCAGGACGATCAACATGATCCGGCTCGGGGAGGCGCTCACGACGAAGGACGCGGGTGTCGGTGGGCCGCCGGTTCGCGCCATGATCGTCTACAACTCCAACCCCGGCGCGGTTGCGCCTGACCGAAACGCGGTCCTGCGCGGCCTTGCGCGTGACGACCTGTTCACCGTCGTGCTCGAGCATTTTCAGACCGACACGGCGGACTGGGCGGACATCGTTCTTCCGGCGACGACGCAGCTCGAGCATTGGGACATCCACCTGTCGTATGGCCATCACTACGTGACGCTGAACCGCCCGTCCATCGAGCCGCGAGGCGAGTCGAAGCCCAATACCGAGATCTTCCGGCTTCTCGCTCGGCGTATGGGGCTGACCGATCCGTCGCTGCAGGATGACGACATGACGCTCATCGCGCAGTCGCTGAACTCGAAGTCGGTGAAGTTCCGCGGTGTGAATCTCGAGGCGCTGCTCGAGAAAGGCTGGATGCGGCTCAACGTACCGACGCCCTACCTGCCGTTCGCGAACGGCGAGTTTTTGACGCCGAGCGGAAAATGTGAATTCCATTCTGAGCGTCTCGAGGAACTGGGGCTCGATCCGGTGCCGACGTACATCCCGCCCTACGAGTCACCCGAGCGCGACGGCTCGTTGGTCGCGCGGTTTCCTCTGACGCTGATCTCCTCTCCGGCGCATCAGTTCCTGAATACGACGTTCGTCAACGTGGATTCGCTTCGGCGATCGGTGAAGGAGCCCGAGTGCATCATTCATCCGTCGGACGCCGAGCGTCGCGGGATCGGCGTCGGGATGCGAGTGGCGATCCATAATGATCGCGGCGCGTTCACCGCGGTCGCGCGCGTAGAATCGGGGATTCGGGAAGGCGTGGTCTGGGCGCCTTCGATTTGGTGGGGCAAGCTGGCCGCGGACGGGGCGAACGCGAACCAGACGACCTCGCAGAGAGAGACGGACATGGGGCACGGCCCCGTCTTCTACGACAATCAGGTGGAAGTGTCGCTCGCGGACTGAAGGGGAACGGGGAACGGGGACGGGGGAAGGGTTTCACTCCAACTGCGGGAATGGGGGAGGGGAATGGGGACTTACCGTTCTCCTTCCTTCTTTTGGATCAGGCTCTTGATCAGCCCAAAGAGTGGGCGACGAACGTCCACGGCGAGACTGAGTGCTTTGTTCGCATCGACGCGCGCGCCGTAGCCGCGTTGGACGTAGTGCAGATCGCTCTCGAGCTCATGCAGAAATGCGCGCGACATATAGAGATGTCGCAAGTAGTCCGCGATGCTTCCTCGGCCGTTGCCTTCCGCAATGTTGGAGTGCACCGAAGTCGCCGCACGTCGCATTTGAGACGCGAGCTCCCACTCTCTCCGCGGCAGGCGGTCGCAGAGCGCGCCGACCATCACGGCCAGGTCGATTGCTCGCTGCCAGGCGACGATGTCGCGGTAATCGCGGATGCGTTCCTTGGGCGACACATCGTGATCATCGCGAGTCGCCGCGAGGCAGCGCAACCACAACGTCGCCTCTCGTATTTATTTCCCCCGTCCCATTCCTCCTGTTCCCTTCCCCCCATCCCCGCCGTTGCAGTTAGACCCTTCCCCTGTCCCCCTTCCCTCTTCCCCGCCCTACGATCAGCATACGGTACAAGCAGTCCACCGAGGTCTCCTTGTCTCAACTGCCCCAAACGCTAGGACAGCTCAAGCAATCGCCCTACGGTGTTCGCGACCGCTATCGTCGCTCCGTCAAGGACGAGATGCGCCAGAACCTCCTGGCCCGTCTCTGCACCGGCGGTCCGCTCTTTCCGGGCGTCATCGGATACGAAGAATCCGTGATGCCGCAGATCGTCAACGCGATCCTCTCGCGGCACAACTTCATTCTGCTGGGTCTGCGCGGACAGGCGAAGTCGCGGATCCTGCGCTCGATGGTCACGCTGCTCGACGAGCGCATGCCGATCGTCGCGGGCAGCGAAGTGAACGACAATCCGTTCTCGCCGATCTCGAAATTCGCGCGCTCACTGCTCGATGAGGCTGGCGACGACACGCCGATCGCGTGGGTGGGCCGTGATCAGCGCTATGTCGAGAAGCTGGCCACTCCCGACGTGACGATCGCGGACATGATCGGCGACCTCGATCCCATCAAGGCCGCGCGCGGCGGGCACTTGCTGTCGGACGAGCTCACGATCCACTACGGCATGCTGCCGCGCGCCAATCGCGGCATCTTCGCGCTGAACGAGCTGCCCGACCTCGCCGGCAAAGTGCAGGTCGGCCTGTTCAACGTCATGCAGGAAGGCGACGTGCAGATCAAGGGCTATCCAGTGCGACTTCCGCTCGACGTTCAGCTCGTCTTCACGGCGAACCCCGAGGACTACACCGCGCGCGGCAAGATCATCACGCCGCTCAAGGACC
>JBBDXZ010000031.1:0-7855 GCA_040902075.1 Gemmatimonadaceae bacterium
GTGCACAGCGTCAGCGTCTCGCCCCGTCGCGAAACTTTGGACACCGGTACGGCCGGAGCGTTCGACGCCCAGGTTGGCATGACGACGTTCGACACGAGCAGACGAGCGTGGCCGCCCCAGCTTCCGGATCGCATTCTAACCGACCCGTATGATCCCAGGCCCGACATGGGCATCACAGCGTTTCTCCGCGCGAACCCGACCTTCGACGGACGCGGGGTCACGCTGTCTCTCGCGGACGGCAGTCCTGACATGTTCATGTCCGAGATGCAGGCCGCGCGAACCTTGGACGGGAAACTGGCACCGAAGTTCTCCGGCTATGAAACATCCATCGATCCCGACGAAGAGGACGAGGGCCGCTGGTTCCGCATGCGTGACACCGTCCGGGCGGTCGATGGCAAATTCACGTACAGCGGCCGTACGTACACCGCTCCTCGCGCGGGAGCTTTTCGCATCGAGTTGCTGAACGAGGTTCGGTATGAAAGACAATCGCGAGTAGGCATCGGCGCCGACATCAACCGCGACGGGAATCCGACGGGTGCCAGCCGCGACTTCGCCGTCCTCTGGGATCCCCGAACGGACGACGTCTGGGTCGACACCGATCAGAACCGCAACTTCACGAATGAAAAAATGCTGACGGACTTCAACAGACGTCCGGAGTTCGGCGTCTTCGGCAAGGACGATCCACGGACGCCCTACCGGGAAACGATGGGGTTTGGCATCCAGATCGACAAAGCCAAAGACCGCCTCGCGCTCAACCTCGGCAATGCGATGCACGCGTCCGGCGTCGTGGGCGCCGGCTTCGCGAGTCGTGGCACGACCGGTCGCTTCGAGGGTGTCGCGCCGGGCGCCCAACTCTACCCGATGGCAGTGAGCGGAGCGCGCTATTCCATGCTGGAGTCGGTTGTCCGCGCGATCAAGAGCCCGAAGATCGACGCTATCTGGATCGAGCAGCCGACGGTCCGCGACTACGGCATTCGGGACGGCCGGCTCGTGACGACGGTGATTTGGGAGCGGCTGAACGCGAAGTACAAGAAGCCGATCCTCGTGCCGACGCACAACTATGCGGCGATCATGGGCTCTGATGACTATGTCGTCGGTGCGGGTCTGATGGGGGTCGCCGGTCACAAGGGGAAGGACAATTACATGACCCATAACGGAGCGCGCGTTCCGTCCGCCGACAACCTGTACGATGCAGGCGGTTACGGTCCCATGGGCGACGGGGCCAACGGTCCCGACATTCTCTCGCCGTCCGACATCCTTAGTACATCGCGCGCGTTCAGGCGCGATGCGAGCAACTATTCGGCAGGCCTGTACCGGCTTCCTCCCGGATACAAGATCGGCGCGGGGACGTCCACCGCGACACCGACCGCTGCCGGTGGCGTCGCGCTTCTGATCAGCGCCGCGAAGCAATCCGGCGTAAAGTACGATGCCTTCCGCATCGAGCGCGCGCTCACGGGCTCCGCCCAATTCATGTCGCACCATCCGGCCTACTTGCAGGGCGCCGGTATCATCAACGTGGCGGGCGCGTGGGAGCTCCTCAAAGCGATGGACAAGGTGCCGCCGGCGAATGTGGTAACCATTACCAGCCGGGCCCCCGTCCGCCATGCGTTCAGTGGGCTGCTGGCGACGCCACACGAGGGCGTCGGTCTCTTCGAACGGGAGGGATGGTTAGCGGGCGCCAGTGGAACGCGAACGGTGACTTTCACGCGCACGTCGGGTCCGGCTCGGCCGATGACGTTCGCGTTGAACTGGAAAGGCAACGCAAGCGGTACGTTCAGCACGCCGCCGTCGGTGACATTATCACTGAACAAGCCGGTGCAGGTAACGATCGGCATCGCTCCGAAAACGGCGCATGCGCACAGTGCCCACTTACTCCTCGACCATCCTGACGTGCCAGGCCACGCCCATCGAATGCTGGCCACGATCATCGCGGCGGAGCGTTTGGACGGCACGAACAATTACTCGGTGCAAACCAGAACCGAGGTCCCGCGTCCCGACTTCAAGTTTGTGTTTTATACCGTGCCCGCCGGCGCCACTGCGCTCCGCGTGGACATCGAGTCACGCCGCAGCGTTGGCGTTAGCCTCGTCCGACCCGACACGCGAGCCGCGACAGCGGTGGAGGCGGACGGTGGGGGGGGCGGTGGTCGTGGGGGCGGGGCCGGCGGCGGGGGCAGCGCCATGGTACGATCCACATACATCGTCACAGATCCGATGCCCGGCACATGGGAAGTGCGTTTGTCAGACGGCGCCGGAGCGTTTGACTACGACGAGGCCGACAAAAATGAGCCGGTCGCCCCAACGCCCGTAACCCTGACGGTTTCCGCCATCGCCGTCGAAGCCGGGCTGTCGGCATCGGGCTTCGCGCTTGCTTTCGGCGAGGACGTAACCGCGGCGCAAGCGTGGATCACCAATCGCATGGCCGCGTTCAACGGCATGGTGACCGGAGCCACAGTCGGTGCCGCCCGCCGGGACCGCGGCACGGTCGCGGAAAGGGAGCGGAAAGTGTACGAGATCGACGTCCCGGCGGGCTCGGCGTCACTCATGGTGCGAGTGTCGAATCCGTCGGACACGGCGGCCGATCTGGACGTCTATGTCTTCAACTGCGCCAGAACATGCTCTTCCACGGGTCAATCCGATCTCGATCCGGCGGGCGATGAGGTGGTCACGGTTCAGAATCCCGCAGCCGGCAAATGGAAGGTCGTCGTTGACGGAATGCGCGTCCCCGCCGGAACTACCTCGTTCGATTATCTCGACGTCGTGGTCCATCCGTCGTACGGCATCGTGAACACGCTGGATTCGCGTCGGCAGCACGCCGTGGGCGAAACGTGGACGACGCCAGTCAGAACATGGGCTGCGAGCCCCTTACCCACCGGACGCGTTCCATATCTGTCCCTCGTCGTCCAAGGAGCGCTCAGCGCGGGAACGACGATCAATATCGGTGCAGTAGAGTTGAGGAACCGTAAGTAAAGATTGGGTTGTTCCACCTCGCTGGGGGCGTATGGCAACGCAGAACTCTCTTGAAGAGCGGGAGACCACAGCTACCGCTCCAACTTCCGATTCCGATCGCCGAGCCTTTCTTGGAGAGGTAGCGACGGCACTCGCCGCCATCGCGCTCGCGCCGGATTTGGCGCATGCCAGGTCAGCGACCACCAGTCTGCTCGGCGGCGCACCAGCGCCCAACGCGCCCGAGATCACGGAGCATACGATCGCGGAAGCCGAAAAGCTCTCCGCGCTCGAGTTCACCCCAAAGGAACGGCAGCAGATCGTCAGTCAGATCGGACAGCAAATCAATGCCGTGATAGCGGTACGCAAAGTACCGATTGCGCCCCAGGTGCAGCCGGCCATCGTCTTCGACCCGCGAATACCCGGTGTGTCCTATCCGGCGCAATCGAACCGTGTCGCGCTCGCTCCGTCCGACGCGCCGCGGCTTCCGAGCGACGATACCGATATTGCCTTTGCGCCAACGATATGGCAGGCGCAATGGATTCGCTCCAAACAACTGACAAGCGCGCGTCTTACGAACATCTACCTCGCGCGGATCGAGCGCTTGGCGCCCGAACTCGGCTGTTACATCACCGTCACTGCGGAGCGTGCCCGAGCCAAAGCAGCGGCGATGGACAAGGAGATCGCCGCGGGTAAGTATCGGGGCCCGCTCCATGGGATCCCGTATGGTCTGAAGGATGTCTTCGACACCGCTGGAATCGCCAGCACGTGGGGCTCGCCGCTGTATAAGGATCGGGTGCCGGCCGAAGACGCTACGATCGTCAATATGCTTCGAAATGCTGGTGCGGTCCTGCTCGGTAAAACAGCGACCGCCGAACTCGCCAACGGAACACAGTGGTTTGCGGGGATCGGTCGGAATCCGTGGAACGTAGAGGAAACTGCCGGCGGGTCGAGCACCGGTTCGGGCGCAGCGACGGCGGCCGCTCTCTGCTCATTCTCGATCGGCACGGACAGCGCCGGATCGATTCTTAATCCTGCAGATCGGTGTGGCGTGGTGGGACTGCGGGCCACGTTCGGCCGAGTGCCCGTGAAGGGTGGAATGCCGCTGACGCCGAGCTTCGAGCGCATTGGTCCGCTGTGCCGGCGTGTTGAGGATGCGGCGCTGGTGCTGGCTGCGATCAACGGGCCCGATCCGACGTCGGCGTCTTCGATCGACATGGGGTTCAACTACAATGCTGCGGTCGATATCACGCAACTGAAAGTCGGCTACTTCCCGGCCGCATTCGTTCCGGCGACGCCACCAGCGGAAGGCCGCCTGCCGAACACCTTCGTGACGGATGCGCAGCGCCAGGCGCTCGAGGCGGTGAAATCGCTCGGGGTCCAGGTGGTCCCGATCGAGCTACCCGACTTGCCTTATTCGGCGATACGCCAAAGCCTCGCGGCGGAAACAGCCGCGGTCTTTCAAGATCTGATGCTCACCCGGGCGACGGAGCGAATGCTCCCAGACTCGGCATGGCCGCCCACATGGCGGCGGATCAGCCTTTTCTCGGCTGTGGACTACCTGCGCGTCGAGATGCTGCGGCGACAAGTCATGCTGGTGTTCCAAATGATCTTTTCCGACGTCGACGCGCTATTCGGGCCGACGTATGGTCCCGTCAATCTGCTCTGGATCATGAGTGCTACCGGCCATCCCGGGCTGACGCTACGCGCGGGATTCGCCCAGAGTGTGATGCGACCGCTGGGCGTGAATGGCAGACCGCCGAGCGGACAGCGGTTCAGGATCACGCAGAACGTTGCGTTTCACGGGCGGCTTTTCGAGGAAGGAAAGATCATCGCGTTGGGACGGGCCCTCGAGAAGAAGCTCGGCATCTGGCAAGAGAGACCGCCGATCGGCTGATCACGTCGCGCAGGAGCTCGTTCCTGTCCCGCCTCCGCGTGCTGTCGCCTCGCGCGCCTCCCGTAACGCCGCCGCCTCTTCCTCCGGGATCTCATAGCAATGCTCGGCCGCCGGAAACTGCCCAGCACGCACCTCGTGTGCGTACGACTTGAACGCGAGCTCGATGTCCTTGTCGAGATTCGCATATCGCTTCACAAACTTCGGCATCACCTCGCCCACGAAATTCCCGAGAATGTCGTGCGAGATCACCAACTGCCCATCCACGAACGGCCCCGCCCCAATCCCGTACACCGGCACCTGGAGCCGGTGACGTATAAACGCCGCCGCCTCGCTCGGCATCGCCTCGAGTACAACACTGAACGCGCCGGCGTCCTGCAACACGAGCGCATCGTCCCCGATCCTCTGCGCCGCGGCGAGCGTCTTTCCCTGAACTCGATATCCCCCCTGCTGCGACAACGACTGTGGCGTCAAGCCGAGATGTCCCATGACGGGAATGCCCGCGTCCGTCATGGCCCGCACGCGCGACACGATCCGCGCCCCGCCCTCGCACTTGACCGCATCGCATCCCACTTTGATAAACGCAGCCGCATTGCGCACCGCGTCACCATCCGAGACCTGGTACGACATGTACGGCAGGTCACCGACGACGAACGCCCGCCTCGCCCCCCGTGCCACCGCCCGCGCGAACACCAGCATCTCGTCCATGCCGACGCCGAGCGTGTTCGCCTGGCCGAGCAGCGTCATGGCGACCGAGTCGCCAACGAGTAATAGATCGACGCCGGCGCGATCCGCGAACACAGCCGTCGGATAGTCGTATGCCGTGACAAACACAGCCGTCTCGTTCCGATGCCGCATCGCGTTGAGCTGCGGGATCGTGACCTTCTTCAGCACTTTGTCCGTCGGAGATTGAATTGTGCTCATAGTGAAAAGCCCAGCGGGTGTTGGCCGCCAGGCTCTGTTCGCTTTTAGCACTTTCTTTTACGTGGCGGCAATAGGCGGCAAATGACCACGGTCCGTCGGTTGTTCCGGCCCTCAATTATTAGACGCGCGAGCTAGACGAATCCCCTAGTCCAGCCGCATGCCACTGCCTCCTTCACCACGCAGACGCAGAGCGCGCCACTCGTCTTGCGGCGGACAGCATTGCAGAGCTCGGGAGCAGCTAACGGTCGGTTCGAACCGGAACTAGCCTCTCAGCAATTCCGAAGATCCATAGGTGAACGGGGGGCTGGCGACGGCGTCTTGACGCGAAATTCACGAATGGTGATTCACCATTAGTGAATTTGCACGCCGCTTCGCAGCGCCGGGCATGCGCCACGTTCGAAACGCGTCGGCTATCGCGTGACGTGCATCGCGTCGGCGCAGAACGAATGGTGGCGTGTGCCGTATCTCGTAGCGTACGAGACCGCGGCCTACATGAACTACACGGCACGGCCGGTGGGTAGCTATGTCTGTTGCCGAGACTCCGCCAGGCCAGGCACATTATGGGCATGCCCGCTTCCTTTACGCACCTGGACGGCGACGGCTGACGGCGATGCGAACACGCCCGTAGCGCTTTTGGCTTCATCGCCATAACGGCAGCCTGCTCGAGTTGCGGCGACTCATCGGGGCCCGGTCCGCTCGAACTCCGGCCCGTCGAGTTCGAGGTGTGCTCATCGCCACAATGGATTGGCCTTCGCAACGAGGGCGACGAGTGGAGGGAAATTCCGGTTCCGCCAAGCAGTTCGCTCACGGCCTTCCGGGTCGCCGTCCTTGCATCACAGCGGACATCAGTCGCGATTGGGTTCAGCGGCTCGACGGCCATCTACCAGCTGTCCCGTGACGAGCTTCCCCACTTGCGCTGTGGTCTCACGCCCGCAACGATGCCCCGCGCGTTGCAGGCCACTGTTACAAGCATCCCTAGCAGTGCGGCCTTCTCGCTGACGTTCGGCAGGTACGGGGCCCTCAGGACGGGCCCAGGCAACGTTACAGCGTTCGTGAACGACACCGTCGCAACGGTGATCGCGTCGATGCGGCCCAGCGGCAGCAACGGCCCGACGCAGTTCCTGCTGCACCGCGGATTCCAATCGGCCGGTCAGGCAGCCTTCCCAACGATGGACTTCAGTTCACCGGCTGTTGTGACTCTCGATTCTACCCCATTGACGGTGACGGGCATCGACGTGGGACCATCCCGAAACACGTCGTTTTTCTCGAGTGGCACGTCATCCCCTGCCGTCGCTCGTACCCGGAGACGTCGATCCTGAGCGGTGCCCACAACTCCTGAGTCCGGGGGAACGCGAAACCATCTGGCATCACGCCGACGATGGTCGCGGGAGCACCCGTGATGCGCACGGTGCGTCCGATGACGCCGGAATCGCCCTGAAAGCGGCTCTGCCACAGGGCGTATCCGATCACGGCGACGAGCGGCGCGTCGGCGCGTTCGTCCGTCTCCACGAGTGCGCGTCCGAGCAACGGGGGGACGCGCAGGACACGGAACGCTGCCGCCGTCATCTCGGCCGAGAACACGGGTTCGGCCAGACCCTCCGTGATCATGAGGTTTCGAGTGACCGTGCGGTACGCGCCAAGGTCGTCCACGGATTCGAGCGCGCCGCGCCACGCCACGAAGTCGTGCGTCGAACGAAACTCCGGGCGGTTCGCGGCCGCGTCCCAGTTCTGGAGCATGACGATCCGGTCGCTGTCCGGGAGCGGGATCGCCGGAAACACGAGCTGTCGGATCGCCTCGAACGTCCCGGCGCCGACCCAGATCGCGAACGCCATGGAGAAGCCGCCGACGAGCGTCAGCATCGGGTACTTGACCAGCATGCGGCCACCGAGCTTCACGTCGAGCCAGGAGAACCGCAGCTCGTCGAACCAGGCAAGGCCCCGCGCGTGCCGCGCCTTCTCGACCTGGTCTTCCGTGCTACCGAACTCGGCGCGCGCTTTCCGCGCTGCGTCGGCGGGCGTCATCCCCGCGCGAACCAGGTCCGCGGCGCGCAGCTCCATGTGCAGGCGGAATTCTTCCTGCAGCTCGGCGTCCAC
>JBBDXZ010000032.1:0-7825 GCA_040902075.1 Gemmatimonadaceae bacterium
AGAGCACACCCTTGGTAAGGGTGAGGTCATCGGTTCAATCCCGATCGCGAGCTCTAGGAAGTACGAGGTGGTAGGTGGTAGGTGCTAGGTGCTAGCACCGTCGAACACCTAACACCTACAACCTAAGACCTAGTTCGTCATGCCGAGAGAAAAGATCATTTTGGCTTGCAACGAGTGCAAGAACCGGAACTACTTCACCACGAAGAACAAGCGCCTGCATCCCGAGCGCGTCGAGTGGAAGAAGTACTGTCCGCGCTGCAACAAGCATCAGGTGCACAAGGAAACGAAGTAGATGGCTGCTGAAGTCGCCGCCGTCAGCAAATGGCACCAGTTCGTCACGTTCGTCCGGGAATCGTATCACGAGATCCGGTACAAGGCGACGTGGCCGGACGTGGGGCAGGTGCGTCAAGCGTCCATCGCGATCATCATCTTCGTCCTGATCATCGGTTTGCTGATCACGCTGCTCGACCTCGTGCTGCGTGGCATTCTGATTCAACTTCTTCCGTCGCTCTTCCGCTGATGCTAACGCTCGAGCACCGCTGGTACGCCATCCAGACGACGGCTGGTCACGAGAACAAGGTTCGCTCGCTGATTCAGCGGAAGATCGAGCTGGACGCGCGCGCCCACCCGGATCGTCCGATCCGGCAGGCGCTCGTTCCGACGCAAGAAGTGGTGGAGATCAAGAACGGCAAGAAGGTGAACGTCGAACGGAAGCTCTATCCGGGATACGTGCTGGTCGAGATGACGATGAATCAGGAAACGATTCACACGATCAATTCGATCCAGGGCGTGATCAAGTTCGTCGGACAGGAGCGGATGCCGCAGCCGCTCCGCCCGGACGAGGTGAACCGGCTCCTCGGCATCGCCGATGAGAAGGAAGCGGAAGAGCCGCGGGAAGAGATTCCGTTCCTCATCGGGCAGGCGGTGGCGATCACGGAAGGACCGTTCACGGATTTCAATGGAACGGTGGAGGAAGTGATGCCGGACAAGGGGAAGGTACGGGTGAGCGTCAGTCTCTTTGGAAGACCGACGTCAGTCGAGTTGGATTACTTGCAGCTGAAGGCATACTAGAAAATCCAGACGTCCGACGTCCGACGTCCGACGTCTGGTGCAGTCGGTGACCACTCCGACTTTAAGTGGCCAGTGGGAGATTCGCGTCGAAGAGGAGAGTAAATGGCAAAGAAAGTCATCGGGTTTGTGAAGCTGCAGATCCCGGCGGGACAGGCGACTCCGGCGCCCCCGGTGGGCACGGCGCTCGGCCCGCAGGGCATCAACATCATGGCGTTCGTGAAGGAGTTCAATTCACGCACCCAGAATCAGCCGGGCATGATCCTGCCCGTCGAAGTCACGATTTTTTCGGACAAGTCCTTCACCTTCATCCTGAAGACGCCGCCCGCGGCGATCCTCTTGAAGAAGGAGGCCGGCATCGAAAAAGGATCCGGCCAGCCGAACCGCAACAAGGTTGGCAAGGTGACGAAGGCCCAGATCCGAAAGATCGCCGAGATCAAGATGCCGGACCTCAACTGCGATTCGATCGAATCCGCGATGGCGATGGTGGCCGGCGCGGCGCGCTCGATGGGCTTGGAGGTCGTGGACTGATGCACGTGCATGGGAAGAAATACCGGACCGCGGAGAAGAACCGCGAGCTCACCACCCCGTATCAGCCGAAACAAGCGCTGGAAATCGTCAAGACCTCCGCGTTTGCCAAGTTCGACGAGACGATCGAAGTGGCCGTCCGGTTGGGCGTCGATCCCAAGCACGCCGATCAGGTGGTGCGCGGCACCGTCGTGCTGCCGGCGGGTACAGGGAAGACCGTTCGCGTGCTCGTGATCGCGACCGGCGACAAGGCAAAGGAAGCCGAGGCGGCCGGCGCGGATTTCGTGGGTGCGGACGACATGGTCACGAAAATCAAGGAGGGCTGGCTCGATTTCGACGTCCTCATCGCGACACCGGACCAGATGGGGAAGCTGGGTCAGTTGGGTCGTGTGCTGGGTCCGCGCGGCCTGATGCCGAACCCGAAAGCGGGAACGGTGACGATGGACGTGACGCGCGCGATCCGTGAAACGAAGGCGGGCAAGATCGAATTCCGCGTCGACAAGGCGGGGAACGTCCAGGCGCCGATCGGCAAGGTGTCGTTTCCGCTGGAGTCGCTCGAAACGAACTTCAACGCCTTCATGGATCAGATCGTCCGCTCCAAGCCGTCGTCCTCGAAGGGCGTGTATGTCAGGAACGTCTCGGTCTCGAGCACCATGGGCCCCGGCGTGAAGGTCGACATCAACCCGTACCGGTAACGAGCGATGAAGCGAACAGAGAAGGAGAAGCTCGTGGCCGAGCTCAAAGCGAAGCTCAGCGGCGCGAACGCCCTGTACTACACGGATTTCTCGGGCTTGAACGTCAAGCGGATGACGGAGCTGCGGCGCCGGCTGCGCAAGGCGAACGTGGAGTACGTCGTGATCAAGAACACGATCGCGCTGCGCGCCGTCAACGAATCAGGACTCGTGGGCACGCGGCTCCGGGGTCAGACGGGATTGGTGATCGCGAGCGACGCCGTCGCGGCCGCGAAGGTGTTGGCGGATTTCGCGAAGGAGAACGATCAGCGTCCGGCGGTGAAGGGTGGTCTGCTCGAGGGACGCGCGCTGGACGTCAATCAGGTCAAGAAGCTGGCGTCGATGCCGTCACGCGAGCAGATGCTCGCCGACCTTGGCGCTGGACTGCAGGCCCCGATGGCCGCTTTTGTCGGCGCGCTCAGCGGGTTGTTGTACATGTTCGCCGGTGCGCTCGAAGGGCTGCGGACACAGCGCGAGAGCGCGTAAACGAATCCCAGGCAGGTTGTGACGGATAACAATCCCCAGGGTTGCCTGGGATCATGAGGAGAAATGGACAAATGGCTAACGCAACGCTGAGCAAGGACGAGATTCTCGAGGCAATTGGCAACATGAGTGTCTTCGAGCTCGCCGAGCTGATCGAGGCCTTCAAGAGCAAGTTCAACGTGACGATCTCGGCGGCGCCGGTTGGCGCGGCCCCCGCGGGCGGTGGTGGCGCCGCCGCCGCCGCTCCCGCAGCCGAAGAGCAGACGGAGTTCGACGTCGTGCTCAAGGAAGCCGGGGCGAAGAAGATCCAGGTCATCAAGGTCGTGCGCGAGCTGACCGGTCTCGGGCTGAAGGAAGCCAAGGACCTGGTCGATGGCGCGCCGCAGACCGTGAAGGCCGGCGTCTCGAAGGATGAAGCCGCCGCCGTCAAGGCCAAGCTGGAAGAGCAGGGCGCCGTTGTGGAAGTGAAGTAAGGGAACGCGGAAATGGGAAATGGGAAATCGGAAATGGGCGCGAGTCTGAACCTCGCCCATTTCCAATTGCCGATTTCCGATTTCCGCCGTTGACCCACTTCACACCACACGCGCACATGATCCGACTTCGCACAACCATTCCGTCAGTACTCGGGCCGCCCTCCGACTCAAGGTCGAGCGGGGGGACGCTCGTTTTTTCGCCTGCCGGTTCCAAACGGGTGAGACATGCCTGAAACGATTACGTCGATTTCCTTCGCGAAGCTCGAGCCGAAGAAGGACATGCCGCATTTGCTCGACATCCAAACGCGCGCCTTCGAGGCGTTGCTCCAAACGGATGCCACGGCCAACGAACGCGAGGACATCGGACTCGAGCGGGTCTTCAAGGACCTGTTCCCGATCGCGGACGTCCACGAGAACTTCTCGCTGGAATTCGTTCGCTATTCCCTGGGTGAGCCGAAGTACTCCGTCGAGGAGTGCATCGAGCGCGACATGACCTATTCCGCGCCGCTCAAGGCGACCCTCCAGCTCGTGATCAACGAGGTGGTCGGCGAGGTGAAGCGGCCGCGCAACATCATCGAGAAAGAGGTCTATCTCGGCGAGCTGCCCCTGCTCACGCCCCTTGGCACGTTCGTCATCAACGGCGCCGAGCGCGTGATCGTCAGCCAGCTCCACCGGTCGCCGGGCGTCGTGTTCGAAGAGGCGACGCACCCGAACGGCCAGCGCCTCATCTCCGCGCGCATCATCCCGTTTCGTGGCTCTTGGGTCGAGTTCACCGTGGACATTCATGACGTCATTTATGTCCACATCGACAAGAAGAAGAAGTTTCCGGCGACCGCGCTGCTCCGTGCATTCGGCTATGGGTCGAACTCGGACATTCTGCGGCTGTTCTTCGGCGTTCGCGAGCTGGATCTCATGAAGAAGCGTGAGAGTCGCATCGACGTCCGTGAGGTCATCGGGGCGATCATCGCCGAAGACATCGAGCTTCCTGGCGAAGCCACGCCCGCCGACGCGCCGAAAGCCCGGACCAAGAAACTGCGCGCCGAGCGCGAGCGCGCCGAGAACATCATGCTCGTGAAGGAGGGCGATGAGCTCACGGAAGAGGTGTTCAACCGCCTCCGCCGCCAGGATATCAACAAGATCAAGGTCTTCGCCTCGTATCAGCTGGTCGACCTGCGCGACGAAGTCGACGCCATCGAGCGCGGCGAGCGCCCGATCCGTCGCCAGCTCGCCGTGGACGTCGTCGATCCCGACAGCGGTGAGGTCATCGCCGACGCGGGCCAGATGCTCACCGACGCGGTCATCAAGAAGATCCGCAAGAACGACGTCCTGAGGGTACAGGTCTTCGTGTCCTCGGGTCGCGCCGAGTCGACGCTCATCAAGAACACGATCGCCAAGGACCCGACGAAGAGCATCACCGAAAAGGACAAGGAGTCGGGAGTCGTGAAGGAGCGCAGCGTCAGCCGCGAGGAAGGCGAGCGGTATGCGCTGTCGCAGATCTATTCGCTGCTCCGTCCCGGCGACGCACCCGATCTCGACACGGCGCGCCTCGCGCTCGAGCGGCTGTTCTTCAGTCCCAAGCGCTACGACCTGGGCCGCGTCGGCCGGTACAAGATCAACCAGCGGCTCGGCCTGGCGACGCCCGCGAGCACCACGGTGCTCACCAAGGAAGATTTCATCGCCATCCTTCGCTACCTCGTCGAGCTGCACGAGGGCCGCGGCCACGTGGATGACATCGATCACCTTGGCAACCGCCGTATTCGGTCGGTGGGCGAGCTGATCGCGAACCAGTTTTCGGTCGGCTTGTCCCGCATGGCGCGCCTGGTCAAGGAGCGCATGTCGATCAACACCGATCCGGAAAAGATCTCGCTCGACGATCTCGTGAACGCGCGCACGGTCTCCGCGGTGATCCAGGCCTTCTTCGGATCGTCTCAGCTGTCGCAGTTCATGGATCAGACGAACCCGCTGGCGGAGTTGACGCATAAACGGCGGCTCTCGGCTCTGGGCCCTGGAGGGCTCACCCGAGAGCGCGCGGGGTTCGAGGTACGCGACGTCCACTACTCGCAGTACGGACGCATGTGCCCCATCGAGACGCCGGAAGGTCCGAACATCGGCCTCATCACGTCGCTCGCCTGTTATGCACGGGTGAACGACCTCGGCTTCGTCGAGACGCCGTATCTCATCGTGAAAAACGGCAAGATCACCGGCGACGTGGATTGGCTCGACGCGAACAAGGAAGAGGAGGTCACCATCGCCCAGGCGAACGCCCGTCTGAAGGACGACGGAGGCTTCGCCGAAGAGCTGGTGCTCTGCCGCCAGCGCGGTGACGTGCCGCTGCTTCCCCCCGACCGCATCGACTATATGGATGTGGCACCGGAGCAGCTCGTCTCCATCGCCGCGGCGCTGATCCCGTTCCTGGAGCATGACGACGCGAACCGCGCGCTGATGGGCTCGAACATGCAGCGCCAGGCCGTGCCACTGCTCAATCCCAAGACGCCGCTCGTGGGCACGGGGCTCGAGGACAAGGTGGCCCGTGACTCGGGCGCCGTCGTCATCGCGCGCCGCGCGGGCGTCGTCACGCGGGTCACCGCCGACGAAATTATCGTGGATGCCGGACCCGCTGAACGGAAAAAGGATGAGGATCGACCGTTAGCGCGACTCACGCAGCACGACCGGTATCGCATCAAGAAATACTGGCGCACCAACCAGGACACCGCGATCAACCAGCGGCCCCTGGTCAAGCTCGGTCAGAAGGTCAAAGCCAGCGACATCCTGGCGGACGGCGCGGCGACCGAGAAAGGCCAGCTCGCGCTCGGCTCGAACGTGACCGTGGCCTTCATGCCGTGGTACGGCCACAATTTCGAGGACGCGATTGTCCTCTCAGAACGACTCGTTAAAGACGACGTCTACTCGTCGATTCATATCCAGGAGCTCGAGCTCCACGTCAGGGACACCAAACGTGGGCAGGAAGAAATCACGCGGGAAATCCCGAACGTGTCGGAAGAGGCGCTGTTGGACCTCGACGAGCGCGGCATCGTGAGAATTGGGGCGCACGTCAAGCCCGGTGACATATTAGTCGGAAAAATCACGCCCAAAGGCGAGACGGAGCTCTCACCCGAAGAGAAGCTGCTGACCGCAATCTTCGGCGAGAAGGCGAAGGACGTGAAGGATTCGTCTCTGAAAGTCCCGCCGGGAATGGAAGGCGTGGTTATCGATGTCAAGATCTTCTCGAGGGTTGAGGATCAGGTCGTCGAGAAGGACCGCGGCGAGCGCATCGGTGAGGTCCGCCGGCTGGAAGGGGAAGAGAAGCAGCGTGTCAACGAGGTGCGTGACGGCGAGCTGCTCGACATCCTCGACGCCCAGACCGTCGCGCTGGCGTTGAAGTCCGGCACGGTGGAAGAGGCGATTCCGGCGGGGACCAAGCTCACCGCGTCGCTGCTGCGCGAGCTGAAGCTCTCGCACATCGATCTCAAGACGTTCCGCGTGGAGAACAAGCGCGTGAACGAGCGTGCGCGCACGATCATCGACAGCTCGCAGGAAGAGAAGGCGCGCATCGAGGAGCGTGCCGAGGAGCGCATCGACCGCATCCTGCAGCCGGATGAGCTGCCTCCGGGCGTCATCCAGTTGGTGAAAGTCTACCTGGCGGAGAAGCGCAAGATCTCCGTTGGCGACAAGATGGCCGGACGCCATGGCAACAAGGGCATTGTCGCGCGCATCGTGCCGGAAGAAGACATGCCGTTTCTCCCGGATGGCAGGCCGGTGGACATCGTCTTGAACCCGCTGGGCGTGCCCAGCCGGATGAACGTCGGCCAGATTCTCGAGACGCATCTCGGGTGGGCAGCCCGGATCCTTGGCTTCTACGCCAAGACGCCGGTGTTCGCCGGCGCGAGCGAACGCGAGATCGGGCTGCTGCTCAAGCTCGCGGGCCTCACGTGGGCGCGTGACGCACTGGCGCTGCACGCGATTCCGCCGAAGATCAGCGCGACCGAAGTGCGCGCGATCGTCGCGGATCTGCGTCCCGACCGCGCGAAGGGAGAGGACTTCGAGCGACTCGAGGAGGCGTCGCTGAACCATCTCTCGGCGCGGGGGATGTCTCAGACGGCTCGAGACGTGTTCCATCAGGTCCGCGACTTCCTGGCCGCGGCCGCCAAAGAGCTGTCGGAGCGCGAGACGCAGGAGCTGGATCATCAGGTCGCGTTCCACGCCGAGGAGAACGACGAGCTGAGCGCGTCGCGCAAGACGGAGTACAAGCAGGCGATGCGCCAGCTGGAAAAGCGCCGCGCGATGGATGCCGGCGAACGGCTCGAGGAGCAGGAGCTGTCGGCGCTGGCCGGAATGTTGGGCAAGAAGTCCGAAGGCGACGCCGACGCTGCCGCCTCCGAACTGATGCGGTTGGCTGGCCTCACACCGGGAGGGAAGGTGTGGATGCGCGACGGCCGCAGCGGTGAGCGGTTCACGTCCGCCATCACGGTGGGTGAGATCTACATGCTGAAGCTGTCGCACCTCGTGGACGACAAGATCCACGCGCGCAGCATCGGACCGTAC
>JBBDXZ010000033.1:0-37070 GCA_040902075.1 Gemmatimonadaceae bacterium
GCGTCCCACGAACCTGCCGATCTCCAACGGGCGGGCCGGACGGTCGCCGGGTTGTGCGCCGGCGATTGCAGACCCATCTCCACCACCGGCGGCGACCGTTTTGCAGGCGCTGCGCGCGGCGCCTTCCAGCACGGCGATGTCGGCTCCATGGTGAGGCGCCGACGCGACGCCCATGGACGCGGTGATGCCGGACTTGGGACGATCGGCTCCAGCGCCTGCAAAGGCATGATTCCGAATCGCGGCACACAGGCGACTGGCAACGTGGCTGCCTTCTTCGCGCGCCGCGCCGTGGAGCAGGACCAGCACCTCGTCGCCCGACGCGTACGCGACCACGTCGTTGCCGCGAAGGTTGCGACGAATGAGCTCGACGACTTGTTCGCGCAGTGCCGCGGAATGTTCCTTGTCCGCCGCGCCGGACGGGGGCGCGACCCCATTGGCGTCGACTCTGACCGCGAGCACCGAAGTTGGCGCGCCGCCGGAGGCCGACGAGGCAATAGCAGGCTCCGCGACGTTGGCGAACTCGGTCGCCGACGTTGCCAGGAGCGCGCGGGTGGCTCGGGTTGGACGTTCCAAGGGCTTAACGGACTGGCTGACGGGTTGGGGAGGTCCTAACCCACTACCGTAGAACGCGAAACAGGCTGGCGCAAGACGATTTGGGCCTTGTTAACGGAGGCGGGTTCGCCATCGTCTATAGGAATATGCGCTACGTCATCG
Source organism: Gemmatimonadaceae bacterium (assembly GCA_040902075.1). GTDB lineage: Bacteria > Gemmatimonadota > Gemmatimonadetes > Gemmatimonadales > Gemmatimonadaceae > DASPMP01. Next base: position 715 of record JBBDXZ010000033.1, read on the forward strand.
GTCTTGTCGTGCTTTGTGCGGGACTGGGGTGCTCCGGAACGCTCAAGCGGTGGGACCCCCCGCTCGCGGTGCCGGCGATCCAGTCCGATTTGCGGCGTGATCAGCAGATCGATCATGCCCTGAGCAGGCTTACCTACGGCGCGCGGCCGGGAGACGCGCGACGCCTCCGTTCCCTCGGGCTTGAGCGCTGGATTGCCCTCCAGCTTTCACCGGATCGCATCGACGACCGGCGTACCGATTCCATCCTTGCGTCATATCGCAGGCTGGGCACGCCGACCAATCAACTCGTCGCGCTGACCCGCGACGCGCGAGCGGCGCGACAGCAGCAGCAACGGGACAGCTCGCGCACGATGGCGGCACCCCGGCGAGCCGATTCTGCCATGGACTCACGCCGTGCGCTGCAGCTCACCTATGCCGAAGTGGCCTCCGCGAAGTTGACTCGAGCGGCCGTCAGCGAACGGCAGCTCTACGAACAGATGGTGGATTTCTGGGCGAACCATTTCAGTGTGTTCTCGGGCAAGGGGCAGACGCGGGTTTTCATACCCGCGTACGAGCGCGACGTGATTCGCCCCAACGCGATGGGCAAGTTCCGCACGCTGCTTGGCGCCGTGGCGAAAAGTCCGGCCATGCTCTTCTATCTGGACAACGCGCAGAGCGTCGCCGACTCGGGGCATCGCACGCTCGGCAACGTTCGCTTGATGATCGGGGTGGGAGGCGCCGGACGCCGCGCTCGAGGGCTGAACGAGAACTACGCCCGCGAGCTCATGGAGCTGCACACGCTGGGCGTGGATGGCGGGTATACTCAACTGGATGTGATCGAGGTGGCGCGCGCGCTGACCGGTTGGAGCATCGATCAGCGGGGCGGCGCGTTCGCTTTTCGGCCGGCCATGCATGACGCCGACGAGAAGATAGTGCTCGGGCAGCGCCTTCAATCGGGTCGCGGACTCGAGGACGGCGAGCAGGTGTTGGACATTCTGGCCAGGCATCCGTCTACCGCGCGACACATTACGCGCAAGCTCGTGGTGCGATTCGTCAGCGACTCGGCGCCGCCGGCACTGGTCGACCGCTGCTCGGCCGTCTTCGTGAAGAGCGATGGCGACGTACGAGAAACGCTCGCCTGTGTCGTCACTTCGCCGGAGTTTTTCTCGCAGGCCGCATATCGCGGTAAGGTCAAGACGCCATTCGAGCTGGTCGTGAGCGCGTTTCGCGCCACGGGCGCCACGCCGGACCACACGCCTCGCAGCTCGCAGATCGTCGCGCGGCTGGGGCAGCCCATCTGGGGCCGGCAGACACCCGACGGGTGGCCCGATCGCGCGGAAGAATGGATGAACGCCGGCGCGATGGTGAACCGAGTGAACTTTGGATTGATGATGGCGTCGGGTCGCGTGCCAGGAGTGAAAGTGGGGGTTGTCGACCCGAAGGTCGGCGCGATGCTGTCGACGCCCGAGTTTCAGAGGAGGTAGCGGCGTGCAGAGACGCGTGTTCATGAAGAATGGGGCGCTCGCCCTGGTTACAATGGGGCTGAGCCCGACACTGCTGCGCCGAACCGTGTTCGCGCAGGATCTGGTGCGCGGCTCGGCGTCGCTGGGCAACGCGCGCGGAAAGGTGCTCATCTGCCTCTTCCAGCGCGGCGCGGCCGATGCGCTCAACGTCGTGGTGCCGCACGGCGAGCCGGCGTATTACCGGCTGCGGCCGACGATCGCGGTGCCGAGGCCCACACTCGCGACGGCGAACAGCGCGATAGACCTCGACGGATTCTTCGGGTTGCACCCGTCACTCGCTCCCCTCAAGCCGCTGTGGACGCAGGGCATCCTCGCTCCGGTTCACGCCGTCGGCAGTCCCAGCAGCACGCGCTCGCACTTCGATGCGCAGGACTACATGGAGAGCGGCACGCCGGATAGGAAGAGCACCAAGGACGGATGGCTGAATCGGTATCTCGCTCTACGGGGTACCTGTGAAGACTGCGGGCCTGGGAAGCCTGACTCCCTCTTTCGCGCCGTCGCCTTGAGCCAGCAGACGCCGCGGATCCTGATGGGACCCGCGCCCGCGGTCGCGATCAATTCCTTCGAAGAGTTCGCGGTCAGGGCCAGCGGCGCCGCCGCGGAGAACATCGAAGCGATGTACGCTACCGGCCGCGCCGACGTCGTGCACGCCGCGGGCGGAGAGATGGTGGAGGCCATGAAGGCTCTACGGGCCTCGAACCCCGGACAGTATCAACCGCGAAATGGCGCGGAGTACCCGCGGTCGCCATTCGGACAGCGCCTGCGGCAAATCGCGCAGTTGATCAAAGCCGATCTCGGGCTCGAGATCGCGTTCGCCGACGTGGGCGGTTGGGACACACATGTCAACCAGGGCGGCGCAACCGGCCAGCTTGCGGCGCGGCTGGGCGATTTTTCGGCCGCCATCAGCGCGCTGGTCACCGACATGGGCGATCGGATGGCCGACGTCGTGATCCTCACGATGTCGGAGTTCGGACGCACCGCGAGACAGAACGGAAGCGGCGGCACCGATCATGGCCACGCCGGCTGTCTTTTCGTGATCGGGGGCTCGGTGAAAGGCGGCAAGGTGCACGGCCGGTGGCCGGGTCTCGAGGCCGAGCAGCTGAATGAAGGGCGCGATCTCGCGCTCACCACCGATTTTCGCTCGGTCTTTGGAGAGGTCGTGCGGAAGCATCTTGGTGCGACGGCACTCGATCGGATCTTTCCGGGATTCTCGCCGAGCGAGATTGGAGTGATCTAGGTGGTACCTACCACCTACCACCTACCACCTACCACCTACCACCTAAAACCTAAGTATCCGCTTGAGCCGTCGGCCCAGGTGTTCGAGCCAGTCGTCACGCGGGTCTCGGGGAAGGACGGATCCGTCGTCCGCGATGTATGTCGGCTCCTGGTAGGTGTGCAGCTCGCACTCCGTTTGCGGCTGCGTCCCCGGCTTGAACCACTCCCGGGCTTTTCGCGGACACCATTCGGTGGCGAGCTCCCCTGATTCGGGATCGATGACCGCCGAGATCATCCCGTCAGGCACCACCCAGTCAGCTCCGGCGCGCTCGCGCCAACCTGCTTTGTAGAAGTCCGCCCACGCGGGCGCCGCGAACCGTCCGCCGGCGGCGCGATCCGCGATTTGCGTAGGTGTGTCGTAGCCGAACCAGACGCCCGCGACGAGCGAGGGCGTGTAGCCGATGAACCACACGTCCGTGCCGTTGTTCGTGGTGCCTGTCTTCCCGGCGACCGGTCCGCTGATTCCGTTATCGCGAATCACCCTTCCGGTTCCGTAGTCGACGGCCCCCCGCAGCATCGAGGTGATCTCGTACGCATCGCGCGGATCCATCGCGGGCGCGCGCTGCACTTCCTGGCTCCAGAGAACCTTGCCGTCCGGCGCCTCGATGCGCGTGACGAGGCGCGGCCTCACCCGCATGCCGCCGTTGGCGAATGGCGCGTAAGCGGTGACCAGCTCGAGCGGGGTGACCTCGAGCGCTCCGAGCGCGAGTGACGGAACCGGTTGGAGCTCGCTCACGATGCCGTTTCGGCGCGCTGCGTTGATGACGTTCTGTTCTCCGACGACCCGGCTCACGCGCACGGTGGCCGCGTTCGCCGACATCATCAGCGCGCGGCGCAGCGTTGTGCGTCCCTGATAGTTGTCGTCGTAGTTCGCGGGAATCCAGGGCGTGTTCCCGATCATCACCTCGATCGGCTGGTCGTCGACAATCGACCCTGGCGACAGGCCCGCGGCGATCGCGGCCGCGTACACGAACGGCTTGAACGCCGATCCGGGCTGCCGCTTGGCGTTGGTCGCTCGGATGAAGCCACCACGCCGGGCGCGTCTACCGCCCACGATGGCCCGGATGTCGCCGCTGGCGGGATCCAGCGCGACGAGCGCGCCTTGCAGCCGCGCGCCGTTGCCCCATCCCTGGTTCTGGATGGCGACCGCGTGCCGCGCGATCGCTTTGTCCGCGGCCTGCTGGGCGCGGGCATCGATCGTCGTATGGATGACGACGTCGCCTTCTTTGAGTGCGTCCGGAATCACGGAGTCCACGAGCGCGCGCACGGCATCGATGGCCCCAAACTGATCGTATTGCGACGGGCGCCATTCCGTGCGGGCGATACGGAGGGGCGCCGAGGACGAGCGCTTCATGTTGGTTTCGTCGATCCATCCCTGCTCGTGCATGAGCTTGAGCACCAGGTTGCGCCGCGTCCGCGCGCGCTCGGGATGATCGCGCGGCGTGTAGTACGACGGTGCTTTCGGAAGCGCGGCCAGCATGGCCGCCTCCGAGAGCGAGACGTTGCTCACGCTCTTCCCGAAGAGATCTCGGCTCGCGGCTTCGACGCCGTACACGCCGTTGCCGAGATAGATGACGTTCATGTAGTGCTCGAGGATCTGCTCTTTCGTGAGCTCGTTCTCGAGGATCCGCGCGAGTCTCAGCTCGATGAGCTTTCGGCGAAGCGAACGTCCGTGATAGCGCTGGACGAGGAAGCTGTTGCGCGCCACCTGCATGGTGATGGTGCTGAACCCCTCGCGCACCCCCATGGAGCTGACGTTGCGAACGATCGATCGGCCGACACCGCGCCAGTCGATGCCGTCGTGGTCGAAGAACCGGCGATCCTCGGTGGCGACGAAGGCCTGTCGCACGTGCTTGGGGATGCGATCCAGCGGCACGTTGATCCGCCGGACGATCGCGAGATGGCCGATGAGCTTGCCGTTTTGATCGAGCACTCGGCCGCCCTCGTTGGGCCGGTACGCCCGGACTTCGGCGCGAGAGGGACAGCCGGCGAAGCCGCAGGTCAGGAGCCAGGCGTTGAGCGCCACGATGCCCACCAGTCCGGTGCCCAGAAGCGAGATCTTCCACTTCTCGCGCCGCATCCACACCCGTGTGGGCTCCGTTGAGGGAGCCCGGAGCCGCTGGCGCAGGATGTGTAAACGGTCTTTGATGAAGGGCATGGACTGGGTGCTGGGTGCTAGGTGCTAGGGCCTAGGGACTACTATATGGTAGACATTAGATACGCCGGACACGGCGGTTGGTTGCCTGTTCATCGGAGTTGATCACTGCAATGATGATGCGGGGCGCGTGGGCGCTGGCCGGGCTTGCTTGTGTTTTGTCCTGCGGCGGCAGGCCGGAAGGCGGGCGGGCGTCGGAATCGGCCGGTGGAACAATCGACACCGGCCGCACGGCGACCGCCGAGAACCGACCAGGCGCCGCAAAAACTCTTGCGGCGCCTGCCGAGAACGCCACCCGGTACGACACCCTGGGCAACCGGCTCGGAAGAATCCCCATCCTCGAGTACCACGTCATCGGCGATTCGAGCCGCGGACTCTTCATCATCTCGCGCGAGAAATTCCGGCGCGATTTGCAGTTGCTGTACGATCGCGGATACCGGCCCATCACCGTGGCGCAGCTGCTCGACAAGGATTTCAGCGCCGTCCCGTCCGGGATGTCACCGGTCGTGTTCACCTTCGACGACGCGTCGCCGGGGCAGTTCTCGTACGTGGAGCGAAACGGCCAGCTCGAGATCGATTCCACGACCGCACTGGGAATCTGGCTGCGGTTCGAGAGAGAACATCCGGACTGGAAGGGTCGCGCGACCTTCTGTCTGCTTCCGGGGGGCGAGATCGGTCACGCGTTTTTCGGGGACGATCCTAAATGGCGCGGCCAGAAGAACTCATGGCGCCACCGAAAGGTGAAATGGCTCGCGGACAATGGCTTCGAGCTGTGCAGCCATACACTGTGGCACGCGCAGTTGAGCAAGTATCCCGATGCGTTCGTACAGGAGCAGATCGCGCGCGGACAGTTGGCGATCGACAGCGTTGTGCCGGGGTACCGAGTGCGAACGTTCGCCCTGCCGCAGGGGCTGTGGCCAAAGAACCGCGAGCTGGCGTGGCGCGGATCGTGGACGAATCCGAGGACGGGCAAGACGACTCGTTATGACCACGAGACGGTGTTGCAAGTCGCCGGTGGCCCGGCGCGGAGCCCCTTCGATCCGGAGTTCGACAAGCGGTCGCTGCCGCGTGTGATCGCATTCGGTAACGCGGTCGAGAAGACGCTCGACCAGCTCGACGCGACAAAGACGCGATTCGTTTGGGACGGTCGCGGAGTGGCGGGACCCGCCACGCGGTAGGCAGCGACCTGACGCTTCTTGTCGCAACCCACCGCCTGCTGTGACGAAGCGCGACAGTTAGTGCTGTCGAGCGCGTGGAGTGTGTGACCCACCCCACTCTGCTGTGGATAATGTCGTAAATCGCCGCAATGAATGTCATAAAATGCTACTTGTCGCGGGGCGTTGTAGGACGATTTTAGGGTCGACGCATTGCGAGCATAGGGCTCGTGCGCGGCTCTGGAGGTACGAGTGTTCGAGTCTGGGCATAAGCTGCGGCACCTTCCGTTCTTCGAGGAGATCGCCTCACGCGACGAGAGCCATCCTGAATGGCGCGTCGCCACGGCGGGCCTTGTCGTGCTGCGTCTCGTAGACGCATGGCTCGATAACGGACCGGCAATCGCGACGGATGATGGCTGGAGCGTTCGCAGCGTCCACAACCTCATCGATGGTGTTGATGAGGGCACTCCTATCCGAACGATTCTCGGTCGCGTGGTGGACGCCCTGCAGGAGCGAAAGCCCGACATCCATGTCGTGATCACCCCGCTCATGGCGTACGGCCAGGCGCTAGAGTACGACGCGAAGTGGCCAATGGCGGCGGACGTCTACCACTCGGTGCTAGCGCACTTGCATCCTGTCGAGGATAGCGACGCGAGCATCGCGGCGCATTTGCGACTTGGCCAGTGCTATCGCAATCTGAACCGAATTGATGACGCGACCGATGCATTCGAGTCTGCTTCCGACATTGCCACAGCTGTTGGTGATATGGTTGGCGTCCTCAGAGCCCGGATCGGTGAAGCGCGAATAGCCATAATTCGCGGCAATCTGCCGAAAGCCGAAGCTATTCTCGATGAGACGGTCGCCCGCGCAATGACTGCCAACCTTCACGATGTTCGCTCGCGCGCGCTCCATGAGCGTTCGAACGTCGCGCACATCCGCGGAGAGTACGAGCTCGCAATTCAGCTCGCGTATGAATCACTTGGGCACGCACAGAGCCAAACAGAACGCGACCGTATCCTTGGCGATATCGCGCTCGGGTTCCTTGAACTCGGAGTGTACAGCGCCGCGCGCGATGCCTATCTCGTTCTCTCAGCGACGGCGCAGGAACAGTACACTCGTTGGGGTGCCACGATAAACCTGATGGAAATCGCGTCGCAGACGGGCGCGGAAATGCTTTTCGAACTGTATCGGCGTCAGCTGATCGCACAGCAAATGCCGCCGTACCTGGCCACTGCCTTTGAACTAAACCTCGGAATTGGATACCAACGGTTCCATGATTCTGCCAAGGCCCAAACACATCTAGAACGGGCGTTGGCGATCGCAGGCGAGCACGAGCTCAATCAATTCCTGTTTGAGGCAGAAGAAGCTCTGCAGAAACTCAGCACGCCAGCGCCACCCCGTCGCGTCTCAGCGGAGATTTCGCTGGACGTGAAGGAAGTGGTGTATGCGATTAGAGACTTGCGAGCGTCGGTCGGCCTGCCTTAATGACGAATTCTCTCGAGCGAGTCAGGTCACGTTTCGCACTTATTTCCCGATCCGAGAAGGACACCACCGCGACACATCGTGTCATCACCAACCGGTGCGGTCGGCTGCGAACAGGCTGCAAGAACAATGGAGGTAACGACTAAGACGGCGTAGGTAAGGTGGCGGCGTGACATGTCCGACTCTCCAGTAGGGGGCGTTTGTTTCTTTGGAAGGGAACAACGCGCCAATCTGGGGTCGCCGAAAGGACCGTAAACTCGCATTTTGTGACACCAATGTGCGGTTTTATGACATCCGATCAGGCACCGTGTGGACGTCGTAGCGTATCTGCCCCGTCAGCTCCAACAGCATCTCACAATCGTTCTGGGTTCCCAGCACACCCTCATCCCTGTCGGGGGATGGGAAGCGCTGCGAGCCGCTGTCCTGCAACGCGTTGCGGACGTCCTGGTCGTTGACCCGGTCGCGGACGGAAATCCGCGCACCGACGTCATTCGAGAGATCCACCGGCAGTTTCCTTCCCTGCCGATCGTGGTCTATACCGCCCTCTCTGCCGGCTCCATGCAAGCGATTCTGGAGCTGGGACGTTCCGGTATCGAGCACGTGGTGCTCAACCGGTTCGACGACGAGCGGCGCCGCTTTTTGGAGCTGCTCGAGCGAGTCCCCGGCCAGGCGCTGAGCGATCAGATGCTTCGGCTGTTGGCGCCGGAGCTCGCGAAGCTGCCCGCGACCATGGTTCGCGCGGTCGAGCTGATGTATCGCTCACCCGCACGGTTCCGCAACGCGCAGGATCTCTCGGCGGCCGCCGGCACCATCCTGCGCACGTTGTACCGGCAGCTCGAGATCGCGGGCATCCATTCGCCGCGACTCCTCGTCGCGGCGGCGCGGCTGCTCCGGGTGTATTCGCTGCTGCGGGATCCGGGACGACAGATCAAGGAAGTGGCGGCCAAAGTCGGCTACCACTCGCAGTATCAACTGACACAGCACATGCGCTCCCTCACGGGCCACACGCCGCGAACGGTGCGCACCTACATAGAGCCGGATCAATTCGTAACGTTGCTCGTCGAAGGGGTTCGACGTCCAACACAAACCAGACGGGTTCGCGAGCGGAGCCGCTCGTGACCGAACTAGAGAGGTTCAACTATGGTCTCGCCACTGACGCACGTCTTGCTCGTCGACGACGAGCCGGCCATCTGCAAGGCGCTGGCACTCGCGCTCACCCGCGCGGGGTTCCGCGTCTCGACCGCGCTGTCCGGCGAGACCGCGATGTCAATTGTCCGCGGTGAGCCGGTGGACGTCATGGTCATCGACCTGCGCATTCCGGACATGCGCGGCGACGCGTTCTTCGAGCTGGCGGCCGCCACCCAACCCCATCTGCGCACCCGCACCCTGTTCACGACGGGGGACATCACCGAACGCGCGCAGGAGTTGATCGAAGCCTGCCGGTGCCCGTTGCTGCGAAAGCCCTTCGACCTCAAGGATCTCATCGACTGGGTGCGGGCAGTGCAGCCGATGGCGAAGGACCAGAGCGCCTGAAGATCGAGTTCGAACCAGGGCTGCCCGCCTACCAAGGACCACAGTAGCTTGGCTTGGCGGAGCGACTCCTCTCCGCGAGAGAAGGGCATAGCGTTCGCGCAAACCAATCCGGATGGCGACGCCACGCCACCTCCAAAACGCGCCGATCACCGAAGCGCTCATCGACTTTCGGGTGAAGGCTCGGAAGGCCTTTAAGGCAATCGAGTTCGATGCCTTGAAATCCGAGCTCTCCGGTCGTTTCCCCATCGTTCGCGAACGCCGCGGGCTTGTTGCGACCTTTGAGTTCCAAGTCGACAAGCAACTGCCGGCAAGAACAGAGGATCTAGGGCCCCAGGGTCTTTTCTTTGCTACAGCCGACGAGAAGACGATCCTACAGTTCAGGATTGACGGCTTCACCATGAACCGGCTGCGACCGTACACCAGTTGGCAGGAGCTCTTCCCGGTGGCGATGGAAATGTGGCAGCTGTATGCCTCTCTTGCGCGACCAGAGTTTGTCACGAGAATAGCTTTGCGCTACACGAACCAGATCGAGTTACCGCCTAGTGTAGACGCCTTTGAGCAATACCTGACGGCGCCTCCAATAGTGCCTCAAGGACTCCCGCAGCTAGTTAGTGCGTTCTTGACTCGAGTTACCATTCATGATGCCACCACGCAGAACGCGGTACATGTCTCGCAAGCATTGGAGCATGATGCCGTCGCTCGTCGGGCAAAGGTGATTCTGGATATCGATGCTTTTCGGACCGTCGACTATGAGCCACAGGACGCCCGTATCATGACGACCCTTGAGCAGTTACATAGTTTCAAGAACCTCGTATTCTTCAGCAGTGTAACAGAAGCGACCTTGAGCCTCTTTGAATGACCTGCATTGCGATTAAGCCTGAGATCGGGTTCGCGACCGTTTCTAGGACGACAGATAGGGGTATTAGCAGCGAGGCGGACGAGCTGCGCCGACTGATTAGTTCGGCTCTCGAGTTTCGTGGCAACATCACCATTGGAGAGCGGCATCGAGTTGCTCTCCAGATGCTCCGAGAAGCCTACGAATTCGCTCGCTATGACGGCTGGGACGGCGCGCGGTCGATTGGGGTGGAAGCGAGCACAGTAGAATACGCCAAAGAATTTCTGAGCTTTCTTCCGCTGGACGTACCCGTGCCTGACGTTTCCGTCGATGCAGACGGCGAGGTGGCGTTTGAGTGGTACAGGAGCTCGCGGGAGGTCTTCTCAGTTAGCGTCGGAAGAGACGGGACACTCACCTATGCGGGGCTTTTTGGCAGGAATCGTCGCCATGGCAGCGAACAGCCTTCGGAGACTATTCCGCCCTCAATCGCGTTTTTCCTCGACGAAAAACGGACCCGCGCTTCCGCTTGAGGCGTCTCCAGACGAGCTGACATCACGCTTTGTTCTCGAGAAGCGCCATTTTAGCGTCAAGGAAAAGCGCTTGCGTCCGAAAGGCGTTGAGCCAGCGGCTTTGGACCACCGAACCGCCGTCTTTCGAGTTTTCGGGTTGCAAGACAGCGACATCTGGCACTTGGGCCAGGAGTTCGTTGGCGAGCCGCAATCCAAAAAGGTTCTCGCTCGTGGTGATCTTCTCGTGGAGCAGATCACGAGTCTGGGGCTCGTACTCGAAATCGACGACGACCCTCCACGCCACGCAGCGATCGCTGGCTGGCCAGTTGAGAAGGACGAGTGGAAATCGCTCTCACAGGAACTGGCCGCACGCACGATCTTGAGTGTTAGCCCGTGACCACAGTGGCTCTGTTACAACCGCCAGCTGCGAAGGGCGTTTACGAGTATGTCCGCAACTGAACCACTCTGGCTAGAAGCCGAGGGGTTCTGAGCGGCTCCAGCCGCTCGCTACGCCTTGTCGAAGCTTCTGCTACAACTTCCAGGCTCGCAGCGTTTCGAGGGTGGTTTCCAGTGCGCGCCGTTGCGTCGGCGTCGGCGATTCCTGCCACAGCCCCTCATACGTTGTGATCGCGAGCTCGAGCGCGAGCGGGTCGTGTTCAGCACCCGCGAGACTCGCCGCGTTGTCCGCCAGCGCGGCGCGAGCCACCTGATCGTCCGGAAATCTGCCGCTCACTTGTTGCCACCGCACCACTCGGCCACGCACGCTCGGCTCAACGAGCGCCCACAGATGCCAGGCAGCGCGATTGTCGGGGTCCGCCATTTTCGCTCGCTCGGCCAACTCGCCGACGACGTCGGGCCCACGACCGGTAAGCCAGTAGGCGTTCGCCAATGCGACCAGCGCGCGAGCCTCCCCGGGCCGCGCCGCAGTGATGTGCTCGTATATGGGAATGACGATCTCGGGGCGGTCTTTGTGCGGCTCCGCCGCGGCCACGAGCGACTCGACGTCCGCCGACTTCGCAAGGGCACGTACCGTGTCGAACAGCGCGCCGAGGTTGTCGTCCTTTTCATACTGCGCGAGGGCGGCGGAGAGCTGGTCGGCAAGCTTAGGTGGTAGGTGGTGGGTGATAGGTGATAGGTAGGTGGTAGGCGATAGGTGCGAGGAGGTGTCCCCGAACCGGGAACCTAGCACCTACCACCTACCACCTACCACCTACCGGCACGCCTCTCGCATGGGTTTGGGCAGGACCCGGAAGGTTGGGGTTGCGCGAAAGGGCTCAGGTTGCGATACTCAGCCGTCCGCCGGCACGACCAGTGACATCCGTCCTTCCGGCCGAACACGCGGACACATTCCCCCGCCCCTCGGTGCCGAGCGGTTTTGGGGCGAGCGACCGCGCTGTAGTACGCCTGACTGGGCAGCCGCGCCCGAGGTGCGTGAGGACTCCGCGCTGCGGACGCGTCAGAACACGCAAGCATAGCCTCACAACATCCATCGAGCGCGTGGTCCGCACTCCGTGCGGCCTTCCAGGGCCTCAGGCCCAATGCCTCGTACGTAGTTCAGCACTCTTTTCACAGTCGCAGCATGAACGAACGCCCACGCCGTGGTCGTTCCCCGCAAGAGCGGGAGCCCCGGCGGCCGCGCGTCAGATCTCCCCATTATGGATAATTCAGACGATAACCCGTACCGAGAAACCGGACCCGCCGACGCGGGAACGCCGCCATCCACGCCCGCCCCACCCCCCGAACGAATACGAGAGGACGTCAGGGCCGAGGGCAGCGACACTGCTCCCGACCGGGATAGCGACCCTACGTCCGCCGGAAACGGCGGTGACGAGGGAAATGGGGGGGACACCAACGGCGAGGGAGGAGGCGGACGCGCCACCGGCTCGGGAACAGCCAGTCCTCGCGAAGGCGGCCATCCGCGCCGAGACCGGGGCGACCGGGGCGACCGTGGCGACCGAGGTGACCGAGCAGACCGCGGGGAGCGATTCGACCGGAATGGCCGCCGGCACCGGAGGCATCGGGGCCGAGGAAGACGCGGCGGCGGTCCAGGCGGTGGTGGTGGCGGCGCCGGCAATAGCAGCGGTGGAGCGGTCGGCGTCGCGACCGCGGGAGACCAGCAGCAGTCGCACGCACCGGTCGTGCTCACCCCCGTCGGCGACACGCAGGGATGGTTCGACACGTCGCGCGACGGAGGATTCATTCGGCGCGCAGCGAACAGCTATCTCGCCGAGCCGGGCGACGCGTGGATCTCTCCGCAGCTGGTGCGGCAGTGGGGGATAAGAAAAGGCGATCATGTGCATGCCCTGGTCGGCAAGGATCCCCGCGGGCGGTTGTCGGCGATGGAGATCCAGACGATCAACGGCGGCGATCCCGCACTCGCTCTCAAGCGACAGGACTTTCAGTCTCTGACCGCGACGTATCCGGAACGAAAGCTGTATCTCGAGACCGGACGTCCGGCCAAAGGCGGGCATGAGCTCACCCGCCGGGCGATCGACCTCATCGCGCCGATCGGGTACGGACAGCGCGCCCTGATCGTCGCTCCGTCCCGCGCCGGCAAGACGACCCTGCTGCACGCGATCACCGAAGGAATCGTCATCAATCATCCGCAGGCGGTGCTGCTCATCCTGCTCGTGGATGAACGTCCCGAGGAAGTGAGCGAAGCGATATCGTGGGGCGTTGGTGAAGTCATCGCGTCGAGCTTTGACCAGCCGGCGCAGCGTCACGTCGAAGTCGTCGAGATGGTGATGGAGCACGCACGCCGTCTCGTCGAGGGGAACAAGGACGTGATCATCGTCCTGGACTCGCTCACGCGCATGGCGCGCGCCCACAACACCGCGGAACGTGGCACGGGCCGGACGTTGTCCGGTGGATTGGATGCGACGGCGATGGCGAAGCCGAAGGCCTTCTTCGGCAGCGCGCGATCCATCCCCGACAGCATGGGCGGCGGCTCGCTGACCATCATCTCGACCGCGCTCGTCGAAACCGGGTCGAGGATGGACGACGTGATCTTCGAGGAGTTCAAGGGAACGGGCAACAGCGAGATCAAGCTGGACCGTTCGCTCGCGGACAAACGCATTTACCCCGCTATCGACATCTCGATTAGCGGGACTCGCCGCGAGGAAAAGCTGTTCAAGCCGGAACAGCTGGAGGCGGTGTTCACGCTGCGCCGCGGGCTGGCCCAGATGCCGTCGCAGTCGGCGATGGAGTGGCTGAGCAAGCGGATCGCGGCGACGCAGTCGAATGACGCGCTGCTAGCGGGGCTCTAGGGAACGGGGAAGAGGGAAAGGGGCATCTCCAACAGACGGGAAGGGCAAAGGGAAGGCGAAGGGGGAATCGAGGACAGACGGTCGTGCTCGCTATCTCGCTTTCCCTAATCCCCTTCCCCTTCCCTTTCCCGCAGTTGGGGTTGCCCTTTTCCCTCTTCCCCATTCCCCGTTCCCTGGTACTCCTATTGCTCAGCTAGCAGTGCCATGCATCGCCCTGTCATCACCGGGGTGCGTGCGCGCACGGTTGCCCGGCTTCGAGTCGCCGCAGTCCTCGCGTTCGCGCCCTCGTTCTTATTTGCGCAGCGAGACGACCAGCGCGAAGCGCCCGAGGTCCGCGACCTCCAGCTGCGCGGCATCAACGGCGTGAGCAAGCTCGATCTCGAGCGTTCGATCGCGACGACCGAGAGCGCGTGCAAGAGCCTTCTTTTGCTGCCCTTCTGCTGGGTGAGCAAGTCGCCGACGTTCGTGGACAAGAAGTACCTCGACCGCGACGAATTCCGCCGCGACGTACTGCGCATCCTCGTGTTCTACTGGAAGCGCGGCTATCGCGACGCGCAGGTGGACACCGCGGTCACGCGGATTGGCCCGGGCGCGGTCCGCGTCGTGTTCGACATCCGCGAAGGGCCCCCGACGGTCATCACGGCGCTGCGCGTCGAATACGACAGCGCGCTGCTGGACGACCGCCGCGTCAGGAAGCTCTCCATCCTTCGCGCCGGCGATCCGTTGAATCTCGTCGTGCTCGACACCATGCGGCTGGGCTTCAAGCTGTACATGTGGAACCGGGGATACGCCGACGCGCAGGTGGATACCGTCATCTCGGTGAACGCCGAGCAACGAAGGGCCGCGATCCTGTTGCGTATCGTCCCCAACTGGCAAACGACGGTGGGCACGATCACGGTGCGCGGCAATCACGAGGTGAACGTCGCCACGATCCAGAACTCGATCATGCTGCGGCCCGGCCGGCTGTTCCGGTACGTGGATCTCGCCGAGAGCCAGCGCAACCTGTACGAATCGAACCTGTTTCGTCTGGCGCAATTCGAGGTCGCGCAGCGCCCGGACAGCGTCAAGAACATCAACATCGAGGTGCGCGAGACCAAGATGCACGAGGCGCGCGTCGCCGGCGGGTTCAACAACATCGATTTCATCCAGACGGACGGGCGGTACACGAACTACAACACCTTCGGCGGCGCTCGCCGACTCGACGTCGCCGGCACCGTGGGCAATCTCGGCGCGGCTCAGCTGAGCGGCCGAGGCATTTTCAGAAAGGCGTCCACCGATTTCTTCGAGGGCGGCGGCTCCTTTACTCTCCCCACGTGGCAGGTGAGCGCCGACGTCAAGCAGCCGGCGTGGCTGCGGAAACCCGAGAACGCGCTGTCCCTGGGGGGGTTCGCGCACCGGCGGGCCGCGCCCTCGGTGTACATCGACAAGGGCTACGGCGGACAGCTGGCGTTCACGCGCGCGCTGGCCCCGCGCGCCTCCGCGAGCGCGGCGTACCGCTTCGAGATTACGCGCGTGGAAGCGAGCGACGTGTATTTCTGCGTCAACTACGGCGTCTGCGACGTC
This sequence comes from Gemmatimonadaceae bacterium, assembly GCA_040902075.1. GTDB lineage: Bacteria > Gemmatimonadota > Gemmatimonadetes > Gemmatimonadales > Gemmatimonadaceae > DASPMP01. The sequence goes on from JBBDXZ010000033.1 coordinate 15,989, forward strand.
CCGACCGTCGCGTCGCTGCGGTTGCACCAGCGGCTGTCGCCGCTGCTGGCGAGCGCGGCGATCGACCGGAGCGACGTTCCCTTCTCGCCGACGAAGGGATACATCGCGCGCGTCGACCTCGAGCACGCGTCGGGGGTGACCGTCTCCGACTATCGCTTCAACCGGCTGTTCGCCGAAGCGTCGGCGTACACGCATTTCCGATATCTGAGCCGCGACCCGCGGCGGCAAGTATTGGCCGGCAACCTCCGGATCGGCTACGTGCGTCCGCTCGCCAGCGGGCGATCGGGGATCGATCTGTTGCATCCTCGGAAACGCTTCTACGCCGGCGGATCGCACTCCGTGCGCGGATACGATGAAAACCAGCTCGGTCCGCGCATTCTGACGATCCCGCCGACCGAGCTCGCGACAACAGGTTGCGACATCAGCAGCGAGGCGACGATCCAGGCGTGCAATCCGAACGCGCCCGATCCCGCCGATCCGAGCAAGCCCCTGCTCGCGAACAAGCTCTTTACGCCGCGGCCGGTCGGCGGCACGTCGCTGCTCGAGGCGAGCGTGGAATACCGCGTGCCGTTCGCCCGGAAGATGGAGTGGGCGGTGTTTCTCGACGGCGCGGTGGTTGGCGGCAGCGAGCTGCAGAGTGTCACCGACGTGGCCCAACTCGTCCGCGGCACCGCGGCCATTACACCGGGAGTCGGCTTCCGCTACCGGTCTCCCGTCGGACCGATCCGCATCGACGTCGGCTACAACCCGCGCCTATCCGAACGCCTCGACGTGGTGACGACCGCGCTCGATGCCAACGGCCGCCAGCGGCTCGTGAAGCTCGACAACCAGCGCGAGTACATCGGGGGCGGGACTGCGCGGGGTGTGCTGAGCGTGTTCAACCGCATGGTGCTGCATCTCAGCATCGGGCAGGCATACTGATGTCTGACGGCGAACTGACACCAGTCACGAGTCACGAGACCGCACCAAACACGGGTCGTGCGTCACCGCCGCGGCGCGAGGCGGTGAAGATCCTTCAGATCACCGCCGTGTTCATCGCGGCGCTGATGCTGTTTGCGTTCGTCGGGACGCTCGTGCTGACTCGGACCGATTGGGGGCGCGAACGGGTGCGTCGCTACGTGACGGGGCAGCTCCACGGAATCCTGCACGGACAGGTCACCATCGGCCGCATCCGCGGCAATCTCCTCAACGGCGCGACGATCGAGTCTTTCGCCATTCGCGACAGCGCCGGTCAGCCGTTCTTCGCGGCCGAACGGGTGAGCGCCCGTTACAGCATCCTCGAGCTGCTGACTCGCAAGATCGATCTTCGCCAGGTCAACGTCGTTCGGCCGCTGATCGTGCTCGACCGGCCGCCCGGGGGGAAATGGAATTACCAGCGGATCTTCCCGGCGTCGGACACCACGAAATCGCGCGCGGTTCGGCGGCGCGGCTTTCCGTGGATCCTGTTGCACGATCTGACGCTGGTCGATGGCCACCTCATCATGCGCACGCCGTGGAAGCCCGACACCACGCTATCGCGCGCGGCGCAGGACAGCTCCATCCGCGAGGCGTTGAGCGGCGCGAAGCGCGTCATGGTCATCCCGATGGCGGGAGGCCGCGGCTTTCAGAAGGTTGTCGAGCTTCGCGAGATCACGGCACGCGCGCCGTTGCTCCGCATCACGCAGCCCGGGTTCCACGACCGTCTCGCGCAGATCGCCTCGCTGCGGATGGTCGCGCTTCCCTTCCGCCCGCCCGCGGCGATCGTCAACGATCTCCTCGGCAATATCACGTTCAACAACGATTCGGTTTGGTGGAGCGACGTGGCGGTCCGCATGCCGGCGTCGTCGCTGCGCGGACACGGCCGCTATGTCTTCAGTACCGGCGACATGACGATCACCTCGCGCGCACGCCCCGGCGCGTTCGCCGATTTCCGGTGGGTGTTCCCGCGCTTTCCCTCGGAGGGGGGCGGCCCGCTCGACTTCCAGCTCGAGTGGCGCGGCACCACGGAGGAGTACTGGGTGCGCGACGCGGACCTGCGCACGCAGGGTGCGCGGCTCCGTGGAAAGTTCGCCATCAGCTTCGCGGACACGTTTGCCATTCACGACACCGACGTTCGGTTCACGAACGTCAATACGAAGCTCGTCGAGCAGCTCGTCCCCGATTTTAAATCGCCACGACGCGGCACGCTCGACGGACAGCTCACCATCGTCGGCGGACGCAACGCGATGCAATTGGCTGGCAACGTCGCGTTCCACGATCAACAGGCCGGCACGAGCAGGGTGGCGGGGAGCGGCGCGATCGGACTCGTGCACGGCGACGTGCGCATGCGGAACCTGCGCGTCCGCGCCGATCCGCTGCAGGTCGCGCTGCTCAAGGCACTCAGTCCTGACGTGAGCAGCATGCTCGAGCCCGTCGGTGGAGTCCTCGTCGGCAACCTCACGATCGACGGGTCCACGCAAACTACGGTCGCGATCGTGGGAGACGTCGAGCACCGGGATCGTGGTGGTGTGTCGCGTCTGACGGGGAAGGCGGGCATCGGTCTCGGAGACACCAAGTCCTTCAACGTCGACGTGCGCGCCCATCCGCTGTCGCTGGCCGAAGTCGGACTGTTCGCCCCGACATTGGGTCTTCGCGGAAGCGCCTCGGGGCCAATCACCTTGCGGGGCACGCTCTCCAACCTTCGCGTGGCGGCCACACTGCGCCTCCCCGACGGCGGAGCGGTCGCGGCGAACGGCACGCTGGACCTCGAGGGCCGAGGCAAGAGCTACGATCTCACGGGGGGCGTGCAGGTGTTCAACCTGAACACCGTCATGGCCACGGCGCCGCGCACGTCGATCACCGCGAATCTGCGGGCGCGCGGGACCGGCCTCCAGCTGGCGACCATGAACGGCGCGTTGGCGGCGGATTTCTCGGCGTCAACCTGGGATAGCGTCACCGTTGACAGCGGCTCCGTTCGCGTGGCGATCGCGAATGGTCTGGCGCGCGTAGAGCGATTGACGGCGCTGGGCGCGAGTACTCGCATCGATGCCTCAGGAACCTTCGGCCTGACCGCCGGGCGCGTGGGCGAGCTGCGCTACAGCGTGGCGATCGACTCGCTTGGCGCGTACAACCGGTGGATCCCGGGAGGCGCGGACCCGGGAGTCGTGAGACCGAGATCCGCGCTCGTGGCGCGCGCGATGGCCCGGGCGCGCGAGGATTCGGCGCGAATCGCCAAAGCCACCGAGGTCGAGCGTGCCGCGACGGGTCGCCCCCTGCCGACGATTCCGGTGAACATGCCACACCCGATCGCGCGAAGCGTGTTGGCGGGCAGCGTCTACGCGGCTGGCACGCTGCGCGGCAACATCAAGGACTTCGACCTCCGGGGCCGGCTCAGCGCCGACGATCTGATCGTGCGAGGCAACTCGGCGCGGACGCTGCGCGCGGAGTACGCGTGGGCCAATGCCCGCACGACCACTTCGACGATCGCGGTCGGCGTGGAGGGAAGCGAGATCAGTCTCAAGGGCTTTGCGTTCGACACGCTCGACGGACGACTGAGCTATCGACGCCCAACCGGGGAGATCCAGATCGCGGTTCGGCAGGGCGACGAACGCGATTACTCGGCGCGCGGGTCGTTCGTGGTCGGGTCGAAGCGGGAGGTCCGCGTTCAGAACCTCGCGCTGCGCATGGACACCACGATCTGGCGGCTGGCGCGCGTGGCCGTGCTGCACTGGCATCCGGCCGGCATGGAGGTGCACGACGTGGAGCTCCGCAGCAACAAGGGCGGCATGGTCTACGTGAACGGGATGCTCCCCACGGAAGGCAACGCGAACCTCGTGATGGACGTGCAGAACTTCCAGATCGCCGACGTCGCGAACTTCATGCAGAGCGATTTCCCGATGCGCGGTATTCTGACCGCGCGGGGCGTCCTCGAAGGCACGATGAGCAACCCGACCTTCCGCGGAGCCGCGGGACTCGTCAACGGCAACTACAACGGGTCGGTCATTCCGAACTTCCAATCCACGTTCCGCTACGCGAGCACGTCGCTGACGGCGCACGTGGAAGCGCTGCAGAAGACCGGAATACCCTCACTCGTCGCCGATGCCGTGCTGCCGATCAACCTCTCCATCTCGGGGGTAACCGGGTCGCGCTTGCTCGATCGGCCGATGCGCGTGGATGTCTCCGGCGACAGCCTGCCGCTGGACCTCATTCCGGCTCTGACGGACGCGGTGGCGCAGATTCGCGGGACCGCGTCCGGTACGTTCGCGATGCGCGGGACGCTTCAGCGGCCCTCGTTCGCCGGCGCGCTCACGTGGAAGAACGGCTCCATGAAAATCGTGGAGACCGGCATGGTGGTGGAGGACATCGCCGCGTCGATTCGAATGGCGCGAGACACGGTGTTCGTGGACTCGATCGCGGGCCGCAGCGGCAGCGGGCCCATCAAGCTCGCCGGACGCATGGTCGTCGGAAATTGGCGGGAGCCGACATTCGATCTGCACCTGGCCGGAACGCGCACGGAAGTGCTCGACAACCATCGCGGACGGCTGGACGCGGACGTCGGACTGAGTCTCACCGGGCCATTCCAGAATGCGTACGTGTCCGGGCTCGTGCACATTCGGCAGGGCGTCGGCTATGTCCCCGAGGCGAGCCGCAAGATGTTGGTCAATCCGGGCGATCCAGCGGTGTTCGCGGTCATGGACAGCGCCATCGTGAGCGATACCGAGCTGTTCCCGAAGACCTCCCCGTTGATCGAGCATCTCCGCATGGACGTGGATCTCACGGTAGCCCGCAATACCTGGCTGCGCTCGCGCGACGCCAACATCGAGATGTTTACCGAGGAGCCGGTGCGCATTCATCGCGACGGCGACGTAATGGCGCTCACCGGCGTCATCTCCACTGATCGCGGAGAGTACAGCTTCCTGAGCAAGCGATTCCAGATCAAACGCGGGTCAGCGACCTTCGTCGGCGGTCCGGAGATGAACCCGGCACTGCAGGCAGCGGGAGAATACGAGGTCGCGATCGCCGGGAGACAGAACTTCAACATCCGGGTGCTCATCGGCGGCACGCTCCTGCGACCCAAGCTCACATTGGAGAGCGACGCCCAGCCGCCGATCTCGCAGTCGGATCTGCTGAGCTACCTGGCGTTCGGCCGGAGCTCGACGTCGTTGCTGCAGCTCGAGGGCTCGGGCCTCACGGGCGCGACGGCGACGGGCAATCTGATCGGTGTCGGAGCCGCGCTCGCGATGAGACGGATGGTCGCGGTGGCGCTGGGCGTGATGGCCGACGAAGTGGAGGGCGACGCCACGAGAAGTCTGGGCGCGGACGTCTTCAACATCGAGCCGGCCGACTTGCCGACGGAGCTCGGAAACGTGGGGAGTTTCCTCCAGGGCACCCGTCTCGAAGCGGGCAAGTATTTCAGTCCGTATTTCTTCATGGCGGCGCAGACCCAGCTGCAGCTCAAGACCGTTCCGGGATTGCGCGCGCAGTACCGGACGCCGAAGGGCTGGCGGTTCGAGGCGGCGTTCGAGAACCGCTACCTGTTGCAGCCGCCGTCACTGGCGCTCCAACCGATTCCGGCCGTCTCGAGCTTTGGCGCATTCGTGATAAGGGAGTGGAGGTTCTAACTGATAGGGAAGAGGGAAGAGGGAATGGGGAAGAGGGCAACTACAACGGCGGGAAAGGGAAAGGGAAAGGGAAAGGGAAAAGAGGGAATGGTAGACTTTTCCCTGTTCCCTTTCCCCTTCCCTTTCCCGTAGTTGTAGTTGCCCTCTTCCCCATTCCCTATTCCCCCTTCCCTAGCTCTTCGTAGAGCGTCGCCACCGCGCGCAACCCTTTCGTAAAGTTCTCGAGCGAGATCCACTCGTCGGGCGCGTGCGCGTTCTCGCCGGGAAGACCGAAGCCCAGCAGCAGCACGGGTGCCTTCAAGACGCGGTCGAAGTCGCCCACCACCGGAATCGAGCCCCCTTCGCCAACGACGACCGGCGCTTTCCCAAATGCGGCCGTGAGCGCGCGGCGCGCCGCGTCGTAGAGCGGACCAGTCAGCTCGGCGCGCCACGGTTTGCCGCCGTGGATGTACTGCACGTTCACCTTCACGCCTTTCGGGGCGACGCGCTTGACGTGCGCGCGGAAAAGTTTTGCGATTTGCGCGGGATCCTGGTCGGGGACCAGCCGGCAACTGACCTTCGCCATCGCTTTCGACGGCAAGACGGTCTTCGCGCCCTCGCCCGTGTAGCCGCTGAGCAGCCCGTTCACCTCGCACGTCGGACGCATCCAGATGCGTTCGAGGGTGCTGAAGCCCTCTTCCCCGCCCAGGGCCGGCGCGCCGGTCTCGTGCAGGAATTTTCTTTCGCTGAACGGAAGCTTGCGAATGGCGTCGCGGGATTTCCTGTCCCATTTGCGCACGCGATCGTAGAAACCCTTGATCGTGATCCGGCCCTTCGCGTCGTGCATCGTGGCGAGCATTCGGGCGAGCGCCATCGCCGGATTCACGACCGCCCCGCCATAGCTGCCCGAGTGGAGATCCTGCGCCGGGCCAACCACGTCGATCTGGAAATACGCTATCCCGCGCAGTGACGAGAGGATGGACGGCTGGCCCGGAGCGAACATCGATGAGTCGGAAATGACGACCGAGTCCGCGCGCAGCAGCTCGGCGTTCTTCTCGATGAAGTCCGCGAGGTTGTCGCTCCCGACTTCCTCCTCCCCTTCCGCGAGAAACAGCAGATTGACCGGCATCGCGCCGCGCTGCCTGAGCAGCGCTTCGGCCGCCTTGACGTGAATGTACAGTTGGCCTTTGTCGTCTACCGAACCGCGGGCAAAGAGCTTTCCGTCGCGCACGGTCGGCTCGAATGGAGGACTCGTCCAGAGCTCGAGGGGTTCGGCGGGCTGCACGTCGTAATGACCGTACACCAATACCGTAGGCGCCTGCGGGCCCGCTTTACGCCATTCGCCGACGACGATCGGATGACCCGGCGTCTTGTGAACGGACGCGCTCATGCCGGTCGCGCGAATCTGGCTGGCGAGCCACTCCGCGCAGCGCGCGGTATCCGCGTTGTGCTCCGAGCGGGCGCTCACGCTCGGAATCCGAAGAAAGTCGCCGAGCTCCGCGCGAATGCGCTTCTCCTCGCGCGTGAAGTAGCCGTCGAGATCGCTGGCGACGCGTGGCGTTTGTGCGGTCATCAACGAGAACGTAGTGATCGCTGAGGCCAGGTGCCATGCCAGCCGTCGAGCATCCAGATCCGGAGATGCTTGACCGGGTCTCCGCCGCGCGCGAGTACCGCCTGGTCGCCCTGCCGCACGGTGGTGAAGTGGGGCGTGAGCAATGCAACCGTGGGATGCTCCCCGAGCACCTCGTCGACCACGAGGATCATCGCGTCTCTGGGCAGGGCGCGATCGACGAATGTGGGCCAGAGATCGTAGTTGTTCGCGCGCGTCGTGAGATTCAGGGCGTACGTCTCCGGATGATCGGGAAGATGGAAGGCGAGCTCGGACGCTTCCTGATACCGGTCGGCGGCGAGGTGCGTTCGATACGAGGAGATCGGCAGGCGCTGCGAGTACGTGCGATTCACGGCCCGCGCGAGATCATTCCAGCCCGCGGCCCGCGCCGTCGGGTCGCGCCGCGCGGGCACCGGAAGAATCGGGACGAATGCATTGACGTACGTCACGATCGTCAGTAGCGACGCGAGCACGATCCCCGCGCCCAGCCACCGGTCCCACTTCCGCCTCGAGGCGTGTGTCGCGAGCAGGAGGAGTGCGGGCAGGTATGCGAGGGCAGGCCAGTTTGCTTCCACCCGGCGGCGCGTCGCTGAATACATGAAGAACGCGAAGATGAAGATCGAAACGATGGCGAGGAGGGAGGAGGGGCGAGGAAGGCGAAAGGCGCGGTAGATCGCGACGATCATCATCACGAGCAGAATAGGAGACACCAAGCCGATCTGGCCGCCGATGAAATCGAGCTCGCGCCTGAAGACCGATCCGCCCGCGCCGCCGAGCCCGTGCTGGAGCTGAAACGCGAACGACAGCCAGTCGTGTCCGGCGTTCCACATGATCACCGGACTGAAAAGGAGAAGCGCGATCAGAGTCGCGACGTACGGACCGGGCTCCGTCAAACGTGTCCGCAGCTCGCGCACGGAGAGCAGGCCGATGACAATGCCGAGCGGCACGAGGACCGCCGTGTACTTCGAGAGCAGCGCGAGCCCCAGCCCGATGCCGGCGACGCACCACCAGCGCAGCGACGCGCGCGACCGCGGCGGACTCTGAAGTGCCCGCACGACGTAGTAGAACGTCGCGGACGCGGCGGTGAGCAGCGGCGCGTCCGGCGTCGCCAGGATCAGCCCTGCCGCGGAGAGCGGCATGACGGCAAAAATGATGGCGGTGAGCAGCACCGCGCGAGCGCCGGAGAGACGACGCGCCGTAGCCATCAGAAAGAGTCCCGCCACGAACCCGGTGACCACGGGAAAAAGCCGCACGCCAAGGGGGGTATCGCCCGCGAGCAGCGTCCCGGCGCGAACGAGCCAGGCGATCATCGGGGGATGATCGAAGTAGCCCGCCGCGAGGCGGCGAGACCATTCCCAGTAGTAGGTCTCGTCGGGAAACAGCGGCATGAGCGCGGCGATCGCCATGCGGGCGATTCCAGCCGCGATCATTACGGCAAGGGCGAGTCGCCGATACCGCAGATCCTTCACGTCCCGTTCGCTGCGCTCCGAGGGAGGGCCTGGGCTCAGGATGCCATACCTCGCGCGCGGCGCCTACGCACCCACCACACGGTTGCCGCGATCAGCCACGTCCAGATGAGCCAGACCAGGCGTTCGTCGTTCGAGAGTGTCGTCAGCATGCGAAGCGGCACGGACAGCACCGTGAGCGCCAGGGCCGTGTTCCTGGATCCGGGGTCGGCGACGCGACGCTCGACGACGCGAGTACCGCGCGCGCCGCTCTCCCGGACGACGCGTTCGATCTGTTGGTCGAGCGAGTCGGCGTTCATGCCGCGCCAGCCGAATATGCGCACGAGCGTCCACGCCGGCGCGGTACGTCCCCAGCCGTGATAGTCGCTGCCGCCCATCATCGCGAGGCCGGCGCGTTCCGCGAGCGCCACGATCGCTTGTCGCTTTGGCCGGATCTTGTCAGCACCGGGCGGCGATCCGTTCGAGATCTCGATCCCGCGCACCCCCGCCGTGCGCGGGCCGCTCGCGGGAGGAAGCCGGGTCAGGTCCTTGGGATGATTCCAAATCACGACGGGCTCGCGAGTCTGGATCAGGCTGCCCAGGAGAAGGCCTTGCTCGTCCACGTCGCGCAGGTTCGGCGTGAGCAGGCCCCGGTACCTACGCTCGGCACCGAGGATCGCGACGTGCTCGCCAGACCACGTGACTTCGATTCCCTGGAGCAGCGTGACGCCGCCACCAGCGGGGTTGGGATTGTTCGCCATTCCCCGTTCCGCCTCCGAGACGGTCGCGTGATCCGTGACATACGCCGCGTCGTAGCCGCCGTCACGATGCCACGCGCGATTGTGCTCGGCGCCCCATCCGCCGCGCCCGTCGTGCGACGCGGACGTATGAGAATGGAAGTCCACCCGCAGAATGTTCGCGTTGTCCGTCACCAGAGAGGCCATGGGACGCGGCAGGACCGCCGCCGCGACATAGGCCACGACGATCCCCACTACGAGCAGCGCCGTCGCGACGAGGTGTGCCCGCCACGTCGCCCCATCGCGTAGTGCCCGGACGAGGCGCCGGAGCGCAAAGAGCACGATCACGCCCAGGACGAGCGCGATGTGCTGCCGGCCGGACAACAGCGACAGCGTATCGAGCACGTTCGAGAGCGGCGCGATGGCGACGTACGTCATCGGGCGCAGAAGGTACGCTTCGGCGACGTCGGTGAGCGTCCTCGCGTCGCGCACGGGCTGAACGGCGAGGCCGCTGCTCAACACCACCAGGATCGAGATGACGACGGGCGTCCAGGGGATACGGCGCGACCATGGTTGGGGGAGCGCCGTCGCGTCGCCATCCCGGATTCGCTTGGGGGAATGAGAGTGAGGCACTGGAAGGTAGTTTGCACTGGATACCGTGAACGCGCGCCGCCGATACCGGCGCCGTCATCGTATCACGCTAACAGGGTGGATGGCAGATGCCCAATCGCCTCGCGAACGAAACGAGCCCGTATCTGCTGCAGCACGCGCAGAATCCGGTGGATTGGTACGCCTGGGGCACGGAGGCATTCGAGCGTTCGCGGCTCGAGGGGAAACCGATTCTGTTGAGCGTCGGGTATTCGGCCTGCCACTGGTGTCATGTGATGGAGCGTGAGTCGTTCGAGGACGCCGAGACCGCGCGGGTCATGAACGACCTGTTCGTGAACGTGAAGGTGGACCGGGAAGAGCGGCCCGACGTGGATTCGATCTACATGCAGGCCGTCCAGGCGATGAACGGCCACGGCGGATGGCCGATGACCGTGTTTCTCACGCCGGAGCTCGAGCCGTTCTGGGCCGGAACGTATTACCCGCCGACGGACCGCCAAGGGATGCCGTCATTTCGACGCGTGCTGCAGGCGGTGGCCGACGCATATCGGAACCGCCCCGATGACGTGCGGCGCGTCGCGTCCTCGATGCGCGAGATGTACGCCGCGACCTCGGACCGCGTGCGCAGCAGCGGGACGCCGTCACCCGATCTCCTCCAGCGCGCTGTCCGCGGGCTGCTCGACTCGTACGATCATCAGAATGGCGGCTTCGGCGACGCGCCGAAGTTTCCGCAGGCGATGGCGATGGAGTTCCTGCTGCAGCAATGGGCACGCACAGGGAACGAGGCCGCGCTGGAAGCGGTGCGTCACACATTTCGGCAGATGGCGCGCGGGGGCATGTACGATCAGATCGGCGGTGGCTTCGCGCGCTATTCCGTGGACGCGCGCTGGCTCGTGCCGCACTTCGAGAAGATGCTGTACGACAATGCGCTCCTGCTCCGCGCCGGCGTGCATCTGCTGCAGGCGACGCCGGACGGGGAGAACCAGGAAGAGCTCCGGCGCGTTTGCATCGACACGCTCGAGTGGCTCGCCCGTGAGATGACGTCGGCTGCCGGTGGGTTCTTCTCGACGCTCGACGCGGACAGCGAAGGCGAGGAAGGAAAGTTCTATGTTTGGAGCGACGCGGAGCTCCGTGAGACGCTCGGCGACGACGCCGGCGACGTCATGTCGTACTGGGGCGCCACGCCGGAGGGGAATTTCGAGGGAAGCAACATCCTTCATGTCGCCACTGGCGCGCGTCGGCCACCGATCGGCGCGCTGGCCAGGGCAAAACAGCGTCTGATGGAAGTCCGCGGCAAGCGGGTACGCCCCGCGCGCGACGAGAAGATCCTCGCGTCGTGGAACGGGCTGATGCTGCGCGCGGTCGCCGAGGCGGCGCGCGTGATGGGGGGAAACGGGGAAGACGCGGACCGCTACCGGGATCTCGCGATCGGGAACGGCGAGTTCCTTTTCCGGGAGATGGTACGCGCTGGTCGCGTGTTCCGCTCGCACAAGGCTGGCGTCACCCGCATCGGCGGTTTTCTCGAGGATTACGCCGCGGTTGCATTGGGTGCGCTGGCGCTTTACGAGTTGACCTTCCACCGGGTGTGGCTCGACCGGGCTCACGAGCTCGGCAGATCGATCGTGCGGTGGTTCTGGGAGGGAGACGATGACGCCGGCGCGTTCTTCGACACGGCGAGCGATCACGAGGAGCTGCTCACGCGTCCGAGGGACGTGACCGACAACGCCACGCCTTCGGGGACGTCGCTCGCCATCGAGCTGCTGCTGCGATTGGGTGATCTGCTCGGCGAGGCGGACATGGTGCGTCGAGCGAACAGCGTCCTGGAGACGCTCGCGGAGCCGATGGCGCGATATCCCCTGGCGTTTGGCCATGCGCTCACCGCCGCCGACATGGCCGTGTTTGGGGCGGTCGAGGTGGCGATCGCGGGTGAGCCGAGCTCACCGGAGTTCCAGCGACTCGCCAGTGTCGTGGCGACGACATACGTGCCGTCGCTCGTGATGGCGGGCGGATCACCCGCAACCGCGGCGGGAATCGCGCTGCTGGCGGACCGCGAGACGCGCGCCGGCCGGGCAACGGCGTACGTATGCCGCCGTTCTGTGTGCGACGAGCCGGTGACCGAAGCTGCAAAGCTCTGGGAGCAGCTGGCGCGAGCTACGCGCCCAGCAGAACGTCCCTGAAGAACCCGGGCGGAATGGTCCCCATGCGCATGAACCGCTCATGGAACTCGCGCTGCGAGTGCGCGGCTCCCTTTCGCGACCGATCCGCTTCCCGCAAGCCGACGATCGCGTTCTTCCCGAGGTTGTACGTGATCGCCTGCGTCGGCCATTTGCTGTAGCGGTAGATCGCGCGCATCGCTCCCTCGCAGACGGCGCGCGCCGCCGGCTCGCGGTCGGCCCGGGCGCACGCGCCCGGATAGAAATTCACGTGCTCGGTGAAGTAGTCCATCGCCTCGTCGAACGTCATGCGACGCGTGTGGAGACCGATGTCGATACGAACCCGCGCGGCGCGAAGCAATTGACCCTGAAGCTCGTACAGGTATTCCGCGGGCGAGTAGAAGCCGTGTGGTGCTTGCGGCGCGGGTTCGGCCATCAGCTCTTCGGCGTAGAGGCCCCACCCCTCGGTCGCCATCGAATCGCTCCACATCGACGAGGAGTCTTCGACGGCGCCCGGCGTCAGCCAGCGGATGTTGGAGATCTCCGACGCGTGCTGCGTCATGTACTTGAAATGCCAGTCGTGACCCGGGAACCCCTCGTGCACGGCCGTGTCCGCGACGGACGCGTGGGGGTGCTCGCGCAAAGCCGCGGGATCGTTTCCCGTCGGCGTGAGATAGAACCGGCCGACGCCCGTGCGCTTCAGCGGCGGCGCGGGATAATACGCCGCGTCGATCGTACTGCGCAGAACGGGCGGGGTGGGGACGATCTCGAGCTGATAGTCGGCGGGAACGTCGAACAAGCCACGGTCGCGCCCATAAGCGACCGCGCGCTCGCCGGTCTCGCGGTACCAACGCAGAAGCTCGTCGTCGTTACTGGGCGACTCGCCGGCGAGATCCTCCATCACGCGCCGGATGCTCCACGCGCGGTCCTCACGGCTTCCGAATGGCAACGTGATCCCCCGCTCGCGCGCGAGCCGCTCGGCGACCTCGGCGATCCGCTGCGTGTACTCCTCGACCTGACGCGCTCCATACTCGTATAGCTCCGAGACCGGCCGCTCGTCGCGCAACACGGTGCGCACGCGCAATTGATACGCCGACTCGCCCAGCGCAAACCGGTCGGTGGTCTCGTTCAGCCGGAACGTGCGTTCCAGCCACGCGGCGAAATTCTCGAAGGCGCGAGCGGCGGCTTCCCCGGCTCCCGCGACGCCGCCGAGCATCGAGCCGGCAAATGCTTGGCCGCCGAGGTGCTCTTTCGCCAACGCCGGCAGCGTCGCCCGGAAATACGTGGCGTTCGCCCGGCTGCCGGCAATGCCGTCTCGCTGTACCATCCGTCGATCGGGCACGTTCCCGGCACTGAGTCCCGCGGTGAGATTCTGTTGGGCGACCGCGAGATACGCCGGGATGACGGACATGCGGGTGACCACGAGGCGCCATTCGGCTTCGTCGCCGCGCTTCCCATCGGGGAAGGCCCGCATCTGCTGGATCTGCCAATCGACGCCGCGGAACGGCTCGGATACGTAGGTATCGACGGCGCGCTCGTGATAGCTGCGCTCGAGTTGGGACTTCAAGAACGCGATCTGCGCGCCCATGACGGCGTGATCGACGCGTCCCTGCGGAGTGAGGAGCGCCGCGTCGAGCGTGCCGAGCGCGCGCTCGAGGCGGCGATATTCGCGCGCCTCGTCGTCGAGCGCGCCCGGCGAGTAGTCACGCAGCCGGCCGTTCAGCGGCCGGAGCGCGCGATCCCATCCGTCCCCACCGAGGTAGGTGGAGGTCACCGGGTTGAGCGTGAGCTGATCGCGGAAGTAGCGATCGCGCACCTGGACGAATCCTTCGTCCGCGAGGTCGCGGCGCGACTCCAGTTTGCAGGCCTGAATGATGGGCACGATGGCGGCGCCGGCCGCCAGCGTCCCGCCGGCGCGCACGAAATCGCGGCGATCCATGGTCATCGCCGGTGCCAATGCTGGGCCATGCTCCATTGCTCCGGAACGAACAGATTCGAATCGAGCGGTACGTTGACGCGGACATCGGAATATTCTTCGCGCAGCGCCACGAAGCCGCTGATCATCACCCGTACGTCTTCGGCCACCCAGCCGCCACCGTGGGCGACGTATTTGCCGAAACGAATGTCCTGCGTGCGCCGGCGCGCCGTATCGGTCTGGATCAGTCGCACGAAGAGAAGACGGTCCGCCTCGACCCAAAACTGATTCGACGTCGAGTCGCGCGGACCCGCACCGACGACGTAGACGCGCTTTCCGTCCAGCATGTCCGTTCGCAGCACGCTCAGGTCGATGCGCTCGGCGCGCAACTGCGCGAGTGTCCGCGCCGGCGGCTGTCCGTAGACGTCGAAGCCGAGGACCAGGAGCAGGTTGCGTCCGGCCTGGCGCACGGTGACGCGCCCGCCCGCCATCGTGTAAGCCGAGTCGTTGCGGTAGAGCACGCCCATGCCGCGCGACGGTTCGCCAAAATCGATGCGCAGCCGCCCGGGAATCGCGCCGGCCTCATACCACGTCTCCACGCGACTGACCCGGCCGTCGGGGCGCAAGTATGTGCTTTTCTGGACGAACGTGAGATTGCGATACCACTTGCCGGCGTACCGGTCGTGCATGGCCGCCAGCAGCTGATCTGCTCCCGTGATGGCGTCGGATCGCGACGACGCGGGTGCGGTCCCGACTTGAGCCTGCCGGCCACATGCCGCGAGGACGAGCACCAGTGACAAAAGGACAACGCGACTCATGGCTGAAAGCAAACCGACCCTTGCGAGTGGAGCTAGGGTCTGGCCTCTCACGCCGGAATCACTCAGGTTCTCCCGTGACCAAGATCTTCGATATCTCCGTGCCGGTCGTGAACGGCGGCGTGGTGTACCCCGGCAATCCCGAGATTCGCATCGAACCGCACTCGGAGCTCAGCCGCGGCGCGAGCTCGAACCTCTCACGACTTGCCTTCGGAACCCATACTGGCACGCATGTCGATGCGCCCCGGCATTTCTTCGAGGCGGGGAGCACGGTGGAACGGCTCCCGTTGAACGCGCTCATTGGACCGGCGGAAGTGATCGCGTTCGGCGAGGACGTCATGAGCGTGACCGCACGGCATCTCGAGCAAACCGTCTCCCATGGGACCGAGCGTGTCTTGATCCGGACGCGAAATTCCACCTTTGTCACCGACCGCGAGTTCCATCCCGACTTCACGTACATCGCGCCGGACGGCGCGGAGTACCTGGCGTCCGCCGGAGTGAAGCTGGTGGGCGTCGACTACTTCTCCGTCGAGCAGTTTCGTTCCGGTCACCACAAAACGCATCGCACGCTTCTCGAGCGCGGCATCGTGATCGTCGAAGGGCTCGACCTGTCCGAGATCGCGCCGGGGTCGTACGCGTTCTGTTGTCTGCCGCTGCGGCTGGACGGACTGGATGGAGCGCCGGCGCGGGCGGTGCTCATGCGACCATAGAGTGGGGAGTGGGGAGTGGGGAGTGGGGAGTGTGAAGTGGGAAGTGGGGAGTGGGGAGTACGTCAAACCGAGGATCGAATGCAATTAGCGATGATCGGGTTGGGCAAAATGGGTGGCAACATGACGGAGCGATTGCTGCGCGGTGGCCACAGCGTGGTCACGTACGACCGGAGCAGCGAGTCCGTGGAGAAATACGCGAAGCTCGGCGCGACTGGCGCAGGCTCGCTCGCCGAGGTCGTGAAGCAGCTGGCGGCGCCGCGCATCGTCTGGATCATGGTGCCCGCTGGTGACCCGGTGGATCAGACGATCGCGGAGCTGCGCCCCTTGCTGAGCGAGGGCGACATCGTCATCGACGGCGGCAACTCCAACTTTCACGACACGATTCGCCGGGCCGATTCCCTGCGCCAGCAGGGAATTCAATACATAGACTGCGGCACCAGCGGCGGAATCTGGGGGCTCGAGAAGGGCTATTGCCTCATGATCGGCGGCGAGAAGCGCGCCGTGCTGCGATGCGAGCCGATTTTCAAGACGCTGGCGCCGCCCCAGGGGCTCGCGCACGTGGGACCTTCCGGCGCGGGACACTACGTGAAGATGGTCCACAACGGGATCGAATACGGCTTGCTGCAAGCCTATGCCGAGGGGTACGAGATCCTTCACGCCTCCAAAGATTTTCCCGATTTCGATCTTCATCAGATCGCGAGCTTGTGGCAACAGGGAAGTGTCGTGCGCTCCTGGCTCAACGAGCTCGCGGTTCGCGCGTTCGCGAAGGACGCCTCACTCGAGGAGATTCGTGGCTGGGTTGCCGATTCGGGCGAGGGCCGATGGACGGTGAAGGAGGCCATCGACGTCGACGTGCCGGCGCCGGTGATCACGCTGTCGCTGCTCATGCGCTTCCGCTCGCGCCAGGACGATTCCTTCTCGGCGAAGGTGATCGCGGCCCTGCGCAACGAGTTCGGCGGACACGCGGTACAGAAGACGTGAGCGCGTCCGCACCCGCCAGGCACGTTGCGGCGCGCCCAAGCCAGATCCTGAGAACGCTGGGCGAGAATCGGCGGCAGGCGGATCCGTGCACGATCGTGATCCTCGGCGCCAACGGCGATCTCGCGAAACGAAAGCTGCTGCCCGCCATCTACCAGCTCGCGCACGACAAGCTGATGCCTGAAGGCTGCGACGTGCTCGGCATCGCGCGCGAGCGGCTCGACGACGACGCCTTCCGGCAGCGCATGAAGGAAGCGATCCAGGCGAGCGACGAAGTCCCCGCGTTCGACGAGGCGGTGTGGCGAAAGCTCGCGCCGCACATGCACTACACGGACGGCGATCTCAGCGACGCGACGTCGTATCAGCACTTCGGGCTGCGGCTCGAGGACATCGAATCCCAGCGCAAGCCGTATCAGCCGAACCGGCTGTTCTACCTCGCGGTGCCGCCGAGCGTCTTCTCTCCGATCGTGCGCGCGCTCTCGGAGAGCGGGCTGGCGCCGCGGATGGCGGACGCGTCACAGCGGCCGTGGTCTCGAATCGTCATCGAAAAGCCGTTCGGCCGGGACCTCACGACCGCGCGTGCCCTGAACCGCCTGGTGCTCGAGCTTTTCAACGAATGCCAGCTGTATCGCATCGATCATTATCTCGGGAAAGAGACCGTCCAGAGCATCCTCGTCTTTCGATTCGCGAACGCGATCTTCGAGCCGATCTGGAACCGGCAATCCGTCCAGCATGTCCAGATCACGGTCGCGGAGACCGTCGGCGTGGGGTCGCGCGGAAAGTATTACGAGGAAGCCGGCGTCGTGCGCGACATGTTCCAGAACCATCTCCTGCAGCTCTTGACGCTCACGGCGATGGAGCCGCCGGCCACCATGTCCGCCAACGCGGTCCGGGACGAAAAGGTGAAGGTGTTGCAATCGCTGCGCTGGCTCCACGCTCAGGAAATCGACGACGCCGCCGTGCGCGCGCAGTACGCGTCATATCGTGACGAGCCGAACGTCTCGAAGACTTCCATTACGCCCACGTTCGCGGCAGTGCGTTTTTACGTCGACAACTGGCGGTGGACCGGTGTGCCGTTCTTTCTGCGATCGGGCAAACGGATGACACGCCGCGTGTCCGAGATCGCCGTGCAGTTTCGCGAGCCGCCGGTCCTGATGTTCCGGCACGAAACCCGCGAGCAGATAGCGCCGAACGTGTTGACCATGCGGATCCAACCCAACGAAGGCGTGTCGCTCTCTTTCCAGGTCAAGGCGCCGGGCGCCGCGTACCAGCTCTCGCATGGAATCGAAGTCGCGCCGGTCTCCATGGATTTCATGTACGCGCAAGCGTTCGGCGATTCGAACCCGCCGGCCTACGAGACGCTGCTGCTCGACGTGATGCTCGGCGACGCGACGCTCTTCACGCGCAGCGACGAGGTCGAGGCCGCGTGGCGAGTGATCGATCCGCTCATCAAGTATTGGGACGAGCATCGACCCGCGGCCATGCCGACGTACCCGGCGGGCTCATGGGGCCCCTCCGAAGCAGATCTCCTGGTGGAGATGCACGGCACCCGGTGGCGTGAGCCCGAGTGACGCCGATCGCGCCGCCGTAACGCATCGCGCGCTGCTGATCGTGAACCCCGCGGCGCGACGCGCACTGCGCGCGCGTGTCGAGGCCGTTCGTGCGTTCGAACGCGAACACGTCATCTGCGATTTACTCCTCACCGAGAGGTCGGGACACGCGGCGGAGCTCGCGCGCGCGCATGCCGCGGATTACGACGCCGTATTCTCGCTCGGCGGAGACGGGACCGCGATGGAAGTGATCAGCGCGCTGGCCGATGCTGGCCCGCCGGTGGGGATTCTCCCGGGAGGCACCGGCAACGTGTTGGTCCGGTCGCTCGGCGTACCGCTGCGCGTCGGGAAAGCGGTCTCCGCCCTGCTGCACGGGGCTGAAGCTCAGCTCGATCTCGGGCGGCTGGCGGATGGCCGACACTTCGCGATCGGCCTCGGCGTCGGACTCGACGAAGCCATGATCGCGGGTGCGTCGCCCCTCATGAAGAAATGGATCGGGTTCTTCGCCTACGCGTGGTCCGCGCTCAAGGCGGGGATGCGTCTCGAGAAGTTCCAGGTCCGTCTCACCGTGGATGGACAGGTGTACGAGCGCCGCGCGTCTGCGGTGATGATCGCCAACCTGGGCTCGGTGCTGGGCGGGCTCATCCGGTTCGGCGATGGCATTCTTCACGACGATGGCGTGCTACATGCTTGTGTTTACTCGCCGGAGAACCTGTGGGACGCCATTCGCATCTTCGCGCGGATGCTTCGGGGAACGGCGCAATTCGATCGCTGTGCGTTTTACGTTCCTGGGCGTCACATCCTGCTGGAAACCGAACCGAGGCGACGGGCTCAAGCGGATGGAGAGTTGCTCGGTATGACGCCACAGGAGATCACGGTTCGGCCGCTCGCGGCGAGACTGTTGATTCCAAAGCGAAGCTGACGAGGTGGGAGGAGCAAGCGATGACCACTCAGGCGAACCCACCACGGCGACGCGCAGCCGCGTCATTTCTGGTGACGTTCGGCTTTGCGTGGCTCATGATCGGATTGTTCACGGGCACCATCGTGCTCGTGTTGTTCGTACGCGGCATCGTGAGCGCCGTGCACGGGCTCGGCTTCGGGCAGTCGGCCGAGAACCGCGTGCTGATCGGTGTGATCCTGCTCTTCGTCGTCGCGTCGTTCATGCTCACGCGGTCCGTGGTGCGGCGGCTCTATCGGACGCCCTCGGTTCGCGCGAGGCGGTTGGCGCTGGGCGCGCTCGTGGTCCCGGGCATCGCGTCGATGTGGGCGTGGTCGAATCCCACGGCCATGCTGGCCAATTTCGCCGGGAGCGAGTCCAGCAGTGTGCGAATGGAAGGCGGGCCGGAGTTCGTCTTCGGTCCTTATCCACAGCCTGAGCGGCTCGAGCAGCTCCAGAAGGAAGGCTACACGGCGGTGATCTCGCTGCAGCATCCGACCGTCGTGGTCGAGCTCCAGGGCATCGCGATGGAAAAGGCAGCCACCAACAGGCTCGGCCTTCGGCTCATTCAAACGCCCATGCTGCCGTGGGTCAGCGACAACGAAGCATCGTTGAACACGATTCGAGAGATCGTCAAGACGGGAAAGGGCAAATATTACGTGCATTGCGGGCTGGGTCGCGATCGCGTCAACGTGGTCAGGCGCGTCGTCGAATCGATGGCGAAGGACAACAACGTCCGCCTGGCCAAAGCCACGGACCTGATGAACGCGAAGGGGCTCGAGCAGCGCACGACGCCGATGCAGTACGGCCGGCTGTTCCAGCTGCGGCCCGGCGTCTGGCTGCTGCCCATCCCGAACACGATGGAGCTTTCGGACATTCTCTTCGGCGCGCCGGGACGCGTGCTCCTCGTGCTCGATCCCACGGACAGCACGCAGCAGGCGTGGAGCGCGTATGCGCAGCAGCAGATGCGCAACTACATCATCGACTTCGCGGTGGTTCCGTTCACCGAGACAGATGCCGCCGACGCGCAGCGCGTCGCGATGCTCGCGAGCCGCATCCGGGGCGAGAAGGGCCGCGTCACGGTGATCGTGCCACGCACGCCGTTCGGGGATGGCACCACGGAGCGCAACACCAAAACGGCGCAGGCGTTGATGCGAAGCTTCGGCCTCAGCTGGGCGGTGCCGACAGATCAGCGCAGCTCTTCACGATCCGCCGGCAGTTCCGGCAGGTGAGCTTGCACTTGATCCATTGGACGTCGGTCGAGTCGCAGTAGTCGCAGGTCTCGGCGACGGGACTTTCTTGGCCTGTCTGAGGCTTGGCGATCACGTCAGAAAGGCGGAAATGGGAAATCAGTCGAAGTCGAGAGCGAGGTCGAGTGCCGGGGGCGAATGCGTCAGTGCTCCCACGGAAATAAAATCGACGCCCGTTTCGGCGATCGCGCGCACGGTCGACAGGCTGACGCCTCCGGAGGCCTCGGTCTTCGCGCGCCCTTTGGCGATCCTCACGGACTCGCGCAGGTCGTCCAGCGACATGTTGTCGAGCAGGACGGAATGCACTCCGGCGTCGAGCGAGGACTGCACCTGCTCGGGACGCTCACATTCCACCTGGATCAGTGTACCGGCCGGCGTCATGTCCCGAACGCGTTTCACGGCGAGGCTGACGTCTCCGTCACACGCGGCGAGATGATTGTCCTTGATCAGGACGGCGGTCGCGAGGTCCATCCGGTGATTGACGCCACCGCCCGCCCGCACCGCGTATTTCTCGAGGACACGCCATCCCGGCGTCGTTTTTCGTGTGTCGAGGATCTTCGTGTCCGTCCCACGTACCGCGTCCACGAACCTCGCCGTGAGCGTCGCGATGCCGGAGAGGCGCTGCATGAAGTTGAGCGCCACGCGCTCCGCGCCCAGCAATCCGCGCGCGTGACCGGTCACGAAGAGGATCGGGTCGCCTTTTTGGACACGCCAGCCGTCCTCGCGCTCTACGCGAATCGTTGCCTTGGGATCGAGGACGCGAAAGGCCTCGAGCGCCAGCGGCACGCCGGCGACCGTGCCGGTTCCGCCCGCCCCCCC
>JBBDXZ010000033.1:37080-46021 GCA_040902075.1 Gemmatimonadaceae bacterium
GGGGGGCGCGCGCGCGGCGATCGGAGACGACGGTCGCGATGGTGGTGATGTCGTTGAACGCCTGGTCCTCGTCGAGCGCGGCCCGAACGAGCTTTTGCAGCTCGGGCATCTTCAACGGGAAGTTGAGGAGCGATTCGGTGTCGAATGCCGGCGTCGAGAGCGGCGTGATCGTCCGCGGGACACTCCGACGCTCCGACCGACGCTCCATTTCAGGCGTTTCCATGTCTCTCTCCCCTTCTCCTTCGTTGCGTCGCTTCACTCGCCCGGGTCGATCGTCGCCGGCACTGGTGAGAGCGCCGGGCCACTGCGTCCACCGATGGCGATCATGCGCTCGATGGCGCCGCGCGCGCGGTCCGCGACGGCGGCGGGAACCATGATGGGGTACTGCAGGTTCTCGATGGCGCGCAGCACCTTCGGCAGGGTCGTCACCTTCATGTAGGCGCAGGATGCTCGCTCATTGGCGGCAAAAAAGCGCTTGCGCGGATTCTCCCGCCGAAGACGATGCAAGATTCCCACTTCGGTGGCAACGATGAATTCATCCGCGGACGATTCCTTCGGCCGCTTGATCATCCCCTCGGTCGAGAGAATCTGGACGCCTTGAGGGTCCACCTCACCCGCCGACATCGCTTCGATCACACTGGTCGAGCAGCCGCACTCCGGATGAATGAGGAACTCGGCTTCCGGGTGGTTCTGGCGCTGCAGCCGGATGTTCTCGGGATCGATGCCCGCGTGGACGTGACACTCGCCCATCCAGACATGAATGTTGTCGCGACCGCTGACGCGACGAACGTGCGCGCCAAGAAACATGTCCGGGAGGAAGAGAATCTCCTTGTCCGCGGGAATCGCGTTGATCACCTCGACGGCGTTCCCGGACGTGCAGCAGTAATCGCTCTCGGCTTTGACTTCGGCCGTCGTGTTGACGTATGCGACCACGACAGCCCCCGGATGCTCGGCTTTCCACTCTCGCAATTGCTGCGCGTCGATCGTGGCGGCGAGTGAGCAACCCGCGGCGAGGTCCGGCAAGAGCACGGTCTTCTTCGGCGACAGAATCGCGGCGGTCTCAGCCATGAAATGAACGCCGCAGAAGACGATCGTGTCGGCGTCGGTCTTGGCCGCTTCGCGCGAGAGGCCCAACGAGTCGCCCACGAAATGCGCGACGTCCTGGACCTCGGGACGCTCGTAGTTGTGCGCGAGGATCACGGCGTTCTTGGTGCGCGCCAACTCGCGGATTTCCTCCTGCAACTCCTCGATCTGGGCCTGCCGGGACAGCGTGGCGGTGGATGCCATGGGTTCAAAGTAACTTGTTGGGGCGGACCGTGTTAGGACTTCGGAAATGGGAAATGGGAAATCGGAAATGGGCGCCGAGACAGGTCGATCACGGGCCCTCCCCGCCCGCGTCACGGGCACCCGCCGATTTCCGATTTCCCATTTCCGATTTCCGCCTTTAAAGCTCTACATGCCGCTTCCTCCACGCGCCCTTGGCTCGCGGGTAGTCCGTGCGGTAATGCCCGCCGCGTGACTCTTGCCGGCGTAGCGCGCCCTCGACGATGAGCTGAGCCGTCCGAACGAGATTCATCTCTTCGGTCGCGCCCACGGGAAGCCGCTTCCTGATGCCTTGCAAGACCGCTCGCGCCGAACGAAGTCCACCGGGCGTGCGGATGACGCCCGCGTCGCGCCACATGACCTCGCGAACGAGATCGGCGGCCACCTGCGCCGCGCCACGATCCTCCAGCCGCGGAACGCTCCACTTCCCAGGTGGCGGCAGGGATTTGAGCGCGTCGATCTCGACGATGTCGCGCGCCACGCGTTCGGCGAACACCAATCCCTCGAGAAGCGAATTCGACGCGAGGCGGTTGGCGCCATGCACTCCCGTGCGAGACACCTCGCCGACGGCGTAGAGCCGGTCGAGACTCGAGCGGCCGCGGAGATCGGTGACGATGCCGCCCATCATGTAATGCGCGGCGGGCGTGACTGGAATGAGATCGCGTCTCGGATCGATGCCGCGCGCCTGGCACAAGGCGAGAATCCCGGGGAAGCGGCGCGCGAAAGTGCGCGCGAGCCTTCGCGCGTCGAGAAATACGCTGCGGCCGGCGCGCTGTTGCCGCACGATCGCGCGCGCGACGATGTCACGCGGCGCGAGCTCGGCGAGCCGGTGCGTTTTCTTCATGAAGCGCACGCCGCGGTCGTTGACGAGCGTGGCCCCCTCGCCGCGAACGGCCTCCGAGATCAACGCGAGCGGATTCTCGGGAGTGTCGAGCGCGGTGGGATGAAATTGCACGAACTCCATGTCGGCGAGCGTTACCCCGGCGCGATGCGCGATGGCATATCCGTCCCCGGTCGCGACGACTGGGTTCGTGGTGTAGCGGTAGGCCTGACCGCCTCCACCGGTCGCCAACACGGTCACGTCGGCGATGATCTCGGTGGCTTCGCCCCGGACGCTCGCGCGGACACCCGCGCATCGCCCGCGATGCACGATCAGGTCGAGCACGCGCGCCTTCTCGAGCACGCGAATGCGTTTGCTGCGGCGCACGCGATGCACGAGCGTGCGCGCCACCTCAGCCCCGGTCTGATCGCCGTGCGCGTGCACGATGCGTTTGCGCGAGTGCGCGGCCTCCCGGCCCAGCCGGAACCGGCCGGTCTCGGGCTCGAGATCGAAGTCCGCGCCCGCTGCATGCAACTCACGAACGCGAGCGGGACCTTCTTCGACAAGCACCTGGACCGCCGCGGCGTCGCACAGGGCGGCGCCTGCCGCCAGCGTGTCGCGCCGATGCAGTTCGGGCGAGTCGCCCGCGCCGAGCGCGGCCGCGATGCCCCCCTGCGCATACGAGGTGGCGCTGTCGAAGAGCGAGCGCTTCGTCAGCAGCAGGATGCTCCCGTGCTCGGAGGCCCGCCAGGCCGTGTGCAGCCCGGCGACGCCGGATCCGACCACCAGAAAACGCGCGCGAATTCGATTGACCCCCATCGAGAGAAATATGTCATTCCGATGAGCGTGTCGCGTCATTCCGAGGAGCGACGCGACGAGGAATCTGCAAGTCACCCAACTGCAGGTCCCTCGCTGCGCTCGGGATGACAAGAAGGCCGCGCTCGGGATGACAAAAGAGAGACTCCCCCCCATCTTCCTGCCCCATGCGGAAACTGCTGACGGTCGTTGCCGTGCTGCTGGTGGCGCACGTCGCTCTCCTGTTCGTGCAGCCCGGCGGCGGCGCCCAACTGCCTTCCGCCAATACCGTCGACGTCGGCATCGTCTTCGATCTCGGCGGCCGCGGCGACAAGTCGTTCAACGACGGCGCGTATATCGGCGGGGAGCGCGCCGAGCGCGAGCTCGCGGCGCACGTGCGGTTCATCGAACCGGGCGACGGATCCGACAGAGAGGCGGGCCTCCGGCTACTCGCGGCCGAAGGGATGGATCTGGTCGTCGGCGTCGGCTTCATCTTCTCCGACGACCTGACCCAGCTCGCCAAGGAATATCCAAACACGAAGTTCGCTGGCGTCGATTATTCCATCGGGATGGACAGCGCCGGGAATCCGATACCGCCGCCGCCGAATCTCGCGGCGCTGAAGTTTCGAGAAGAAGAAGGGTCCTTCCTGGTTGGCGCGCTCGCCGCGCTGGTGAGCAAGACGAAAAAGCTTGGCTTCGTCGGCGGGATGAACTTCCCGCTGATCCACAAATTCGAGGCGGGTTATCGCGCCGGCGTCAAGCACGTCTGCCCGAGCTGCACAATCGTGTCGCAGTATGC
This sequence comes from Gemmatimonadaceae bacterium, assembly GCA_040902075.1. GTDB lineage: Bacteria > Gemmatimonadota > Gemmatimonadetes > Gemmatimonadales > Gemmatimonadaceae > DASPMP01. The sequence continues at coordinate 40,818 of JBBDXZ010000033.1, forward strand.
GGGCGTGACACCGGAAGCGTTCCGGAATCCGGGACGCGGAAAGGAGCTCGCGCTCAGCCAGTATCAGCAGGGCGTCGACATCATCTATCACGCGTCCGGGTCCACGGGTCTTGGGGTGTTCGAGGCCGCGCGGCAGACAGGCAGGCTCGCGATCGGCGTCGATGCGGACCAGTACACGGAAGCGCCCGGCCACATTCTGACGTCGATGGTCAAGGGCGTGGATGTCGCCGTCTTCGAGGCAACTCGCTGGACGAAAGAGGGCACCTTCAAAGGCGGGGTCTACCAGCTGGGCTTGAAAGAGCTTGGGGTCGGTTATGTCTACGACGACAACAACCGCGCGCTGATTCCGCCCGCGGTGCACGCGCGCGTGGAGCAGCTGCGGCAGGACGTCATCGCCGGCAAGATTAGGGTGCCGAGCACGCTGTGATCCGGCTGACCGACATTCACAAGTCGTTCGGTCCGGTGCGGGCCAACCGCGGCGCGTCGCTCAACGTCGCGACCGGCGAGATCCACGCGCTCGTGGGAGAAAATGGCGCCGGCAAATCGACGCTGATGCGCATTCTCAGCGGGATGTTTCAGCCCGACGCCGGTCGAATCGAGGTGAGCGGCCGCGAGGTCACGGGCTGGCACACGGCGGACGCGATCAGGGCCGGCGTCGGTATGGTGCATCAGCACTTCATGCTCGTGCCGACGCTCACGGTCGCGGAGAACATTACGCTGGGGGCGGAGATCACGCGTCGCGGCCAGCTGGACCTGGGGAAGGCGCAGCGAGAGGTACTGGCGCTCGTCGAACGCACCGGGTTGGTCGTTCCCCCACAACACCGCATCGCGGAATTGACGGTTGGCCAGGCGCAGCGCGTCGAGATCCTCAAGACCCTGTACCGCGGCGCCCGCGTCCTCATCCTCGACGAGCCCACGGCGGTCCTGTCGCCTCAGGAAGTCAACGAGCTGTGGCGCGTGTTGCGTCGCCTGCGCGACGAGGGTGAAGGCGGAACGATCGTGTTGATCACGCATAAGCTCGACGAAGTGATGGCAATCAGCGACACGATCACCGTGATGCGGCAAGGAGAGACGGTAGGGAGGCTCAAGACGTCGGAGACCTCGCCGTCCGCAATCGCGAGGTTGATGGTGGGGCGAGAGGTTGTGCTCGCGGGTCGCATGAGCGGAAATCGGAAATCGGAAATCGGAAATGGGCCCATGGACAGGCCCGATCCCCATTCCGTTCTCGAGGTTAAAGATCTCACCGTCGCGAGCTCCCGGGTCGGAAATGCGGTCGATCGAGTGTCATTTTCGGTCGCGCCCGGAGAAATCCTCGGTATTGCGGGTGTCGAGGGAAATGGGCAGACCGAGCTGGTCGAAGCGATCGCCGGTCTTCGGCAGCCGACCACGGGAAGCATTCACATGGCGGGCACGGAGATTACGCGCGCGTCCGTGCGCGACCGAGGCGATCGTGGTCTCTCGCACATTCCCGAAGACCGGCACGAGCGCGGACTCGTGCTCGAGTACACGATCGCCGACAACCTGATTCTCGGACAGCAGCATCGCTTCACCAAGCGCTGGATACTGGACACGGCGCGTATCGGCGCGCATGCGCGCCATTTGATCGAGACCTACGACATCCGGCCGGGCGATCCGTCCCTGCCCGCGCGCGCCCTGTCGGGCGGCAACCAGCAAAAGATCGTGATCGCGAGAGAGATGGGCGGGGCGCGCGACTTCAACGTGTTGCTCGCGGCGCAACCGACGCGTGGGGTCGACGTCGGCGCGATCGAGTTCATCCATGCCCAACTGCGCGCGGCGCGAGCGGCTGGGAAGGGCATTCTGCTCGTGTCCGCCGACCTGACCGAGGTGCTCGCGCTCTCGGATCGAGTCGCGGTGATGTATGGCGGACGGATTGTCGCGGTGGTGCCCGGCGCGTCGGCCACCGCCGAGCAGCTCGGGTCCCACATGACGGGAGCCGCCGCGTGAACCGGGCGAAGCTCGAGGAGTCGCTGCTTCCACCGATCGTTGCGCTGCTGATCGCGCTACTCGTCGGCGACGTGCTGATCCTCAGCTTCGGCCAGTCCCCGGCGGCGGTGTACCGCCTTCTCATCGAAGGGACGTGGGGCAACGCATACGGGTTCGGGCAGGTGCTGTACAAGGCCACGATGCTCACGTTCACGGGGTTGTCGGTCGCGTTGGCCCTTCGGGCCGGCCTCTTCAACATCGGCGCGGAGTCACAATTGGCGGCGGGCGGCTTTGCAGCCGCCCTGCTCGGACTCGCGCTGCCTACCGGACTGCCTTCGCTGCTCGTGCTGCCAGCGTACGTGCTCGCCGCGGGACTCGCCGGGGGTATCGTCGGCGGCATTCCGGGGATTCTCAAATCCCGCTTCGGCGCGCACGAAGTGATCACGACGATCATGTTGAACTTCATCGTGCTGGCGTTGCTGAACTACCTCATCTCCACGCGTTTCAAGGTGCACGACACGCTCCACACCGCTGAGATCCAGAGCGGGAGGCTCCCGCGTCTGTCCGAGATCTTTCCGGCCTTTCACGGGTCGGCGGCGAACATGGTGCTGCTGCTCGCGCTGGTCGTCGTTGCAGCCGCCTGGTGGTTCCTTTTTCGCACGCGCGCGGGCTTCGAGTTGCGCGCGGTGGGACTCCAGCCCGCGGCAGCCGAATATGCCGGCGTGAGCGTCGGCGGGGTTTGGTGGCGCGCCATGGCGCTGGCGGGCGCGGTTGCGGGGCTGGGGGGGCTCAACTACGTGCTGGGCTACAAACACTACTATGAGGAAGGGTTCAGCGCGGGGGCGGGATTTCTCGGTATCGCCGTCGCGCTCGTCGGTCGCAGCCATCCCCTCGGCATCGTCGTCGCCGCGGTGCTCTTCGCGACACTTTCGCAGGGCGGGCTCGCGGTCAATGCGCTGGTGCCGAAGCAAATGGTGGACGTCCTGCAGGCGGTCGTGATCATTTCGATGGCGACGGCCGTGCCGGAAGTGCGGCGCGCGATGTTGGCCGTGCGACGCGGCATAGCGGAGCGGGCGAAGCCGGCTCCGGCGTCGGCGGGACCCGCGTCAGGATTGTCCGCATGATGTTCATTGCGTTTGTCGCGCAGACGCTCCGCATCGCGATGCCGTACCTGTTCGCGTCGGCCGGCGGTGTCGTCTCCGAGCGCGCCGGCCTCATCGCGCTGACGCTCGAGGGGTATATGCTCATGGCCGCGTTTTGCGCGGCGATCGGCAGCTATTTCGCGGACAGTCCGTGGGCCGGCATCGTCACCGGCGTGCTCGGCGGGGTCGCCACGGCGTTGCTGTACGGGCTGTGTTGCATCCGCTACCGCGCCAATCAAGTCGTCGTCGGAATCGCGATCAACCTCTTGGCGATCGGGCTGACTCGCTTCTTTCTGCGACTCACCTTTGACAGCTCCTCCAACTCGCCGCGTGTCGCGGGGTTCACGGAGACGGGAACCGGATTTCTCGCGCTCGCTCAGAATCCGCTTGTGTGGCTCGGCGTTTTCGCGTTACCGGTCGTGGGATGGGTATTGTATCGCACGCCCTTCGGACTGCGCTTGCGAGCAGTCGGGGAGCATCCCGGCGCCGCACTCTCGGTCGGCGTACCGGTGGACCGCGTGCGTTGGATGGCCGTGGCGCTGTCAGGCGCGCTCGCGGGACTGGGCGGGACGTACCTGGCTCTCGATCAACATCAGTTCACCGACGGCATGACGGCCGGACGCGGGTTCATCGCGCTCGCCGCGACGATCTTTGGGCGCTGGGAGCCGAAGCTCGTAGGAATCGCGTGCTTGCTGTTCGCGGCCGCTGAGACGCTCCAGATCCAATTGCAGGGGGCGCAGGTGGTGCCGTCCCAGTTCGTCGAGATGATTCCCTACGTGCTCACGATCGTCGCGCTCGCCGGCGTCGTCGCGCGCGCGGTGCCGCCCGCCGCGCTCGGCAAGGTCAACGAGTAACGAATGAGCGAAGTAAAAAAACCGACGATGGCCAAGCTCGTCGTTTTGATGGTGACGGCGTTCATGGACATGGTCGGCTTGCTCATGATCGTGCCCTTGATGCCGCTCTACGCGAAGGACCTGGGCGCCGGCGGATTCGTGGTGGGATTGCTCGTGGCGTCGTTCTCCGTCACGCAGCTCCTGAGCGCACCGCTGTGGGGACGCTTCTCGGACCACTACGGCCGCCGACCGGCGCTCCTCGTGGGGATGAGCGCCGCGGCGGTCGCGTACGTCATCTTCGCTTACGCGGACTCGCTCTGGCTGCTGTTTCTCTCCCGCTTCGTCCAGGGCGCGGGTGGCGGAACCGTCAGCGTCATCCAGGCATATGTCGCCGACGCGCTCGAGCCGAAGGATCGCGCGAAGGGACTGGGGTGGCTCTCCGCGGCGACGAACGCCGGGGTGTCACTGGGACCATTGCTGGGCATCGTCGCGCTGAAGCTCGGCTCGCGCGGACCAGGGTTGCTGGCCGCGGGTCTCTGTCTCGTGAACGTCGCGTTCGCGTGGCGGTACCTCACCGAATCGCGCGACATGGTGGAAGCCGCGGAGGCGCGAGCAAAGCCGCGCATTGTGGGACGCACGCGCATGGCGCTCAAGCAGGTCATCACGCACCCCAACGAGCCAGCATCGCGGTTGATCTGGATTTACGGTATCGCGATCGGTGCGTTCCAGGGAATCACGGCCATTCTCGCACTTTTCCTCGCGGAGCGCTTTTGCGTCACCAAGGACACCATGGGGTTTTTCTTCGCGTATCTCGGCGTGCTCTCCGTGGTGGCCCGCGCGGTGATTCTCGGGCCCGCGGTAGACAGGTTCGGCGAAGCCAAACTCTCCCGTTATGGCCTGGCGTTGCTCGCGTTGGGGCTGGCGCTTCTGCCCTTTACCCACCCGGCGGACAATCCCGTCCTGACGTATCTCCCGCTGGCGCTCGCCGTTGCGCTCATTCCGCTCGGCACCGCGTTCACGTTCCCGTGTGTCACCGCGCTGCTTTCTCGAGTCGTGCCCAGCGCCGAGCGTGGACTGTACATGGGCGTGCAGCAGACGTTCGGGGGCGTCTCGCGCGTCCTCTTCCCGGTGGTATACGGCTTCCTATTCGACCGCGTCATCGCGCTGCCCTTCCTGCTGGCGGCCGTCCTCGTCGCGGGAACGATCCTGTTGGGGCTGGGGATGGAGAGTTACGAAACGAAAGCCGCCTAGGGCGGAAAACTGCCGGGCTGCGCCCGGAGAACCG
>JBBDXZ010000034.1:0-45236 GCA_040902075.1 Gemmatimonadaceae bacterium
ATACCTCGAGCCGGGCGCAAAGCGCCCGCGCTTCGGCGAGCGTCATCCCCGCGCGCACCCCCTCGCGCGCGGCGGCCGCGCTCACGCTGCGCAGCTTGGGGCGAGTGGCCGCGCCGTCGGTGAGAACGAGGAGGGAGTCGTCCCAGTCGGTTGCTTTAGCGGTACTGCAATATTCCGCTGCCTCCGTCATAGGAAGGAGTAGCTGCACGCCGCCCTTTCCCAGGACGCCCCGACGATGCGCGCGCTGCACCGCGCCGATCGGGAACCTCGGAATGCGTACACAGGCGACGCGCCACTCCGTTTGCACAACTCACCTCCACCATGTTTTGAAGACGACCCGACTTGGCGACACTGGGCACCCGGCAACCTTTTTCGATTGAAACCGTCAGGCGTTGTCGTCGTCGGCTGACTCGCAATCGCACCGCGCCGCCGAGCTTCGTCGCGCCTCCGCCTCTCCCGTCCGCCACCGCCACAAACGCCGCGTTCGACTCGCGCGCGAGTCCCATCAGCCGAACCGCGACCGCGCGCGAGATCGGCGGAGCCGAATCGAGCACGACGAGAGAAAAGGACGCGCTGCGCAACAGCACATCCGCGCACCAGGCGGCTCGCGCCGCTTCCGGAGGCCGCACGACCCACAGGCCGCTGGCTCCGAGATCCCAATCGCGCGGCGCGAGCGTACGCGACGCGTCGATGAACGCGACCCATTCACCGCGCGCGACCGCCGCGTTGATGACCTGGCGTAAGAGCGTGAGCTTGCCTGTCGTTCCCACCACTTCCGTGAGCCGTCCCCGTGGCAATCCGCCCGACGCGAGCGCGCGATCGAGTGCGTCCACCCCCGTTGGCATCCCCGCCGCCTGTGGAAGTGGCGCGGGCAACAACGCGCGAAGAGACTCGACGCGGAACGCGACAGAAACGTGGGAAGCGAGAGCAGAGCTCACGAAAAAGCGTTGTTGCAGGGTTCAGACCACACCCGAAGAAACACCGAAAATGTGCCGAGAGAAAGACGATCCGTCAACGGTTATCCGCTGACGGATTATCCACAGCTTGTCCACAGACTGCTACATCAGAACTCGAACGGCAGCTGCTCCTCGCTCGCCGCCTCTTGCTCGTTCTCCTCGTCCTCGTCGTCGTCTTCGCGACCGAACGGGACACCATATCGCCCACACACCTTCGTGAAGTAGCGATGCAGTCCCTCGCGATAGCGCTCGCCCGCGTGATGACTGTGCCCATAGGTCGCGCGATAGCGGGAAGCGAGCGCAGGGAACTCTTTTTCAATGAACGGGAGATATCGCTGCCGCGCCGACGAGCGTAAACGGAGCGCGCATGCATTCAGACAGGTCGCTCCTGCTTCGGACACCGCCCTGATCAACGGCTCGAGCTGATCCGGACGATCGGTGATGCCGGGCAACACAGGCATCACATTGATTCCCGCTTCGATGCCGTTCTCTCGCAGACGCGCCAGCGCCCGCAAACGCGCGTCGGGCGTCGGGGCACGCGGCTCGATGCGACGCGCGAGGTCACGGTCGATCGTGATGAGCGAGATATGGACGCTGATGTCATTGTGGCGCTGAATTCTCCTCAGTAAATCGACGTCGCGCGTGACCAACGGACTCTTCGTGATGATCCAGAGCCGCAGCCCTTCGTGCTCAGCGATGACCTCGAGAATGCCGCGCGTGATGCGAAAACGTCGCTCGGCGGGTTGATACGGATCCGTCGCGGTCCCGATGCCGATCCCTTCGCCCTTGAGCAGATTGAGATGCTTGTCGGAACCATGACGCAGCGTACGTCGCAGCACGTCGGCCGCGTTTTCCTTGACGAAGATCTGCCGCTCGAACGCGAGCCACGGAGGAAGCGTCTCGAACGCCTCGCGCAGCAGCCGCTGCTCGGGATGGGCGGTCACCGACCGCTCGATCACGTAGCGATGGGCGTAGCGCGCGTAACAATACGCGCATCCAAACGCGCATCCCACGTACGGATTGATGGACCAAAACCCCATGTTCGTGACATCCGTCCCGTTCAACACGGACTTCGCTCGCGTCGCGTAGTACCGGATGTCCTTCTGCTCTCCGAGCACCGGAAGCGCGGGTCTTTGGAGGCTTTTCTCCGTGTGGATATCGAAGAGCGAAGGGGACTGCATGAGCTCAAGTAACCGAATAAATACCGAACACACAAGAGGCGGAGAAAGAACGTCCCATATCCCATGTCCGCCTTTCGTTATAGAATCACGGCCAACGAATGCGTACAAAACTTTCGGACCTGGAAATCCGCCGCGCGCTGGGGACCCTGCACGGGTGGGCGCGCAAAGGCGACGCATTGAACAAGACGTACAGCTTCGCGCGATTCGCGGATGGGATTCATTTCGTGCAACAGGTCGCCGAGCTGGCCGACGGTATGAATCACCATCCGGATATCGACGTCCGCTATACGAACATCACCTTCTCACTTTCGACGCACGACGCCGGCGGAATCACGCAGAAGGATCTCGATCTCGCGCAAGCGATCGAACAGGCGGCGGGGTTCGACAAGAAACCGGGCGCGTAGGACGCGGAGTCTCTTCCTCGTCTCTCGTGGCCCCTTTCCCCGGTTCCCGTTTCCCTATTCCCGCTCTCTAGGATCTCCTTCCTCCGAGGAGCCGCAGAATCGCCAGGAAAATATTGAGCAGATCGACGTAAATGCTCACCGCCGCTGGCACATAATCATCCGGCCCGTACTGGTCGGACCGTACGATGCGCCAGGTGTCGAAGACGAGGAGACCGCCGAACACGAACACCGTGCCCGCCGCGATCCAGAGCGACGCCGTCTCGTTCTTGAAGAACCAGTTGAGCAGGGCCGTGACCAACAACACGATCACGCCGACCATGAAGAACCCGCCCCATGCGCTGAAGTCCCGGCGGCTGAAGGTGGCGTAGAGCGACAGCACGCCGAACGTCGTAAAAGTCAGCATGGCTGCCTGGCCGACGATCCCCGGCTGCTGCCGATTGTAGACGTACAGAATCGGGGCGATCAGCACACCCGCCACGAAGGTGGCGAGCAGCGTTAGCACGATGTTCTGCGGAAACGCGCGGTGCGACCGTTGCGCGAGAAACAACATTCCGAAGAAGATCAGGAAGGTGATGAAGGGATGCCGTGCGCTCTGCTCCAGCAGCGCCGGCTGCGCCATCGTGAACGCCGCGCCCACCATGGTGATGAGAATCCCGACGAACACGAGGCCGTAGGTGCGGCGGACGAGCACCGCTCGTTCGACGCCAGTGCGGGGGACAGGGACGGCAGTTTGGACATTGTAGGGAACGCTCACGGAAAGCTCCAGAGTGTGAGATCGGATCAAAGGTACTACCTCAACAGCGGGAATTGGGAATGGGGAATGGGGAATAGGGCAACTACAACGGCGGGAAAGGGAAAGGGAAGGGGATTAGGGAATTGTTTCTCTTCCCTTTTCCCTTTCCCTTTCCCCTTCCCGCATTTGCAGTTGCCCTATTCCCTATTCCCCATTCCCTATTCCCTATCTCTTGCGCAACTCCACATTCCCATTCGTCGTCGAAAGCCGAACACGCGGCCCGCCCTTGCCGAGTGTCGCTCGTAACCGCCGCGGGTCGATCCTTCCGCTGATGGTCACGGGGAAGTCCGTCAGAAAGCGTCCGTTCACCGTGCTCAGCTCCACATCCGCGTCGATGTCCTCGGCGAACTCGGCGATCACGGTGCCGTTGGTAGTCTCGAAGTGCAGGTCCGACTTGAGGTCGAACTTTCCCATCCGAGCCCGAATGCTGCCATTCGTCGTCCGCGCGTTCACCGGGCCGCCGGTTGTGGACACGAGCACCGATCCGTTGGTGGTCTCGGCGTCCACTTCGGACCCCGCGTCCTCCACCCGGACCTCTCCGTTCACGCTATAGGCCCGAACTTTCACTCCACGCGGAACGCGCACGGTGAAGTTGACCCAAACTTCGTTGTCGCGGCCCCGGCGGTCGCTTCGGCTGCGGTAGCTGACCTCATCGCAACTCGCATTTTCGCCCCAGAGCGCGCAGATCAGGACGTCCTGATCGTTCACCCCGTACTTGCGGACCTCGAAGCGCACGAAGTCGGGATCCCCGCGCCTCGTGTGACGCGTCGCGGTGACTTCGACTTTGTCGGTGGTCCCGCGTACCACCTCGACCGTGCCGTTGACGTTGCGGACGTTGATCCAGCGGCCGTCGGGTATCCTGCCGGCCCACGTGAACGCCTCGCGCTCCGTGCGCGCCTGCGCCTGCAGCGGACGGACCACCAGTGGGCTCGCCGAGGCGAGCGCGGCGAGCGCGGCGAGCGCGGCGAGCGAAAGGACCGGCAGTCGGAAGGAGGTGCGATTCATCATTTTCCTTATTTCGCGGCCCGGGCGGCACGGAGACGCACGTCGCCGCTCACCGTGGTGACATCGAGATTACGCCCGCCGCGGCCGATGCGGGCCTCGACGCTGTGCCGGTTCATGCGTCCGTTGATGGTCAGGGGGAAGTCGCTGTCCAAGGACCCGCTCACACTGCGCATCGTCACATCGGCATCGATCCCTTTGGGCAGCTCGGCGATCACGTCACCGCTGACGGACGTGAACCTGAGATCGCCGTCGCCCGTGAGGGATTCCACGCTGACGGTCACGTCGCCGCTCACGGACGACGCGCGCACGCTCCTGGCGCGCAGCCGCTCCATGCGAACGTCGCCGCTGACCGAGCTGGCGCGAACGTCGCCCTCGGCACTCACCACGGTCACGTTGCCGCTAATCGATCGCGCGTCCACGAGCAGGTCCTTCGGAACCTTCACTTCGATATCGATGGATACGTCGTTGAAATCGTCGTCGCGATTCCGGTCGCGGCGGCTTCTGTGCGTGCGCAACCCGCTTTCATCGCACTCCATATCGGCGGTACGGAACATGGAGCACACCATGATGCCGCGAGAGGTCTCGACCACCTCGAGCGTAACTTCGTCGAAGTAGCGCCGGCTGCCGCGCTTGATGCCGACCACCTCGACCTTGCCGCTCGTCGAAGTCGTGACGGAGACGTTGCCATTCAGATTGTGAAGGCCGACGGTGCTCCCGCCCGGCAGGGCTTTCTCCCACCGAAAGTCGGGCTGGGGCTGCTGGGCGACCGCCGGAGCCGCCAACAGCAGCGACATCGCGGTGTAGCGAACGATTCTGGTCTGCGTCATGGATTGCCTCATCGATCAGTGGGCCCCGCCCGCCGTCCCTTCGAACGAATGGTGATGTCGCCGCTGAAGCTTTCGGCGCTGATGCGCGCGTCGCCCTTGCCGATCTCGAACGTGAACCGCTTGGACGCTCCGATGCCATGCTCGCCGGGCTTCAGCGTGATCGGGAAATCGCTTTCGATCGATCCGCTGTACGTCGCGACGCTCAGCAGCGCCCCCGTGTTCTGTGGAACGGTGAGATACACGCTTCCCGAGTGCGAGCCGAGCTCGTACCGACCCGTACTGTCGATCGCGCCGTCGTATGAGACGTCGCCGCTGGTGGTCTTCGCGCGGACGTAGCGTGCCACGACGTTGCGGAGATCGATGTCGCCGCTGACGGACGTCACGTCCACGTCGCCTTTGACGTCGGAGACGCCCACCTCGCCGCTCAACGTGGTGATCTCGACGTTTCCGTTGAGTGTTCGCGCCACGATGTCGCCGGAGTAGGTGTTCAAGTCGATCGTCTCGGCGACGTCGTCGACCGTCAGGTCACCGCTCTGGGTTCTGCCCTCGACCCCACCCTTGGTCCCGGTAATCGAGACGTCACCGCTCGTGGCGCGCGCGCTCACGCGGACGCCGATCGGGACGGTTACCTCGAATCGCGAGTCACCGCCGCGTGCGCGGGCCAGCTCGAGCGAGAGCCGTGAGGATGTGGCATCCATCCGGATGACGCTGCGCTCGGACCGGGCGCGCACACGAATCTGGTCGCGGTTCCAGGCAGTGACCACGATCTCACCCGCACCCACGGAGAGCACGACCGTGCCGCGACGATCGAACGCGAACGTCGAGTCGATTCTACCTAGATAATCGTCACGGCGATCCTGTGCCGCCGCGTTCGTGGCCGCGGCGAGGAGGATACCGGTGAGGAGGAGAGTTCTGGCCATCACATTCAACCTCAAGTGCGACTCGGCAGCAGCGCCGCGGTCCGCATCAGCTCCACCTTGCTCCGGAGCGACTGGTTCAGGGATTCAATCAGGAAACGACTGGCTGGATCAGTCGCGATCGCCTTCTTGGAGTCGTCGATCGCGGTGTCGATCACTTGCAGATTCTTCTCGATGACTGCGACAGTTGCCGGGTCGAGTTGGTTGCGCCGCTGTTCGATGAGTACGCGCAACCGCGCGATCTCGCGGTCGTAGTCGGCCGTGAGCGTCGCCAGCGCCAGCTGAACTTCGGGCGGACGAACAGGCGGCGCTACAGTAGCCGCCGGCGGAGCCGCGGAGGTCCGGTCCGGTCTCGGTAGAGTGATCGAAGGCTGTACGTCCGGCGGGATCTCGGCGACGCGCACCGTATCCACGCGGAACTCCGCCACCGGATTGCTCGGACCGGTCGTCGTCTCGGCACCTCTCGCGAGGTACCCGACGCCAGCCGCTGCGACCAGTGAGGCCGCGATCATGGCGCCGCGCATCCAGCGCGACATCACGATCGAACGCACCCGCCCGCGGTCCGCTTCGCGGACCACGGTACCACCGATGGAAACGACCGGCGCTTCGATGCGCGTCGCGATGCCCGACCACAGATCCCGCGACGGTTGCAGCTCGGGAAGATTCGCCGAATCGATCCGCAGCTTCCGAAGGTCGGCCAGCAGCGCGCCGCACTCGGCGCAGGTCACGGAATGGCGCTCGATCGCGGCGCGGGTCGCCTCGTCGGTCTCGTGTTCCAGGTACGCCATCAGCCGCTCGGTGAAGAGCTCGCAGCTCATCGCATTCGAATTCGCCATCATCGGTTCAGTGCCTCCCGCAGGAGCAGTCGGGCGCGGTGGAGCTGTGCCTTGGTGGCTCCGCTCGTTACGCCCAGCATCTCCGCAATCTCCTCGTGTTTGTAGCCTTCCACGTCGTGGAGCGTGAAGACCTTGCGCGCGCCGGGTGGCAGACGCGTAATAGCCTCCTCGAGATCGAGCAGATCGCCCGGCGGGAGCGGCATCCCGACCACGCCGACGTATCTGTCCATCCCGTGCTCGTCGTCTTCCTCCTCGAACCGACTGCGCCGGCGTCCCTCGGTCTTTCGATCGTTGAGGACGACATTCACCGCCAACCGGTGCAACCAGGTCGCGAACGAAGACTCGCCGCGGAAAAGGTGCAGTTTCTCCCATGCACGCACGAAGACATCCTGCGTCAGCTCCTCGGCGCGCGTCCGATCAGCGACCATGCGTGCGCAGAGCGAGTAGACCCGATTCAGGTGCTTGTGATACAGGCGCTCGAATGCCTGCCGATCACCGGACGCGGCACGCGCCGCGTCGGCGTCGAATCGATGACTTCCGGAAGGTGTCGTAGCTTCGAGCGTCGCCACAGCTGCCATGAATCGCCAGGTCTCCGTCCGTACACCGGAGTAGATACCCGACAGGGCGGGAAGGTTTGAAAGTGGCTCTGGGCTTTAGTTTAGGGCTCCGAGCCACAACTGCCACCCATACGACTACTCGGAACCTTTGTTTCTGCCAGCCTGAACGTCCGCGAGCAGCCTCGGCAGGTCGGCGATGCGCTGGAGATAGTGCATCGGGTTGCTGGCGACCAGGTCTTCACGCGAGAAGGGTCCCCAGAGGGCGGCGATGGTGGTGACGCCCGCGGCGTTCCCCGCGGCCATGTCGTGCACCGAGTCGCCGACGAACACGCCTTCGGCAGGTTGGTACCCGAGCTTTTGCAGCGCCACGAAAACCGGCTCGGGATCCGGCTTGTGCCGTTCGCAGGCGTCGCAGCCGACGATGACGTCGAAGTGCGCACCGAGCCCGACGTGATCCAGCCCGCGCCGAGCGAGCCAGCCGGTCTTGCTGGTCACGATAGCAACCGGATGTCCCGCGGCTCGGATGAAGTCCACCGTCTCGACCACCTGATCGTAGCAGCGCACAAGACGGTCGTGATGGGCGAGCTGATACTCGCGGTATTTCGCGATCAGCGTATTCACTTCGTCGTCATCGCGGGCATACCGCCGAAACATCGCGGCCAGCGGGATGCCTACTCCAGTGAGCCACTCAGCATCTGAAGGCACATGTCCCGCTCGGTCGCGGAATGCGTGCTTCGCCGAGTTGAGGATGAGCTCGATCGAGTCGATGAGGGTGCCATCGAGGTCGAAAAGCACCGCGAGCGGACGGGCTGAGGGCATGATGCGAAACTAAGAGGTTGCGCTAGGGAACAGTCGCGCCCGCTACGGGTTATGATTGCGCAGCTGACCTCGGTATGACACAATTGCATCGCGCTCGTCTATAAGCTGTTCCCCCCTCCACGCTGATCCGGCGCTTCTACCTCGCCTGTGCCAACGCTCGTCGTAGAATGCTGACTGCCCTCCTAGTTTGCGCCGTTGCTGCCGGGTCCGCCGACACGATGCCAATCGTGCTCGCCGGCACGCCCAGGTCCGCCGCGGCGACGCCAGCGGTCCGCCTGAGCCCCGCGGCGTCGGCGATGGCTCGTCCGAAAACGTACTCCGCGGACAGCATGGTCCTCGACAAGAGCGATCGTCGTCTCACGATCTATCAGCGCGGGCGGCTGGTGAAGAGCTATGACGTGGCACTCGGAAAGAATCCCGTCGGGTCAAAGTCGCGCCGCGGCGATGGACGCACGCCTGAAGGTCTGTACTTCATCGAGGGCCGCAATCCTCACAGCAAGTACCATCTGTCGCTCCGCATTTCATATCCGGCTGAAAAGGACAGGATTCGCGCCGCGAAGCTGGGTGTTTCGACCGGCGGCGACATCATGATCCACGGTTTGCCGAAGGCTTTCGCGAGCGTTGGAGCGTTGCACCGCCAACAGGACTGGACCGAAGGCTGCGTCGCCGTGACCAACGCTGAGATCGAGGAGATCTGGCGCTCCGTCCCGAATGGCGCCTGGATTCTGATCAAGCCCTAGTGGCCGAGCCAGGCAGCGGCGATCCTCGCGGTAGCAGCGCGGATCTCACCGCGCTGCCGCCGGAGTTAGCAAGGCAATCCATCGCGCAGGGCACGGTCATTCTGCCTCACGACGCCGCGTTGGAAGCCATCGCGCACCTCACGCAGCACGGGCGTCGTCTCGAGAACTGGGAAGGTTGGGTCAAGCTGCGCGACGGCAGCCGCACGAAATCGATCAATCATGGCGGCTCGTTCGCGCTGTCGCGCGATCCGGCGCGCGCGGCCGAAGTCGCGACCATGTCCATTCGACGGGCGCAGGAGCAGTGGAACCGCCACCCGGAGTATCCGGACGCGGTGCTCTATTTCGGACTGACGTTCGGCACTGCCTGACGGCTACTTGAAGATTCCGAAGTTGCCGAGCAGCCACCAGAGCAGCAGGAAGATCAGGATCGTACTGAAACAGCCGCCTCCCAGCTTCTTCGCGCCGTAGCCGGCGGCGAGTCCCCGCAAGAGTTTGCTCATAGTGCGAGGCGGTCAGGCAAATGTCGTGCACGACGCGTTCACGGCTCGCCGATTAACTTGCTGCCTCCCGCGGTACTGCTTCACGGATCCACACTCAGGACACCCGATGGGTAAAGGCGACAAGCGCACGAAGAAGGGAAAGATCTATCGCGGCAGCTACGGCAAGCGCCGGCCGCGAAAGTTGAAGAACAAGGCCAAGACGGCGCCCCAGAAGCGCGGCTAGATCCGATTCGCTCGGAGCTCATCGAGCGAATAGAAGGTCCCGCGCCACTCGATTCCGCGTCGGCGCAACGTTCTCGCTACCGCGGCCGAAATGATCCCGATCGCGCAGAGCGCGGCGATGGGATACGTGATGGCCAGCCACGGTCTCGAACGCTGCTTGTGGGCCTGGTAGGCATACGCGGCCATCTGCGCGAGCGCGGCGGTTGCGTACAGAACGCGCTCGGCGCCGCCCGTGAGCCATACCGCGACGAACGGCCATACCGCGAACCCGATAGTCGCCAGGGGTACCCCGATCGCCGCGAGGGCGCTGTACCGCAACGCGGCGAACGCGTTTTTGCGGAAGCCGCGCGCCGCCTCCCCGAGCGTGCGGTACCATTCGACCGACACTTGTTCGACTCCTCCCGCCACGATCTGTCGAAAGCCCGCGCGCTTCAGGAGCTTGCCGAGCATCAGATCGTCATCCGGCCGCAACGGAATGCGCGAGTGTCCGCCGATGGCCCGGTACGCGCTCGCCCGCACGAGATTGAACGCCCCGATACCGAGCGACGCCGAACTGCGCGGATCCCGCGTCTTCCACGGGCGCGTCGCCAAAAAGCCCCACATGAAGCCATAGTTGACCAACATTGCCAGCGACACCTGTGGAAGAACCATTTCCGGGACGACGGTCACGTGATCGGCGTGTTCCAACTGCAACAGCCGTACGGCCCGGGAGAGGGCCTGCCGCTCGAGGACGACGTCGGCATCGGCAAACAGGAGCAGCTCGCCCGACGCCCGTTCGGCGCCGACGCGCATCGCGTTGTTCTTCCCAAGCCACCCCGCGGGGAGCGCCTCGATCGTGGCAACCTGGAGGCGGGCATCGGATTCGGCGATGCGCTCGAGTATCTCAAGGGTCCGATCGGACGACCGATCGTCCACTACGATGAGCTCGAAATCGGGATATGCCTGTTGCAGGAGCGAGGTCGTGGCCGATTCGACGTGGCGTTCCTCGTCGCGAGCCGCCACGACGATGGACACTTTCGGGGCTGGAACCGGACCGGGCGGCACGTCCCTGAGCAATGGAATCTGTGCGTAGCCCCACACCAGCTGCAGGAACGCGCAGATGGCCGATATGGCCAGCACCCCGGCGACCAGCTGTCCGGTATCCATTGGGTAATGATATGTGAGCCCTTCACCGTGGACAGCGAGCGTTTCCGTGCGCATGTTGTTGCGTCTACTGTCCCTGAACGGAGAGCAACATGCATCTCTCGCGTCGGAATTTCGTAAAAACGGCCAGCGTGGGCGGTATTGGCGCGTTGACCGCCCCTCTCATCGCGGCGCGCGGAAGCGAGGCGCTGCGCGAGTCCTACTTCGAGCCCTTCCTGTCGCCGCGCGGCTTGACGCCGTTCGCATCCGAGGAGCGAGCGCCCTACCGCATCGCCGCGCCGAATGCGATCAGGATCGACAGCAATGAAAACCCGAACGGTCCGGGGAAAGTGGCGCTGGATGCAGTCAGCGCCATGTTCAGCGAGGCGCCGCGCTATCCGGACGTGCAGGCGTCGGATCTGACGAACGCGATCGCGAAGCACTACAAGGTGAAGCCGGAGAACGTTCTCGTCACCTGTGGGTCGGGTGAGGTGCTCCGGATTGCCGTCTACGCCTTCACGTCGCCAGACGCCGCGCTCGTGACGGGGTTGCCTTCATTCGAAGACCCGGTTGTGCATGCGCAGATGACGCGCGCGCCGGTTCGCTCCGTGCCCGTCACGGGAACTCTGCACCTGGATCTCGGCCAGATGCTGGATCAAACGCCGGGCTCGGGTCTCGTCTTCCTGTGCAACCCGAACAATCCGACGGCGACCGTGCATGGCGCAACCGCGGTAAAGGACTTCATTACCGAGACCAACAAGCGCGCGCCGAACGCCGTCATCATGGTGGACGAAGCATACCACGAGTACGTGGAGGACCGTTCGTACGCGACGGCGATTCCACTGGCGCTGGACAACCCGAAAGTCATCGTCGTGCGCACGTTCTCGAAGGTGTTCGGCATGGCCGGGTTGCGTTGCGGCTACGTCATCGGTCGGCCGGAAACGCTGCGTGCCATGCAGCGGCATCGCCTGCCCAACGCGATCAACGTTCTCGCCGCGGCCGCTGGAATCGCGACGATCAGCGACACCGCGCACATCGAGCGCGAGGTCCAGGCGAATCGCGTCGTGCGCGACTTCACCCGCAAGGCGTTGGAGGACATGGGATACAAGAGCAGCGACTCGCAGGGGAACTTCCTGATGGTCGCTATTGGCCGCGACACGAAGGCGTTCAAGGACGCGTGCGCCAAGCACGGGGTTCTCGTGGGTCGTCCGTTCCCGCCGCTCACGACGCACTCGCGCATCTCGATCGGCACCATGGACGAGATGAAGAAGGCGACGGACGTATTCCGGCAGGTGTTGTCGGGCGCCGCCAACTGAGTTCGTTGCGCTTCGCGCTCCTCGCGATGCTCCTTGTCGCCTGTGAGCGCGAAGGGCGGCGGGCGGTGGACTCGCCGGCTACAGCGGGAAACGCTCCGGCCAGCGCGCAGTCACCGGCCGCGGATACTGCAGCCACCGTCGCCACGAAGCCGAGTTGCCCGGCGACGGGGAACTGGTCTCACTGCGCCGTGTTCGAGCGTCTCGATCGCGCGGGCCTCGCGCCGCGCATCGATTCCGCGGGCGCGATGGAACCGCCGCTGGCACCGAAAGGGCAGCTCCTGCGCGTCGGAAACTCCGAGCTCGAGCTCTACATCTATGCCGACGCTTCTGCCCGAGAGCGCGACCAGGCCAGGTTGAACCGCACGAATTACGCGGATCCCGCGGCACCGCTCTCGATGCGGCCGTTGCCGACGCTGATATACTCCGTCAATCTCATCGCGATCCTTCACAGTCGAAACGAGCACCAGCGCGAGCGCGTAGCGGACGCGATCACCGCTGGACCACCGCAGCCCCCCAAGCCTCCCAAGCCTCCCAAGCCTCCCAAGCCTCCCACTTCACGACCGTGACCAGCGCCACTCGATTCGTTCTCCTCGCGACCATCGCGACCATCGCGACACTCGGCGTGGTCGCGTGTCAAAAGCGTTCCGCGGCGAACCAAACCACGGCCGATTCGGCGGCGGCGCAAGCGGTGGCGGCGGCTCCCGATTCGTTCCGCGTCGCGTTCGAGACGGGCAAAGGCCGGTTCGTGGTCCAGGCGACGCGCAACTGGGCGCCGCGCGGGGTCGATCAGTTTCACCAACTCGTGGAGCAGGGCTTCTACGATCGCGTAAAATTCTTTCGCGTGCTCCCGAACTTCATCGCGCAGTTCGGTATCAACGGCGATCCCGAGATCAACAAGCAGGGGGAGCGCGCCATCCCCGACGACCCGGTCACGCAGAGCAATCGAAAGGGGACCCTCACCTTTGCGACGGGCGGGCCCAACACGCGCACCACGCAGCTGTTCATCAACACCCGCGACAACCGCCAACTCGACGCGATGGGCTTCGCGCCGATCGGGCACGTCGTGGAAGGCATGGAGGTGGTCGAGAAGCTCTACAGCCGCTATGGCGAAGGCGCGCCTGATGGACGCGGCCCCATGCAGGGGCGAATCGAGCGGGAGGGAAATGCCTACCTGAACCGGTATTTTCCCCGACTCGACTCGATCATCACGGCACGCGTCGTCAAGGATTGACTCGGGGCATCGTCCTCGGTCCATTTCTCCGGTCCCTCTCCTCACACAACAGAGATCGAGATTCATGGCGCACGCACCGTTGCCGCTGTATCGCCGCGGCTTTGGTGAGACGATGCGACGCGACGCCTGGTGGGTGCCGCCGCTCGTCACCTTCATCGTTCTTGGATCGTTCGTCGTCTACGCCACCTGGGCCGCGTTGCAGAACGCGCACTACACTCACGGGCCGTACCTCTCGCCGTTCTATTCGCCAGAGATCTTCGGCAGCTCCCCACACGCGCTCCTGGGGCCGAAGCCCGGATGGTGGCCGGGCTGGCTGCCCTTTTCGCCTGCCCTGCTGATTCTGCCCTTTCCGGGCCTCTTTCGCTTCACGTGCTACTACTACCGCGGAGCGTATTACAAGTCGTTCTGGGCCGATCCACCGAATTGCGCCGTCGGCGAGCCGGGGTTTCGAAAGCGGAACTACCGAGGGGAGAACTCATTTCCTCTCATCCTGCAGAACGTTCACCGCTACTTCCTTTATATAGCGGTGATCTTCCTGTTCATCCTGTCGTACGACGTGTGGCTCGCGACGCGCTTCACCGCACCCGGCGGAACAGAGTTCGGGATCGGAGTGGGAACGCTGATTCTCGCGGTCAACGTCGTCTTCCTCACGTTCTACACGCTCGGCTGCCACGCCATGCGCCACGTCGTGGGCGGCTATCTCGACGAGCTCGCGAAGCGACCGGTTCGGAAGGCGGCGTACGACTGCTCCAGCTGCCTGAATCGCTGGCACATGAACTGGGCGTACGTGAGTCTGTTTTCGGTGGCGCTGGCGGATTTGTACATACGGTTGTGTTCAATGGGTGTGTTGACTGACTATCGGCTTTTCTAAAAGGCGGAAATGCCGGAATTCGAAACCTCCGACTACGACGTCATCGTCATCGGCGCCGGCGGCGCGGGACTCCGCGCGGCGATCGAGGCCGCGAATCGCGGCGTGCGCGTTGGCCTGATTTGTAAATCGCTCCTGGGGAAAGCCCACACGGTAATGGCGGAAGGCGGTGCCGCGGCGGCCATGGGGAACGTGGACGACCGCGACGGCTGGCGCGTGCACTTCGCGGACACGATGCGCGGCGGCCAGTACCTCAACAACTGGCGCATGGCGGAGCTGCACGCGAAAGAAGCGCCGGATCGCATTCGGGAGCTCGAGGCGTGGGGCGCGCTCTTCGACCGCACGCCGGACGGACGCATCCTCCAGCGCAACTTCGGCGGCCACCGCTATCCCCGCCTCGCCCACGTAGGCGACCGCACGGGTCTGGAGATGATCCGCACCCTACAGGATCACGCGATCCATCAGACGATCGACGTCCACATGGAGGAGACCGTCATCGGCCTCTTCAAGGACGGAGACCGGGTGACGGGAGCGCTCGGCTACGACCGGGAGCGCGGCCGCTTCCGTCTGTTTCGTTCGAAGGCAATCGTCCTGGCGACGGGTGGCATTGGCCGGGCATATAAGATCACCTCGAACAGCTGGGAGTACACCGGCGACGGACACTCACTGGCGTATCACGCCGGCGCCGCGCTGCAGGACATGGAGTTCGTGCAATTTCATCCCACCGGAATGGTGTGGCCGCCGAGCGTGCGCGGAATCCTCGTCACGGAAGGCGTACGCGGCGAAGGCGGCGTGCTGCGGAACAAGGATGGCAAGCGGTTCATGTTCGAGAACATTCCGGAGAACTACCGCGCGCAGACGTCCGACACCCCCGAGGAGGGATGGCGGTACGTGCAAGGCGACAAGGATGCGCGTCGCCCGCCCGAGCTGCTCACTCGCGACCATGTCGCGCGGATGATCCAGCGTGAAGTGCGGGAGGGGCGCGGGTCGCCGCACGGGGGCGTCTATCTCGACATTGCGTGGATCAAGGAGAAGCTCTCCGATGCCGAAGAGCACATCAAGAAAAAGCTGCCCAGCATGTACCATCAGTTCATGCAGCTGGCGGGCATCGATATCACGAAGGAAGCGATGGAGGTGGGCCCGACGACGCACTACATCATGGGCGGCGTCCGCGTGGACGGAACGACGCAGATGTCCACCGTTCCGGGGCTCTTCGCGTGCGGTGAAGTCGCGGCGGGGCTCCACGGTGCCAACCGACTCGGCGGCAATTCCCTTTCCGACCTGCTGGTGTTCGGGCGCCGTGCCGGCGAGCATGCCGCGATATACGCCACGGAGCAGAGCGCCGGCTCCGTTCGCGAGGAGGAGGTGCTCGCCACGATTCGCGAGGCGTTGGCGCCGTTCGAGCGAGGCGCCTCGGGCGAAGGGCCGTACCGACTCCAGGACGTGCTCGAGGACACGATGCAGGATCTGGTCGGCATTGTGCGCAGAGAGGAGGAGATGCAGCGGGCGCTGAAAAGGATTGGCGAATTGAAAGCGAGCGCCGCGCGGGTCGGCGTCACCGGCAACAGGGAATTCAACCCCGGCTGGCACACCGCGCTCGACCTGACGCACATGCTCACCGTTTCGGAGGCGATCACCCGAAGCGCGATCGAGCGCAAGGAGAGCCGTGGCGGACATTTCCGCGAGGACTTCCCCGAGAAGTCCAAGGAGTTCGGCTCGTTCAACCTCGTCGTGAAGCAGGGGCCGAACGGCGACATGCAGCTCGAGCGGGCGCCGATTCCGCCGATGCCTCCGGAGCTCAAATCGATCATCGAGGAGATGAAGTGACGACGCCCAAAAGCAGTGCGAAGGCGACGCGCGCTTTCGAGGTTTGGCGCGGCGATGCCGCCGGCGGCAAACTCCAGCGGTACGAGACGACTGTGGACGAAGGGATGGTCGTGCTCGACGCGATCCACCAGATCCAGGCCGAGCAGGCGCCCGATCTCGCCGTTCGCTGGAACTGCAAGGCGGGGAAGTGCGGCTCGTGCTCGGCGGAGGTCAACGGCCAGCCAAAGCTGATGTGCATGGCGCGGCTCAGCGAGCTTCCGGCTGACAAACCCGTGACCGTCGAGCCGATGCGCGCGTTCCCTGCGGTGCGCGATCTCGTGACCGACGTCTCGGT
Organism: Gemmatimonadaceae bacterium; assembly: GCA_040902075.1. Classification (GTDB taxonomy): domain Bacteria; phylum Gemmatimonadota; class Gemmatimonadetes; order Gemmatimonadales; family Gemmatimonadaceae; genus DASPMP01. The sequence goes on from JBBDXZ010000034.1 coordinate 16,456, forward strand.
GAACTTCCGCATGAAAAACACGATCCGGAAGTTTCAGCCGCGGCCTCCCGACGCGCCCGACGGCACCTGGCGCATCATGCAGAAGGACATCGATCGCGTACAGGAATTCAGGAAGTGCATCGAGTGCTTCCTGTGCCAGGACGTGTGCCACGTGCTGCGCGACCACGGGAAGCACGAGGAGTTCGCGGGCCCGCGCCATTTTGTGTATGCGGCGGCGCTCGAGATGCACCCGCTGGACGTGGGCGACCGCGTCCCCGAGCTCAAGGACGAGCACGGCATCGGCTACTGCAACATCACGAAGTGCTGCACGAAGGTCTGCCCCGAGCACATCACGATCACCGACAACGCGATCATCCCGCTCAAGGAACGGGTCGTGGACGAGTTCTATGATCCGGTCGGCAAGCTCGTGAAGATCTTCAGCCGCCGAAGGAAAACCTGAGGAGCAATAACGCGAGCACCTCAGGCGCTCCGCCGGCCCGATCATGAACGTGCAGCGCCGCAAACTCTCCGACGGCGTGCAGCCATGCGTCGTCCGCGAGCGGCGCGCGGGCCAGCTCGTCCAACACACGTTCCGCGCCGGCTGACAACGTCGCAGTCGCGGTGCTGCGGGCCGCGCGGATCAGGGGCGCGAGCCGCGGCTGCAGATGCCGCGCGGCGCGGCGCGAAATCGTCTCGACCCGGTGAAGGAGCTCGCGCCGTGATTGCGCGACTCGCAGGGCGGGCAGATGGAGCACGTCCGAGACCTCACGCCGCCGGAGCCAACCCTCTACGCGCTCTCGCGCTCGTCGAACGGCGGCACGATCGACGTCAGCGTCATCCCCGTGCGCGCACGCGATGAGCTCCTCGACCGCGGCTCGCGAGTCGCTGACGACGTCGCCCGCGACCGCCACGAGGAATACCAAGCCCTTCGAGCGAACGCACGCGAGTGCCGCATCCGCCGGCGCGCGCACCGCGGACGCGACCAGGCCCGCTGCCGGACTCGCTTCGCCGCGCCACGATCGAATCGCCGCCGCGATCCGTTCCTCCCGTGGAGTGGCAGCTTCCTCATCGACCATCGCGAGCCCCGGCAAAATTGCTCCGGCTACGCCTACGGATCGGGCCGCGGCGCCGAGCTTGAGCCGGAGCCGGCGTTCGATGTGTAACAACCGTTCGGCGGGAGCCGGCGGCGCGAACAGGTAGACGCCGACCGTTGCGCGCGCGGCTCCGATGCGCCGAAGCCGTCCAACACGTTGCTCCAGGCGCGCCGGGTTCCAGGAGAGGTCGAGATGCACGAGAACGCTGGCGTCCTGAAGATCCACGCCCTCGCTGAGGACGTCGGTCGTCAGGAGGAGGTCGATGCGCTCACTTGCCCGCGTGCGGGCCGACGCACCCGGCGCAAAACGAGAGAGGACGTCGCGGCGGCTCAAGATCCCTCCCGCCACGCGGCCGCCGCCGTGCGTGAGCATTGCCGCGCGCGCGCCCGGGGCGAGCGTGCGATACAACGTGGTGACCGTTTCCGCATGCTCGCTGAATGCCACGACCCGTTCGCCAGGATGCCGGCGCATGACGTCACGCAATGCCTCGGCTCGCGCCCGGTCCGGATCGGCCGACGTCTCGAGCCACGCCAGCAGCTCGCGTACGGCGCACCCGTGCAGTCGCACCTGATCGAGCAGCGCGGCGACGTCGGATGCCTCGGCGCCCACGATCAGCTCCGGAAAGCCGAGTTGTTGGACGCCGTCGGCGAAGCACCAGGCAGACAGCTCCGCTCGCGTTGGGAAACGACCCGATTCCAACGCGTCCTCCATCGCTCGGGCCTGGGCCAACCGGCGCTGGAGAGCGGAGCGCAACGCCGCGCGGCTCGAGGACCACTGCCGCACGAGCGTATACGTGAGCAGAACCCCGCTATCGTCACCGTCTGCCGGAGGAACCGCGGCGGGCAGCGCGAGCAAGCGGTCGAGACAATCGACGTCGACAATCGACCGCACCCACTCGGGTTCCGCGACGCGCGGTAGTCCCAGCGTCGTCACGCGAGCCAGATCGCGTTCGGTCCGACGAACGATGTACCGGGCGAGGTCCTTCTCCTCCATGACTCGAGCCCGCTCTCCGAGAAAGAGCGATAGGATCGTGCGCAGGTCGGCGAGGCTGTTCTGCACCGGGGTGGCGCTCAACAAAAGAACTCTCGCGCCTCGGCACACGGCGCTCGCGCGAGAAAAACGTTTCGTCGACGGCGACCGCAGGTGATGCGCCTCGTCCACGATGACGAAGTCAGGGTCGCGCGCGGGGAGGGATCCCGCGTGCCGGCCGAGCGCTTCAACGGACACGAAGCGCACGGCCACGCCGGCGCGCCGCGCCGCGCCGCGCCAAACGTCTCGCAATGCGGCCGGCGCAATCACGATGGGCTCGCGCGCGCCCCGCGCGAGCGCGAGGGCGACAAAGGTCTTGCCCAGGCCGACATCGTCCGCCAACAACGCGCCGCGGTGCTCGCTCAACAAGCGCTCGACGCGCTCCAACGCTTCGCGCTGGTGCGGATGCAGGCAGATCTCGCCCAGCGTGTCATCTCCTGCCGCGTCACCCATGACGTGCGCCGCGATCGTGGCGCGTACCTCGGGAGCCGAAACGATCCTCATCTGCGCCACTCGAGCAGCGCAGCGACATCGGAGTGTTGCAAGCGATACGCGGCGAGCGCGGCGTCCAGAAGCCGGTCGTCGTCCGCGCGGCGCGCGGCGGCAAGAATGCGCCGAGCGCGCGTCCAATCCGTGGGCAGTGGGAGCAAACCCACGGTCCAGCCCAAATAGCGGCGATAACCACCCCGCGCGGGTTCGGCCACGGCGTTCAGCCACGCCGACGCGAGCCGCGAATTGAGCAGCGCGGCCAATGCCCAGGCATCGCATTCGTCGGCGCATCGCACGACATAGCAGGTATTGAGCGGTACCGCCGGGTCGCCCGCGGGGAGCACCAGCGCGCGCGGGCGGCGGCCGAAGTCGGCCCAGACGACACGCGTGGCCCTCGAGTCAGCCGCGTCCACGCGGAACAACGACCACCACCGTCTCGCGTGCCCGGCATCGCTGCGCGCCGACAGATCGCCGTAGCGCCGTTGCAACCATGCGCGTGCGCGCTCGGGGAGTCGCGCCAGCGGCGCTCCCCGCACATCGTGGGTCCACAGAATCCAATCTCCGCCGCCGCCGGCAATTCCCCACGGTGCGACGGCGTCACCGCGCAGCGCGGGTCGCAGCAAACGCAGCTCGACGGTGCCGCGTTCGCCATCGGCGTCGACCACAGTCGCGAGCTCGCGTGTGGTGTCGGCGATCCGGACGACGAAGGCCGCGTTGCATCCCGACTTGACGCCGAGCCGGGGTGCGCCGAACGGGGAACCCGATAGGGGCGTGCCCGCGTCACGGACGCGGTCGAACGCGTCGCGCGCCTCCGGTGTCAGCATCATCCAGGGCGCGCCGGGTGACTCGTCGTACGCGAGATTCACCGGAGCGACCGTCCACTCTCGGCGCGCGGCTCGATCGTGAACCGCGAGCGTCACTTCGCGGTCCGTGGATTCCCCGGCGCGCGCGACCAGCAAGGAGGGGTACACGGCTGCGTCGAAGGCGTGCTTGGATTCGCTCAGATCTTCCAGTCTGATGACTCGCGTGCGTCGCGTGAGGAACTGCCGCAGTCCGCCGCCGGCGAGCGAGCGCCACAACTTCACGGGCAGGAGCAGCGCGAGCGCTCCGCCTCCACGTAGCAGCGCGACCGATCGCTCGGCGAACAGCGCCGCGAGATCGATTTGTGAGGCGAACCCTGAAGACGCGTGCGCGCCGGCGGCACCGGCGGCCCACGGCGCGAACCGATAGACCTCGTAGCGCTGCTTGAGCTGGAGTCGCAACGCGGCTGGAATGCGATGCAGCCGAACCCACGGCGGGTTTCCGACGATGACGTCGAAGCCGCCCGCCGCCTGTGCGTCGGCGAAGACGGCCCCGAAGGAAAAAGGGAGCGCGCCGCCGTCGACAATGCGCCGACGCTCGCTTCGCAACGCCCGGAGCCGCTCCCGCAGGTGTTTCAGCTCGCGTCGCGCCTCGGGCGATGGCGGAGACCGAAACCCGAATAAATCCCGCGCGCGTTGGACGGCGAGCCGCTCCGCACGGGCGTACCTGGTGGCATCGATCTCCCGGTCCGTCAGCGTCAGCACACGCCCGCGTTCTTCGCGGTCCAAAGCGCGCGCAAGGCTCTGCTTCCGGGTCCCGGTCGCGCGGATATATCGCCGGCGCAGCTCCGTCATTCGTGCGCTCCCCGCGATCGCGCGCGCGTCCTGCGCAAATGCGGCGCCGGCGATCGCATCGCCCACGCGAATGTTGCGGTCGAGATTGGGCAGCGGCGAAACGCGTTGCGGATCCTGCTCCTCGCTTTCGATGACGACGGAGAGCCACAGCCGCAGCTCGCACAGCCAAACGGCGGTCGGGTTGCGATCCACTCCGAAGATCGAGCGGGCGAGCACGTCACGCCGGATTCCCGACGTCGATCCACACTCTCCGAGCTTGCGACGCACGTCGGCGAGCCGCTCGAGGACGTAGACGAGAAATGCGCCCGACCCGCATGCCGGGTCCAGTACGCGGAGGTCGCGAACCGCGTGAAGCGTCGGCGATTGCAGCACCGTGGACAGCGCCTGCTCTCCCACTCGAGAGACCAGATCGTGCGGCGTGTAGTACACGCCGCTCATGCGACGCTCGCCGGCGGCCATGAGAGACTCGAACGCCCGGCCGAGCATCTCCGGATCCACGGATGCCTCGGACCATGTGGCTGAGTCCTCACGCGCCACGAAGCGAAATCGCTGGAACAGCTCGTCGAGGAGCAGGCCCAAGCGATCATCGGGAAAGCGGAACAGACCGACGCGGCGCTCGAGCGGCGTTCGAGCGAACAACCCGCCGTTCAGAAAGGGAATGCGGCCAAAGGCGCTCGCGGCACCGGCGCGCTTGGCGGGCGGCGTATTGAGGGTACCAAAGAACAGCGGCAGCAGCACGCGCCGATGGAACTCGCCGCCCCGTGCCATGCAGGTGTCGAAGCGCGTTGCGATGAAGCCCCGGTCGCCATCGAGCCAGCCTTTCGCCTCGAGGAATCGCAGGAACAGCAGACGCGACGCGTACAGCAGCGCGACCTCCCGAGCCGCCTCCGTCCCGACTCGGGCGGACAGCGTGCCCGCAAGGCCGCTGACTTGCGCTTCAAGCGCCCGGTAGAATCGGCGCGTGAGTGCGTCGCGTCCCAGCACTTCGATGCAGCGCGCGTGAAACAGCTCGTCCTCGTCGGCCCGAATGGCCGCGAGTGCGCAGAGCGTCTCCGCGTCCGAGTCGAAGACGCGATCCGGCTCCCAAAGGAATGACGCGACGCGAGCAGCTTGCGTCTCGAAGGACCAGGCGACTATTCCGGCGTTCGCACCGGATCTGTCGATGGCGGCAACCAGCCACAATACGTGGGGTGCCCTGGAGGTGAAGCGCCGCGCGAGACGTTGGAGTGCTTCGCGGATCGACTCGTCCGTTCCCAGTTGCAGCACGAGCACCCGCACACAACCCATCGCCGCGGCAAGCTCGGCGCGTTTCCAGCCGTCTAGCTCCCCGACGCCCCCCAATCCCAGAGCGTCGTGAGTCGCGCGGTCGATCGCGCCGAGGTCATCGAACGGCACGGCCGCACGGACCACGGCGGCGAGACTTTCGAGAGAGCGGGACGACGAGAGAAGGGCGGCGGCGGCGCGCATCGTGAGCACCCGCCGATCGTATGCGAATCAAGCGAGACTCCCGGCACCATGGCGTTGCCGGTATGAGCGGAAATCAGGCAGAAAATGAAACGAGGTCCGCGGCGGCGCCGCGAACCTCGTTTCTATATTTGTGTGAGCGATGACGGAGACTAGTTGTTGCTGGGCGTGGGGTCGCCAAAGCCACCCTTACTGCCGCTCTGTCCGTCGCTCTGCGAGCCGCTCTCGCTCCCGCTGCTGCCCCTGCGGCCGCTCTCACGGCTGCTACCCAGGTCGTCGCCGCTGGTCTCTGACTGGCCAGGATCGCCAGACGTGCCGCTCGTGCCCTTGTCCGATCCGACGTCGCTCTCGTCGCGGTCGGGTTTCGAGCCGCTCATGCCACTGTCCTGGTCCGACAGATCTCCGGTGATACCGGATTCATCGGGGCGACCGGAGTTGTCCAGGTTGTCATCACGATCCGTCATCGTAACCTCCTACTAGGTTGGCTTTTCGGCGCGCACTCGCGCATCCGGCAGCCGGAGAAGGCAGGACAAATGCCATCAGCCCAACATGTTTACGATTGACCGCTTCAGTCTGCCTCCCTAGGTTGCCGCGCTCTTTCATGCGTCCTTACCCAGCCATTCCCCCAGATGCGCGCGTCGCCCTCGTCGCACCGGCGGGTCCCCTCAAGCTCCCGGCCGACCTCGACCGAGCGATCGACAACGTGCGGTCGCTCGGCTGGGAGCCCGTCGTGGGGACTCACTCACGGGCGCGCGAGACGTACTTTGCCGGCGCCGACTCGGAACGTCTCGCCGACCTCAACGAAGCGCTGCGTGACGACAGCATCGCCGGCGTCTGGTGCCTTCGTGGCGGCTACGGGGCGATGCGATTGCTCGAGGGCGTCGACTATGAGGCGCTCCGGCGCCGCCCCAAAGCAGTGATCGGCTACTCCGACATCACGGCCCTCCACTGCGCCATCGCCGTTCACGCGAATCTCGAAAGCATCCACGGGCCGACCGCGCGCAGCAAGCTCACGGCGTTCAGCGGCCGCTCGCTGCGCGCGGCGGCCGCACGCGAAGCAAATCCCTGCGGCGACGTGCCGGCGGCGCAAACGCTGGTTCCCGGCCGGGCGCGCGGGCGTCTCGTCGGCGGGAATCTCGCGTTGCTATGCGCTCTCCATGGAACACCCTTCCAACCGCGCTACGCGGGCGCGATTCTCGTGCTGGAAGACGTCAACGAGGCTCCGTATCGCATCGAGCGGATGTTGCTCCAGCTCAGATTGTCCGGCGACCTGCAGCGGTGCGCCGGGCTCGCGTTCGGATCCTTCACGAATGTCGGCGAAACAGAAGACAAGACCCTGGGCGGGACGCGATCCATCACCGACATTCTCCGGGAGGCCGCGGAATTCACGGGCATCCCGTCGCTCTGTGGTATCCCCATGGGACACATCGACGACCAATGGAGTCTCCCGCTGGGAGCGGAAGCAGAGCTGGATGCCGGCGAAAAACGCCTCACCGTGCTGACATGAAAAGCTACCAGGAGCTGCTCGCCGAGACCAAAGCGCGGGTGAAGGAAATCGGCGTCAAGGATTCCTTCGCGCTGCGACACACGACGGGGGACGTCGTCTTCCTCGACGTGCGCGAGCCGCAGGAGTACAACCTCGGCAAGATCCCCGGCGCCGTCACGGTCTCCCGCGGCAATTTGGAGAAGAACGTCGAAGCGCTCGTCCCGCGCGAGAAGTCCGTCGTCGTCTACTGCGCCAACGGCAACCGCTCCGCGTTCGCCGCGGACGTGCTGCGGATCATGGGCTATGAGCACGTCCGATCCCTGCGCGAGGGATTCAGCGGCTGGGTCGCGGAGGGCGGAGAGGTCGAGTGACTCCACGCCGGTCGTGACGCTCGACGCCCTGCTCGCGAACCCGGACGTCGCCCGACTGACCCGCGCGCTGGAGCGGTCGTCCGGAAAGGAGATCCAGCCAGACCCGACGATGCGCTTGGCGTCGATCGCCCTCGTGCTGCGAATCGGGGCGCTGCGGGAGCCCGAGCTGCTCATGATCAAGCGCGCGGAGGCCGAACGCGATCCGTGGAGCGGGCAGATCGCGTGTCCCGGCGGACGCATGGAGCCCGGCGATCACGACCTCGCTCACACCGCGATGCGGGAAACGTGGGAGGAGACGGGAATCGATCTCGCGCGTGTCGGACGCCTCTTGGGAACGCTCGACGATATCAGTCCGCGAACGCCGGTGTTGCCGCCCATCGTGATCCGGCCATTCGTGGCGGCCGTACCGTCCAATGTCGAAATCGTGCAAAGCGTCGAAGTCGCGGCGGCGTTCTGGGTCCCCCTCTCGGCGTTGAAAGAACAGACCGCGTGGGCGATGGGAACCGTTCACATGCGCGGCGTCGATCGTGAGGTGAGCACGTTCACGCACGGTGAGTACCTCGTCTGGGGGCTTACGGAGCGCGTGTTGAGACAGCTCTTGGATCGCATGGCATAAACAGCCGTGCGTCGTGCGACACACGACGGACCACGTAAGCTCAGCGCACCATTGCGGCCGATCTCCGACAGGGATAAGTTAGTCTAGCCTAACTTATGATTTAGTCTGATTTCCCCATGGCGACGCCGCAAGTAAAGCCTGAACCTCAAGCCGAAACGCTTCCGGTTGCTCCCGGACCGGGCTGGCGACACGCGCGTGTCGCGCCCAGCCTCGCCGAGGTTTATCGGAGCGTCCCCGTCAAACACGCGACGTGGTGGCGTAAGGCGCTCGCCTTCGCGGGTCCGGGGTATCTCGTCGCCGTCGGGTACATGGATCCCGGCAATTGGGCGACCGACCTCGCCGGCGGTTCGATGTTCGGCTACACGCTGCTGTGCGTGATTTTGCTGTCGAACCTGATGGCGATCCTGCTTCAGGGATTGTCCGCCAAGCTCGGGATCGTGACTGGACGCGACCTCGCGCAAGCCTGCCGCGATCATTACGGGCCAACGACCAACTTCGCGCTCTGGATCCTCTGCGAGGTCGCCATCGCGGCGTGCGACCTCGCGGAAGTCATCGGGGCCGCGATCGCGCTCAATTTGCTGTTCGGCATCCCGCTCGCCTGGGGCGTCGTGATCACCGCGATCGACGTCATGCTCGTGCTGTATCTCCAGAACAAGGGGTTCAGGCTGGTCGAAGCGCTGGTGATCGCGCTGGTCGCCACGGTCGGTGCCTGCTTCCTGTTCGAGATCCTGCTCTCCAAGCCGGACATCGGCGGCGTCATCCGTGGCTTCGTGCCCACCGCCGAGGTCCTGAAGAATCCGACGATGCTGTACATCGCGATCGGCATCCTCGGCGCGACGGTCATGCCGCACAACCTGTATCTCCATTCGTCCATCGTGCAGACGCGACAGTATGAGCAGACTTCAGCTGGAAAGCGCGAGGCGTTCAAGTTCGCTTTTCTCGACTCGACCGTGGCGCTCAGCTTCGCGCTGTTCATCAACGCCGCGATCCTGATCGTCGCCGCGGCGACGTTCCATCGCAGCGGACGCACGGAAGTCGCGGAGATCCAGGACGCGTACATGCTGCTCACGCCGTTGCTCGGCGCGGGTGCGAGCACCGTCTTCGCCCTGGCGCTGTTGGCGTCCGGACTGAATTCGACGCTCACCGGGACGCTGGCCGGCCAGATCGTGATGGAGGGGTTCCTGAACATCCGGTTGCGTCCGTGGCTGCGCCGTCTCATCACGCGCGGCATCGCGATTGTGCCGGCGGTCATCGTGGCTATTATCTACGGCGAAAGCGGCACGGCGAAGCTCCTGATCCTGAGCCAGGTCATTCTCAGCCTCCAGCTCTCCTTCGCGGTGTTCCCGCTCGTGATGTTCACATCGGATCGCGTCAAGATGGGCGAGTTCGTGAATCCCATGTGGGTCAAGATCCTCGCGTACGCCGTCGCGTTCGTCATCGCGTCGCTGAACGCGTGGCTGCTGTTCCAGACGTTCCGCGGATGGCTCGAATGACGTACAAGCGCATCCTGGTGCCGGTCGAGAACTCGCCGTACGACGAGGCGATCCTGCAGCACGTGCGCGGGCTCGCGAAGCTGTGTGGCGCGTCGGTCGTTCTGATCCACGTGGCCGACGGCTTTGCCGCGCGCAACGCAAAGCAGCTCGAGTTGCGAGAGTCGGAGGAGATGCGGCTCGACCTGGGGTATCTCGAGCGGATCACCGCCGAGATGGAGCGCGACGGCATAGAGGCCGACGGTGTGCTCGCGGGCGGCGATCCGTCGAAGGAGATCGTGGAGGCGGCGGATCGCGAGGGCTGTGATTTGATCGCCATGTCCACGCACGGCCATCGGTTCGTGAAAGATCTTCTCTATGGCAGCGTCGCTAACGAAGTCCGTCACATCACGCGAGTACCGGTTCTGCTCGTCCGCGGCCACGACGCCGAGCGCGACACGCAGGAACGTCGTGCCGCGGCCACGGACAAGCGGTCGTGACGGCCGCGAGGGTGCCGAAGCCCGGGCCCGAGCTCACTGGGCCGGTCGAAGACTATCTCAAGGCGATTTACGAGCTGGAGCGCTCGGGCAAACCCGCCGAGACGAATGCCATAGCGGGTCTGCTCGCCATCGCGCCGGCATCGGTGAGCGGGATGGTGCGACGTTTGGCGGATCAGGGGCTGATCACGCACGAACGCTATCATGGCGCCCGCCTTACGACTGCCGGCCGCCGCGCCGCCCTCAAGACGCTGCGCCGGCATCGCGTCATCGAGTCGTATCTTACCTCTGCCCTCGGCTACTCATGGGACCGGGTGCACGATGAAGCTGAGCGGCTGGAGCATGCCGCCTCCGACGAGCTCATCGATCGCATGGCGGCTGCCATCGGCGAGCCCGAGACGGATCCGCACGGCGCACCGATTCCAACACGTGAGGGCACGCTCCAGGAACGCCCTGCCGTGCCGCTGTCGTCGCTGGATGCCGGCGAGTCCGCGCGCGTCGAACGCGTGAACGATGACAATCCCGATCGCCTCCGCTACCTCGCTGAGCTCGGCATCGTTCCGGGTGCGGAAGTGAAGGTCGAAGCGCGCGAGCCGTTCGAGGGCCCGATTGCCTTGAACGTGGACGACGCGAGCCGCACGATCGGTCCCGAGCTGGCCTCGCAGATTCTCGTCGCGCCCATTTCAATCAAACGCCCAAAGCCTGGTCGCTGACGGCCCGCTCCTTGCGCGCCGAACGGAGTATCCGGCGAGCATGGAGACGACATTGGCTCAGCGAGTTCCGATCGATCCCGACAAAGGCGTCACCGACCTCGTGCGCCAGCTCGGCGACGATTCGAAGCGGCTGCTCAAGGACGAAGCGCGTCTGGCGAAGCTCGAGAGCGCCGAGAGCGTCCAGCGCGCGAGCCGCGGTGCGATGTGGCTGGGAATTGCCTTCGGGATCACCGTCGTGTCGCTGGTCGCGTTCACGCTGTTCTTCGCGACGCTGCTCGGCAGAGTGGCCAACGGCCACTACTGGATCGGCGCGATGCTGACCGCGGCTTTGGAAGTGGCACTCGGGCTCTGGTTGGTGCAGCGAGGACTCAAGGCTTTCAAGCAGGCTCCCTACTCGCTTCCGGACACTCGAGCGGGCCTCCGAGTACTGAGGAACTCCTGACCTGAGGTTTCTAAGGTCTGGCTACTCGTGCCGTGGTTTCCTTCGCCGCTCGCGTCCGCGATCGAAGCCGACTGACGCATAGTCTCTAACCGCATGCCACTCTCCCTGGCTCTTCGCGCCTGAATTCCAGCCGCGCGACAACTCGGTCTCGACCTGGTCGAACGACGAGTAGTCCCGATTCGCGGCGGCAACGTGGCCCAGGTAGTAGGCGGCTTGTGCGTCGTCGTATGTCCGCCGCGCGTCGCCCGTGCTGGCGAAATGGTCGCGGAAGTATTGATCGTCCGCTGACGTGATGTCTTCGGCGGCTTCGGCGATGGCGCGTCCGCTCCACCATCCGCCGATCGCCCCCGCCACGCCGCCGAGGAGGGTGCCGATCGGGCCCGCGGTCGAACCGATGGCCGCGCCCGCGAGAACGCCTGTGATTCCGCCGGCGGCTTGTCCGACGTGATCGGCGGTGCTGGGTTGGTCCGTGTCGTCGCTCATCGTGTAGGAAAAAAGGGCAAGATCGAGACCGCTTGAACGCTTGACTTTCGTTGCCGCGAAGAACCCATTGGATCATGCCAGCACCAATTCGGCTCGGCACGCAAGGGTGGAACTACGACGCGTGGGTCGGACCGTTCTACCCTGAAGGAACCAGGGCCGTCGATTTTCTCACGGTGTATGCGCGCGCGTTCGATACCGTGGAGGTGGATTCCACGTTCTACGCGGTGCCGCCATCCAGGACGATTCGCGCCTGGGCGCAGCGCACGCCGCCGGGATTCATCTTCTCGCTGAAGATGCCCCAGGAGATCACGCACGAGCGAAGGTTCCGCGAAGTCGGCGATCTGACGAAAGAGTTCTTCGACCGCGCGCGGGAACTGGGGGACAAGCTCGGGCCCGTGCTGATTCAGCTTGGTCCCGATTTCCATCCCAGCGAGCTGCCGGCGCTCGCCAAGTTTTTCCCGACGCTGCCCGAAGACATCGCCTTCGCAATCGAGTTTCGCGACAAGGGATGGCTTCACGACGGCATGATCGCGCTGCTCTCCGAGCACCATGTCGCCCTCGCGCTCACCGACGCGCGGTGGATTCCGCGCAGGCAAATGCTGGCGCTGGCGGAGCGGCCCACCGCAGATTTCTCCTACATCCGCTGGATGGGCGCGGATCGGGAGATTGTCGATTATTCTCGCATTCAGATCGACCGCTCCCGGGAGCTCGAGCTGTGGACCGGAGTCCTCTCGCATCTCGCCGGCCGCGGTCGCACGGTGTACGGTTACGTCAACAATCACTTCGCTGGGCACTCTCCCTCGTCCGCTCGCGAGCTCCAGCGGATGCTCAGCCTCACTCCAGTCGACCCCGAGCAGCTCGGCGAACAGATGACGCTCTTTTGATGGAAACCGTCGCTCGGCGCACGACCCCCAAATACGCGACGCGTCCGATCGTCGAGGAAATCTCGACGGCGCCTCCGTTCGCGTGGCACGCGCCCACCGTCGTCTGTGCGGCGGTCTGCGTCATGGTCGGCGTGTACTGGGACATCTCGTGGCACATGTCGATCGGCCGGGACTCGTTTTGGACACCCGCACACCTGTTGATTCAGGCCGGGGGACTGATTGCGGGGCTCACGTCGGGCTATGTCGCCCTCCGCACGACCTTCGGGAGGGATCTCCGCGCGCACGACGCCGCGGTGCGCTTCTGGGGGTTCCGCGCGCCGCTCGGCGCCTGGGTGTGCATCTGGGGCTGCCTGGCGATGGTCACGTCGGCGCCGTTCGACAACTGGTGGCACGACGCGTACGGGCTCGACGTCCGGATCATCAGCCCGCCGCACACGGTGCTTGCGCTGGGGATCGGCGCGATCAGCGTTGGCGCGCTTCTCTTGTCGTTGGCGCAGCAGAATCGCGAGGGCGAGCAGCGCAGGGTCGCGATGTGGCTGCTGCTCGTGGCCGGCGCCATGATGCTGATGGACCGCTCGATCATGCTCACGGAGTTCAGCGGGAAGAATCTCCAGCACAGCGGCGGGTTCTATCGCGTATCCATGCTCGCCTATCCGATGGCCCTGGTGATGATGGCCCGGGCGTCGAAGATGAAATGGGCGGCGACGCTCACGGCCGGAATCTTCATGTCGGTCATGCTGGTCCTGATGTGGGTCATACAACTCTTTCCCGCGACGCCGAAGCTAGGGCCGATCTATCAGCCGATCACCAGGATGGTCGCGATGTCGTTCCCGGTGCTCCTCGTCGTACCGGCGATGGGCGTCGATATCGTGTTGCGGCGCGTGCGGGCACGTCCGTTGTTCCTCGCACCGATTCTCTCCGCGGTATTTCTGGCGCTGTTCATCGCCGCGCAGTGGCCGTTCGCGAGCTTTCTCATGTCGGAAACGGCGCGGAACTGGTTGTTCAACGCGGAAAACTTCGTGTACTGGATGTCTCCGTCGGGCGTGGAGTGGAGCCGAAGCTGGCAAGACACCGATAACCTCGGATTCCAATTGCTGGACGCGTGGGGAACGGGGGCGCTCTCGGCGTACCTCGGGCTCTGGTTCGGAACGTGGATGACGAAGGTGAGGCGATGACGAGGGTGCAGGGTGCGGGGTGGAGGGTGCCGGGAGTCGCGGTTCTCGCGGTGCTGCTGTCGGCGCATATCGGCTCTCCGGACGTTTACTTCACGGGGCGCGCGGGGGCATATGACATCCGCGTGGTCGTGCGACCCCCGGAAGTCGTGCCGGGAATCGCACGCGTCACCGTGCGCGCGCCCGCCGACGTCCATCGCGTTTCGATCCGGCCGGTGTTCTGGCGCGCGGGTTCCAAGGGAGCTCCCTCCGCCGACGACACCCGCCGGGTAGAAGGTGACTCCGGCACCTTCGCGGGATCGCTCTGGTTGATGCAGCGTGGAGCGTACAGCGTCGACGTCATCGTCGAGGGACCGCGAGGCAAGGCGAACGTGCTCGTGCCCGTGGCGTCCGTGGCGACCGGCCGTCTGGAGATGAATCCCGTGCTTGGCGGACTGCTCGTGGCGCTGGCCTTCGTGCTGTGCGCCGGCTTGGTGAACATCGTCCACAAGGGCGCGGGCGAGAGTCTGGTGGAGGCCAGCCATTCGCTGGATCCCGTTCGACGGAGCCGCGCCCGGCGCGTTGCCGCGATCGCTATTCCCATCATCGCGCTGGCGCTGCTTGGAGGCGCGCGCTGGTGGCGGGCCGTCGACAGGGACTACGAGCGCACCATGTATCGGCCCTCGCCGCTCAAACTTGCGCTTCGCGGCTCCACGCTGGATGTCCAGGCATCGGATACGCTGTGGCAGCCGCCAAGGCGCCCGTCCGCGCTCGTGGCGGACCACGGGAAGTTGATGCACCTCTTTCTCGTGCGCGCCGACGACGCTCGTGCCTTCGCGCACCTGCATCCGCAGCCAACGGATACGTCGGCGATTCCGGCGCTCGTGACGACGCTGCCCGCGATCCCGGGAGGACAGTACCACGTGTTCGCGGACGTCGTACACGAAACGGGTTTCGAGCGCACGCTCGTGGGCTCCGTGACGCTCCCTGACCGAGGGGGGTCCGGATCGTCCGCGCCGCTCAGGGATCCGGACGATGCGTGGTTCGTCGGAGACGCGTCGCGCGATTTGACCGCGACGCTCGCGGACGGATCCACGATGGCGCTGGAGATCATTCCGACCGGTCCGATCCAAGCTCGGACCGAAGCGACGATCCGGATCAACGTTCGGAATCCGGACGGCCGGCCCGCGGAGCTCGAGCCATATCTCGGAATGACCGCGCACGGCGTGGTCGTGCGTCTGGACGGCGCCGTATACGTGCACCTTCATCCGATGGGCACGATCACGAACGCCGCGCGGGAAGCTTTTCTCGCTCGCGACCGCGGTGACACGACGGCCGCGGGGAGGCTGCAACTCGCCACGCACTCGATGCATGACATGGCGTCCGTGCTCCCCGCCGCGAAACCCGACTCGGTCAGTTCGACGGTCGAGTTCCCCTACGCGTTTCCGAGAGCGGGGAGCTATCGCCTGTTCGTGCAGGTGAAGCGGAACGGACGCGTGCTCACCGGCGCGTTTGCCCTCTCCGTCGCGGAGCCTCCGGCCGCGACACGCTAGCCGCGAGTGCGATTCAAGGTATCGGTGTTCGTCGCGGTAGCGGTTGTATTGGCCGCGCTCTTCGTTCGTCTGGGGTTCTGGCAACTCGATCGGCTCGCGGAGCGACGCGCGCGTAGCGCCGAGCTGATCGCCCGACTGGCCGAGCCGGTGACCGCCTTCGAGCAGTTGCGAGACACGAGCGGATTCAGGCGCGCGACCGTGGCCGGCACGCCGGACTACGAGCACGACATTCTCTACACGGGCCGTTCCAGAAACGGGTCGCCCGGTGTCTACATCCTGACGCCCGTGCGTCGCCCATCGTCGGACACCGCCGTCATCGTGATTCGCGGCTGGGTCTACGCACCTGACGCCGCGACGATCGATCGCGCGCGTTGGCGCGAGACGCGGGCCAGCTTCAACGGGTATGTGAACTCGCTGCCGACCGATTCGCCGTCGCCTGAGCCTCGCGCGAGCGAACGCAAACTTCGGCATCTCAGCTTCCACGGTGTCCAGGAACTGCTTCCCTATCCCGTGAGCGCCCGATACGTGGTTGCCCTGGACTCGGCCTCGGATGGAGCCCCGGCACGACTGACGATGCCGAGTGTCGACGCCGGTCCGCACCTCGGCTACGCGATCCAATGGTTCGCCTTTGCGGCGATCGCGCTGATTGGTGCCGCGATCGTGCTGATCCAGGGATTTGGATCGCGGGGCACTGGCTCGACAGGTGCATAGCCGTCACGAAAGCCGTTTACATTCAGACACTTCACATAGATCTGTCCCATGGCCTCCAAACAGCAGCTTGCAACCGAGACGGAAGCGCGCGACGTCGCCGAGGCGGCCCGCGAAAGCGAATGGTCCGGCGCGAGCTTCGTGGCCGAGCTTTTTCTTGGCCGTTTTCCGCTGCACCTCATTCATCCGTACCCGCAGGAAGATCCGGAGGAACAGAGACGCGCGGCCCCATTCATGGAGAAGCTCACGGAGTTCCTCAAGCGAGTGGACTCCGATATGGTCGACCGGACGGGCGAAATCCCGGAGGAGTACGTCCAGGAGTTGCGCGAGATGGGCGCCTTCGGCATCAAGATCCCGAAAGAGTACGGCGGACTCGGGCTGTCGTATTCCAGCTATGTCAAAGCGATGGCGTTGGTGACGTCGAAGGACGGCTCGCTCACCGCGCTCCTGTCGGCCCACCAGTCGATCGGCTTGCCGCAGCCGTTGAAGCTCTTCGGAACCGATGAGCAGAAGAAGGAATACTTTCCGCGGCTCGCGAAGGGCGCCATCTCGGCGTTCGCGCTGACGGAAGTCGATGCGGGTTCCGACCCCGCGAACTTGGAGACGACCGCCACGCCCACCGACGACGGATCGTACCTCCTGAATGGCGAGAAGCTCTGGTGCACGAACGGGACGCGCGCCGATCTCTTCGTCGTGATGGCCCGGACGCCCGACGTCATGGTCGATGGAAAGCCGCGGAAGCAGATCACGGCGTTCATCGTCGAGCGGAAGTGGGCCGGCGTCGAGATCGTGCACCGCTGCCGCTTCATGGGACTGAAGGCGATCGAAAACGGCGTGGTGCGCTTCACCAATGTGAAAGTGCCGCGCGAGAACATTCTTTGGGGCGAGGGGAAGGGACTCAAGCTCGCCCTCATCACGCTGAACACGGGCCGGTTGACTTTGCCGGCCAGCGCCGCGGGTGGCGCGAAGGCGTTACTGCAGGCCTCGCGCGAGTGGGCGCTCGAGCGCGTGCAGTGGGGCGCGCCGATCGGCAAACACGAGGCGATCGCCCGAAAAATCGGTCTGATGGCGGCGAATACCTTCGCGATGGAGGCCATCTCCGGCCTGACCGTCGGTTTGGCGGAGCAGGGTGGCTACGATATCCGCCTCGAGGCCGCGATCGCCAAGATGTACAACACCGAGCACGGCTGGCGCATCGTGGACGACGCGCTGCAGATCCGCGGGGGACGCGGCTATGAGACCGCCGACTCGCTCCGGGCGCGCGGCGAAAAGCCGATTCCGATCGAGCGCGCGATGCGCGACTCCCGCATCAATCTGATCTTCGAGGGCTCATCGGAGATCATGCGGCTCTTCATCGCGCGTGAAGCCGTGGATCACCATTTCAAGACGGCGTTCGCGCTGGTGGACAAGAAGGCGAGCGGCAGCGAGAAGCGCGCGGCGTTTGGACGCGTCCTGAAATTCTATCCGTTTTGGTATCCCGCCCGTTGGGTCGGACGAGGACAGCTCCCGACGTCGTTTTCAGAGTTTGGGAAGCTCGCGAGGCATTTGCGGTACGCGGAACGCCATACGCGCAAATTGGGACGATCGCTCTTTCACGCGATGGTCCGGTACGGACCGAAGCTCGAGCGGAAGCAGATGGTGCTCTTCCGCGCGGTGGACATCGGCGCCGAGTTGTTCGCCATCGCGGCCACGTGCTCGCGTGCGCAGCTCGAGGCCAAGCGCGGCAACACCGGTGCGATCGCGCTCGCGGACGTGTTTTGCCGCGAGGCGCGACTTCGCATCGACGATCTCTTCGACCACCTATTCGGTCCGACGGACGGCCAGGTCTACAAACTCAGCCAACAAGTGCTCAGGGGCGAGCATGCCTGGCTCGAGACTGGAATTATCGGCATGGCGGATTACGAGACGGCCGAACGCTGGGAGACCGCGGCCCGAGAGGCGGAGACGGTAGGGGCGTAAAAACATTTCCGCCGTTCAGAACGTCCTAC
Source organism: Gemmatimonadaceae bacterium (assembly GCA_040902075.1). Taxonomy (GTDB): domain Bacteria; phylum Gemmatimonadota; class Gemmatimonadetes; order Gemmatimonadales; family Gemmatimonadaceae; genus DASPMP01. Next base: position 34,527 of record JBBDXZ010000034.1, read on the forward strand.
ATGGCAGTCACGGGCGCTGCTGTCTCCGCCTTCGCCGTGAATCCGACTCCGGCGAGCACGAGCCCGAGCACCGCGTGCAACCAGATGTCGTTTCCGCCGATCGGGATCAGTCCGAACGTCGTCGGCGCTACGAACCCGAGGACCGCCAGCACGATGTAGATCACTCCACCGACCTGTGCGAACATCTTGGCGCCCGCGAACGACCGGGACGCGACGAGTCCCCAGACGCCGAACAGCAGGTGCACGATGTTGTGCAGGAGGTTCACCTCGAACAGTCCGAGGAGCTTGGCCGGCGCCGGATCAGCGCCCATCTCCATGCCGCCGGGTGAGATAAAGCCAAGAATACCAACGAGCAGGAACACGATACCAAAGATCATCGCGACACGCCGAACCATTTGGACCTCCACGAAGAGTGGGCCAACTAGCTGCGTGAAACCGCGACCTCTAGCGGCGAGGTCCCACTACCATATGCCGATTCAGGAGGAGCGTCCAGAGTTATTCTCGGCTGGCCGCAGCTGTAGCAGCACGACGGCCGCGGCGATCAACGCCCCGCCGACGATCGTGGTCCTGGTGAGCGGCTGGGCGAGAAGCCAGGCGCCGAGCAACAACGTGAAGAACGGCTCGATCGTGGAGACGATGGCGGTTCGCACGGGGCCGAGCACGCGAAGGCCGCTCAGGAACATCAGGAACGCGCCAACCGTCGAAATCAGGGAGAGTCCCAGGATGGCATACCACGCGGTGACGTGCATCTGAACCGTCAGCTCCCCCCTCGCGGCGGCTACAATGCCCAGAAGCATCGCGGCGCCAGCTGACATGTACGTCGCCGTGGCAACGGGCGACTGATTCCGTTGAAGCTCACCGATCATCGGGATGTAGATCGCGTACAGGAGCGCCGCGATCAGGGCAAGCGCGACGCCGACCGGATGAAGCGTGGCGCCGCCAGGCGCTCCCACCATGACGAAGATCCCGGCGAGCGACAGCACGAGCGCCAACAGACGCGCCGGCGTCAACGGCTCCGAGTGCCGGACGCGCGCAATGATCGCCACCCACGCCGGGTACGTGTAGAACAGAAAAGACAACGTTCCAGCCGGGATATACCGAAGCGCGCTGAGACTCACCACCGCGATGACCGACTGCCCGAGCCCCGCGAAAACCATCACGCGCAACGCGGAGCGGTCGAAGCGCAGCACCTTCGCGACCCACGCCAACGCGGCGAGCACTGCCGTTGCCACCACGTAACGCCAGCTGAGAATCCCCACCAGCGGTGCTCCTGCCGCCGTCGCGAGGGTGATAAAAATCGCGATCGCGCCGAATCCGCACGCGCTGAGCGCGACAAGGAGCGTCGCGCGGCCCGCGGCCGCGCGTGTGGCAGTCTCGTGCGTCACGCGGAGAGGGCGATCAGAGCAGCGTTCCGCGCAGAAGCAGAATCGCCACGAGGAAATACACGACCACTCCCATCACGTCGACCAGCGTCGCCACGAACGGAGCCGAGGCGGTGGCGGGATCGAGCCCAAACCGGCGGAGTGCGAACGGCAGCATCGAGCCGATGAGCGATCCGAAGGCCACGACAGCCATGACCGCGATTCCTACCGTCAATCCGAGCAGCAGGTAGTAGGCGCCGTAGTCCCGGAGGCCAAATTGCTGCCAGAGAACGATGCGGAGGATGCCCAGGACACCGAGGATCGCTCCCAGCGTGAGCCCCGTGGGAAGCTCCCGGAGAGCGACGCGCCACCAGTCGCGGAGCTTGACCTCCCCAAGCGCCATCGCCCGAATGATGAGGGACGTCGCCTGCGACCCGGAGTTGCCCCCGGAGCTCACGATCAGCGGCACGAACAACGACAGAACCAGCGCCCGCTCCAGCTCGTCCTCGAAGCTCTGCATCGCGCTGGCCGTCAGCAGCTCGCCGGCGAACAGCACGCACAGCCAGCCCCCGCGCTTCCTGATCATTCCCCAGAACCCGATCGACATGTACGGCTCCTCCAACGCTTCCATGCCGCCGAGCTTCTGGATGTCTTCTGTCTGCACCTCACGCATCGCGTCGATGACGTCATCGACCGTGACGACGCCCATCAAGTGTCCGCTCTCGCTGACGACCGGCACGGCGACGAGATCGTATTTGGCCGTCGTATGCGCGACCTCTTCACGGTCGGCACTTGGCCGAACGCTCACCACTTCGGTCCAGGCGACGTCAGCGAACTTGGCGCCAGGCGGAGCGGCGAGCAGCTCGCGCAGTGACAGCACACCCGCCAGGCGACCCTCCTTATCCGTCGCATAAATGTTGTACGTCGCCTCGCGCCGGCCGGAGCGCGCCAGCACGCGCACGGCGTCGAGTGCCTCCTCCACCGTCACATCGGACGACACCGACACGAACTCCGTCGTCATCAAACCGCCGGCGGTGTCGGGCGCGAACTGCCGCAGCCGCTGCGTTTCCTCACGCGCCTCGGGCGGCAGCTCCGACACGATCTCCTCGGCGACCGCCTCGTCGATCTCCTCGAGGGCGTCGGTACGATCGTCCGGCGTCATCTGCGAGATGAGCGCGGCCGCTAGTTCGGTGGGGAGCTCCTCGAGGATCTGGGTGCGGAGGTCCTCATCGAGGTACTCGAGTACGTCCGCGGCCCGGGCGACGGGCAGCGCGGTCAGAAATGCCGCGACCTTCCCCCTCGGCAGCGCTTCGGCAACGTCGGCGAGATCCGCGGGATGGATCTCAACGGTCTCGGCGGCGATGGCGCCCGGCGACTCCTCGAGCAGCTCGAGAATGTCCGGGGCGACGAGCGCCGCCAGGGGCTTGTCCTGAGGATCGTAAGACATGCGCAGGGCATAAGAAAGGCGCCCAATGGGATTCGGGCAACACCGTTTCCGAGCTTCGCCCGTCATCCCGAGCGAAGCGAGGGATCTGCACCAAAGGTTGGCGAGTTACATTCTGCGCCATGTTGAACGTCGCGTTTGTCGGTTTGGGATCGATCGGAAGGCCGATGGCCAGGCGCATCGCCGCCGCCGGGTTCCCGCTCACCGTGTGGAATCGCACCGGCGAGCGCGCCGCTGCGTTCGCGCGCGAGCATGAGGCACGCGGAGCCAAGTCACTCGCCGACGCGGCGCGCGAGGCGGACGTCGCGATCACCTGCCTCTCGACCTCGACGGATGTGTCGGAGGTGCTCAGCGCTGGACTCATCGATGGTCTGATGACCGGCGCCGTCCTGCTCGACTGCACGTCGGGCGATCCCGCGACGTCACGCCTGATCGCGGATCGGCTCGCGCCGAAGAACGTCGCGTTCATCGACGCGCCCGTCAGCGGGGGTGTCCGCGGCGCGGAGGAGGGAACGCTCACCGTGATGTGCGGCGGTGACGCGCACGTGCTCGAGCGCGTCCGGCCGGTCATCGAGACGTTCGGCAAGAAGATCGTGCACTGCGGCCCGGTGGGCGCCGGCGACGCGGTGAAAGCGATGAACCAGGCGCTGCTGGCGCTGACGATCTGGGGGACCGGCGAAGCCCTCGTGGCGCTCGCGAAATCCGGCGTGTCCGCGGCCGTCGCGCTGGATGTCATCAACGCCTCGAGCGGCCGGTCGAACGCATCCATGAATCTGTTTCCGGAGCGCGTCCTCACCAGGAAGTTTCCCCGGACGTTCCGGCTCGCGCTGCTCGACAAGGACGCGCGCATCGCCGCGCAGATCGCGCGCGACGAAAGAGTCCCCGCTCCGCTGACGCAGCTCGTGGCCGACCTCTGCACGCTCGCCCGACAAGAGCTCGGAGAAGAGGCGGATCATGTCGAAGCCGTGAAAGTGATCGAGAGATGGGCGGGGAGGGAGATCACGTGAGTGAGGTTCGAGTGGTCGGAGAGATCCCCGTCGCCGGGACGAAGCCGATTCGCTCGAGCTTCCCGGCACTGCTGCGGCGGCACCGCGGCCAGCCGGTGGCGTATCTCGACGGACCGGGAGGCACACAAGTCCCCCAGGTCGTCGTAGAACGGATGAGCGAGTACCTCGTCCGCCACAACGCGAACACGCATTGGCGATATCCCACGAGCGAGGAAACGGACGCGCTGATCCTGAAGGCGCGCCAGTATCTCGCCGATTTCGTGAACGGCGCGGCCGACGAAATCGCCTTCGGCGCGAACATGACGACGCTGACGTTCCACCTGGCGCGGGCCCTCGGCCGCGGCTGGGGAACGAACGACGAGATCGTCGTCACCGAGCTCGATCACCATGCCAACGTCGCGCCGTGGCGGGCGCTCGAGCGGGAGCGCGGCGTCCGCGTCGTGGTCGCGCGCATGCGCCCCGAGGACGGCACGCTCGATCTCGACGATCTCGAGGCGAAGATCGGGGCGCGGACGCGCCTCGTCGCGATCGGCGCCGCGTCCAACGCGCTCGGCACGATCGTGGACGTTCCCCGGGTATCCGCGCTGGCGCGCGCGCATGGGGCGCTGGTGTTCGTCGACGCGGTGCACTACGCACCGCATGTGCTCGTGGACGTGAAAGCGTTGGACGCCGATTTCCTCGCCTGCAGCGCGTACAAGTTCTACGGACCGCACATCGGTGTCCTGTGGGGCAAGCGCGAGCTCATCGAGACCCTCGACGCGCCGAAGCTGGAGCCCGCGCCCGAGGAGTCTCCCGAACGGCTCGAGACGGGAACGCAGAATCATGAGGGCATCGTGGGCGCCGGAGCGGCCGTCGAGTACTTCGCGTTCCTGGCGCAGAATCCGGAGCTGGGAACGCGGGCCGCGCTGGCACGGACGTTCGAGGCCCTTCACGAGCGCGGGTCCGAGTTGTTCCGCCGGCTCTGGGATGGGCTCGGGGCGATCAACGGCGTGCGCTGTTTTGGTCTTCCTCCGGGCGAGGGGCCACGCACACCAACGCTCTCGTTTCGCGTGGCCGGCCGATCTTGCGACGACGTGGCCGTCGCGCTCTCGGAGCGAGGCCTCTTCGTCTCGCACGGCGACTTCTACGCGGCGACCGTCATCGAGCGACTGGGCGTTGGGCCGGACGGCGTCGTACGCGTCGGCTGCAGCGCGTACACGACACACGACGAGATCGATCGAGTCGTGCACGCCGTAGCCGACATCGCTAGATAGGATCTCGGCAGCTAGCGTGGCAACGCGCTCTTCGGCTCGAGCGCAGGAAGGAACGCGTCATACATCGAGCCCGGGCTCCAGAGCACCCATCCCTTGTACCCCGCGTCGTAGATCGCCTGCTTCTGCGCCTTCACCTGCTCGGCCCCGTAGACGGGCTTTCCAAGAGAAAATGCCTGGATCCACGGCCGCACGTGCTCGGCCTTGGTGATGCCGAGCTTCTCATCGCGGGTGCGAGCGGCATCGAGCGCGGTCTTCTGCACTTGATACGGCTCGGTATTTGGACGGTCTATGCCAAACGCGCCGCGTGGGTAGTGTGACGGATACGCCATCGGTAGGACGACGTCGACGTGGGGCGAGACCTTCTCCCAATACTGCCCGACCTCGAGCGGCCCGCGGACCGTGGTGACGAGCCCAAAAACATCGGCGGTGTTCCGGGCACCGAGCTTCGAGAGCCGTGCTTGCGCCAGCTCGAGAAACGCGGCCAGCGCGTCGGGTTTCGACAGCGTGGCGCCGGCGAACACCTGCTTCGGCAAACTGCGGTACGGCTCAGGGAACCGGATGTAATCCCACTGGATCTCTTCGAAGCCGAGCTTCACCAACTCTTCGGCGACCCCAAGGTTGTACTCCCACACATTCTTGTTGTGGGCGCTGACCCAGGCGAGGCCTTCCTTGTCTCGCCAGATGGTGCTGTCCTCGCGGCGGATCGTCCAATCGGGATTCACTTGCGCCGCCACGGGATCTTTGAATGCAACGATCCGTGCGATGGCCAAGATCCCATGGGCTTTCAGCGAATCAACGAGCGCGCGGACGTTGCCAACCATGCCATGCGTGCCGCCCGCGTTCTTTCTGAACGCCGGATTCGCCGACCGATAGTTCAATCCGAACTCGTCTTTCATGTCGATCACGAACCCGTTGATCTCAGTCGAGTCGGCGATGGCAAACAAGTGCCGCATCTTGCGCGGGCTCTGCGGCGCGAAACGATTGAGATACAGCGCGCGAATGACCGGGTAACCGATCGTGTCGGCCGCGCTCCGGGTGACGCTTCCCGCGCTCGTACTTACGCGAGCAGTGTTGGCGGCAGTTTCGGGTGGCGGCCGATCGCCGCTACACGCCGCCAACGAGCCAAGCAGAAATACGAGGTTGAGCAGTCTCATGCGATCCGTCCGATACACAGTATATTTGCCAACGAATGACGCCTTTCCGCCGCCCAAGCAACCGGTCCGCCCGCGGCCGCGTTCAGCGAGTGTTGATCTCAGGCAGGCGTTGGGGATTTTGCGCGCTCCTGGGGTCCTCCTTTGGAGTTGCGTGTGCCGATCGGGCCGCGGACCGGCCGCCGCCGGCGGAGTTCATAATAGCGGCGGGAGACTCCACCTACTGGGTTCGCAGCACGCCCGCGGGGATCAAGTTACGCGGGTCGCCGATGGTTCTGGCGCGACTGGACGGCCAATTCCGAGAGCTGTACGTGGTCGACGACGACCGGTCATACGAGGATGCCCTCTTCGTTGGCCAGCGGCTTTTTCAGCGCGACCTCGTCTCGGGAGATTCGATTGAGATCTACCGCGACACGCTGATCAGCTCGATGGCGGACGCCTACGCTCGTTCGCATCCGGAGGCCCGGCGTCTCGCACCGGACGAGGAGTCTGGCGAGGAGCCAGCCAGTACCGCAACCGCCGAGGTCAGCGTACTTGGCGTACACGGGCCCTTCCTGTCGGTCGAGTATCATGCGGATACCAGTGGATCCGGCGACGAGTCGTGGCACATGACGCGACACGGCGTCGTCGATCTGCGCACGGCCAGACAGGCCAGTCTCGCCGACATACTCGGTCCGGGCGACGCGAGCACCGTGCTTGCGCGCGCGCGCAAGTTGTTTCAGGAGACCGTGGACTCGATTCGCAGGGACCGTCGTGCCACGGCCCAGCGGGCTGCTCGATCTCTCGGGCGGTTTCGCTTCGACCCGAGCAGCTTCGCCCTGGCCGCACCGAATGGGACGCTCATGATCGCGTTTTCAGCGCCGGGTCAAGGAACTGGCGGAGAGGGCTTTACGCTGCCCATGCGGCCCATACCCGTGAACGAACCGTCCTGGTGGGCCGACGCGCGTGGCGCGCTTCCCACTTCGACGCGAGAACGCGAGGAGCAATGGGCGCGTGGGACGTACGTCGTGAAAGCCATCTACGATACGATCGTTCGCCCAGTCCACCTGATGCTCGCGGATTCAAGTGCCCATGAGTTTCAGATCGGGGCCGTGTCCGCGCCCGTGCACCGCATTTACTGGATCGACAATCCGCCGCTCGACCGCGCACAGCGCGCGGCGCTCACGCGCGCTTTCGACGAGGCCGCGCAGTACGACGCGGCCGCACGGGCGGCGCTGCGCCCGCCGCTTTCGCCCGCGCGAGTAGCCTTGCGCCGATGACCAAATCCGCCAGTCCATCGAAGCCGGTGTGCGAGAGCCAGCACGAGACGTCGGAGTTGATGATGCCGCACCATGCGAACAATCTCGGCCATGTGTTCGGTGGGGTGGTGCTGGCGATGCTGGACAAGACCGCCGCCGTCGCGGCCTTGCGGCACTGTCGGGTGAGCGTGGTCACCGCGTCGATCGACCGCGTCGATTTCCGCGAGCCCATTCACGTGGGCGACCTGGTCGTGATGAAAGCCAGTGTGAATTTCGTGGGCCGTACGTCGATGGAGGTGGGCGTTCGCGTCGACGCCGAGGATCTGTTGACCGGCCGCCGGCGCCATACCAATTCCTGCTACCTCACGTTCGTCGCGGTGGATCGCAATGGACGGCCAATCGAGATCCCGGAGGTAGTGCCGGAGACGCCGGAGCAAGTGCGCCGGTTCCAGGCCGCCGAGCAACGGCGTCAACTGCGCCTGGCCGAGCGGGAGACGGAACGCAAACGGCGCGACGACGGGGCGGCGGCCGCGAAGCGATGACGCATCACTCGTGACGCGCATATAATTCAGTCATGCCGCAATTCTTTACCGTCGAAGAAGCGAACAAGACCCTGCCTCTCGTCCGGCGCATCGTCGAGGACGTCGTGCGCCAGCACCGGCTGTGGCGTGAGAAGATTCTCGAGCTCGACCTCGTGGCATCCGCGGCTCGCGCCGACGAGCCGCGCAATCGTGCCGAAGAGTTGGAGCGCGACGCACAGGCTCTGGCGCGTGAGATCGACGGATACCAGCGCGAGCTCGAGGAACTGGGCATTCAGCTGAAAGACCGCCGACTCGGCCTCGTGGATTTTCCCAGCGAGATGGCTGGCCGGAAGGTTCTGTTGTGTTGGCGGCTTGGCGAAGCAGAGGTCCAGTTCTGGCATGACGAGGACGCCGGGTATGCTGGACGACAGCCGCTTCAACCAACGCCGGTGGGATGAGAAAACTTCGCGCGCCCGATGGAACTGTGTGGGGTGTGGAGATCGCGCTTCCTGGATCGAGCAATGTGATGGTGTTCTTCCGGCATCCGGATGGCCGGTCGTCTCACTCCGATCGCTACAACTGGTTCATCAGCAAGGGTCCGGAAGCGCGGAGTGTGACCTCGCGGCTGTCGCCTGACCGGATCATGGATCAGATCGACGACGTGGCGCTTGCCATTTTGTTCGCGCGCTCGATGCCGGTGTCCAGGGCCGCGAACGAGCCGAATCTCGCGCTTGGCCTGGGCGGTACGGCGGTGGGGCATTCGCGCGGGATCGGGAAGGTGGATCACTAGGTGGTAGGTGGTAGGTGGTAGGTGGTAGGTGGTAGGTGGTAGGTGGTAGGTGCAATCCCTACCACCTACCACCCACCACCTATCACCTAAACGGCACCTCAATCTCCATCCCGTCCTTCCCGAGAATCACGTCAGAGAATTCCGAACGCGCCTGCGCCTCGAGCTCGCCCGCGTCCCGGGAGTAGCGCGCGGAGAAATGCGTCAACAGCAAGCGCCGGCACCGGGCGCGTTTCGCGAGTGCTGCTGCCTCACGTGCCGTCGAATGCCCCGTCTCGATCGCGCGCTCGGCTTCTTCGTCCCCGAACGTTGCTTCGTGGACCAGCAGGTCGGCATTGCTGGCGGCGTTCTCGGTGGCCTCACACGGTCGCGTGTCGCCCGTGATGACCACCGTGCGGCCCGGGCGTCGTGGACCCACGAGCTCTGAGGGCTGGACGGTACGCCCATCGGCAAGGGTCACGGCTTCGCCGCGATGGATTCGTCCCCAGAGCGGACCTTCCGGTATTCCCAACGCGCGCGCATGGTCAGGATCGAAGCGCCCTTTGCGATCGTCCTCGGCGAGCGTGTAGCCGAGCGCCGGACCCGGACCGTGCTCCACTCCGAAGGGAACGATCGCGTGGTCTGTGCGCTTCACGCGCTCGTCGGGATCGAGCTCGCGGATCTCGACGGGAAACGTCAACCGGTCCACGCCGAATTGCTCCGCGCGTTTGAGATGCCGTCCCGCGCCCTTGGGTCCCCAGAGCCGCAGCACGTCGGTACGGCCCTGAAGCGCCATCGTCCTCATCAAACCAATCACACCGATCACATGATCGGCGTGAAAGTGCGTGAAAAAAATGTCGCTCAGGGAGAACGAAACGCCGAAGCGCATCATCTGCCGCTGTGTCCCCTCGCCGCAGTCGAACAACATGGTTTCCCCTTCGCGAACGAGAGCGATGGAGGAGACGTTGCGTTCTATGGTCGGGCGGGAGGCGGAAGTCCCCAAAAGGACGAGCGAGAGCGACATGGCGCGGGGAATATAGGCCGTTTTTTGGGTCTAAGTCCCTTGCGGCCCGCACCTTGCACCTATGCTCAGTCCGTAGAACCGCAAGAGGGAGCCATGGGAGCTCGGCGGGAGTGGCGCGAGCATTGCATCACCCCATACGGACCGCTTCACGTCGGCACCTCTTTCCTTATGGGAGGGAGTAGTAATGGCGAATAGAGCAGGCAATGACGACCGCACCTTCGGGGGAGGGGCGTCGGATCGTGAGCGCCAGCGCGACGTGACCAACGAGCCTGGACGCTCTTCGAACTCTCCGATTTCGGCCGCCGCGGTGAGCGGTGGAGGCAACGGTAACCGTAAGAGCGCTCGCGGCTTCGCCTCGATGGACCAGTCGAAGCAGAAGGAGATCGCGAGCAAGGGTGGACGTGCCGCGCACGCCAAGGGCACCGCGCACGAATTTGATTCGGGTGAGGCCCGTGCGGCGGGGCGCAAAGGCGGGATGGCCGTGAGCCGGAATCGCGAGCACATGGCGGCGATCGGCCGTCGGGGCGGTGAAGCGCGCGGACAGCGTGCGCGTCAGGCATCCGCGTCGGGCGCCGGTCTACGCTCCAGTGTGGACGCGGCGCGTCAGAACACCGTCGGCAGCACCGACGGCATCGAGACCACGCGTGGTGTCGGCGGCGAGCGGGAAGTCGGAATCTCCGGCAGCTCGATCGGCGCGACACAGAACTCTCGTGGTGGCGAGAATGCGCTGGGTGGCGAGCGTCGCCAACCGTCACCTCCCGCCGGTGGAGTAGAGGGAACCAGGGGCGACGAACGGGCGTAAAACACTTGGCACGTCGAGGGCCGTCGCGTACTGCGTAGGCGCTCGAGCGAGCAAGTGGTCGGTGCGGAGCTGAGCTCCCCGACCGACTCAGCGCACCTGGGAGGAGGGGTGGATAGCCGCGTGATGAGCGCGGCTATTCCATT
>JBBDXZ010000035.1:0-44757 GCA_040902075.1 Gemmatimonadaceae bacterium
GTCCGCCGCTTCGGGCTCCTGCCCGCGACGGCGCTGAACATGACCAACATGCTGGGCGCGGGACCGTTCATCACGATCCCTCTGCTCATGTCGGCGATGGGAGGACCGCAGGCCCTGCTGGGGTGGATCGTGGCGCTCGTGATCGTGATCTGCGACGGCATGGTCTGGAGCGAGCTGGGCGCGGCCATGCCAGGGTCGGGTGGATCGTTCCAGTACTTGCGTGAGGCATTCGGGCGCGAGCGGTTGGGGCGGCTGATGGCGTTCCTGTTCGTGTGGCAGTTCGTGCTCAGCGGGCCGCTGGAGATCGCCTCCGGATACATCGGCTTCGCCAACTATGCGGGCTACATCTGGAAAGGAATGACTCGCGCGGACGCGATCGCGCTGATAACCGCCGTGGGGCTGGTCAACATCGCGCTGCTGTACCGTCGCATCCATTCGATCGCGACGATCACGGTGTCACTCTGGGTCGGGACGCTCGTGACGGTGCTCGCGGTGATCGTTACCGGCGCCATGCACTTCGATGCCCGCATCGCCTTCGACTTTCCACCGGGCGCGTTCAACTTCTCGCTCGGTTTCTTCCTCGGGCTGGGCGCGGCGACGCGTATCGGCATCTACGACTACCTGGGCTACTACGACGTCTGCTACATCGGCGACGAGGTGCGCAACCCGGGACACGTCATTCCGCGCTCGATCCTGATCAGCACCGCCGCCGTGGCTGTCATCTACATAGGGATAAACCTGGCGATCATCGGCGTGGTGCCGTGGCGGGAGTTCGTGCCCGCCGCCGCCTACCCGGAGTCGAGCTTCATCGTCTCCGTTTTCATGCAGAAGATCTATGGCAGCCGTGTGGCGACGATCTTCACGCTATTGGTGCTCTGGACCGCCTTCGGCTCTGTGTTCGCGCTGCTACTCGGCTACTCACGAATCCCCTTTGCCGCCGCGCAGAGTGGCTACTTCTTCCGTGCATTCGGTCGACTGCACCCGACACGACACTTCCCGTACGTTTCGCTGCTCGTCCTGGGGACGCTCTCGATCGCAGCGGGCTTCATCCCGCTGGGAATGGTCATCGACGCGCTCATCGTCACGCGCATACTGGTGCAGTTCATGGGACAGGTCTTTGGCGTGATGCTCCTGCGGCGGCGGGCGCCGGACATGCCGCGGCCGTACCGCATGTGGCTCTATCCCGCGCCGGCGCTGGTGGCGCTGCTGGGATGGATCTTCGTCTTCGCGACCACGGATCTTCGGGTGATTCTGTTCGGCCTGGGCGCGTTGGCTCTGGGTTGTCTGGCATTCCTGGTCTGGGCTCGGCGCACCAATGGTTGGCCGTTCTCCCTCGAAGGGGCGCGGCCTACCAAGGCGTTGTAAATGACGCCGCGAGGCTGCACGTTGGAGTGGCTCAAACCCAAGCGGTGGAGGACATAATGGCTCTGCGTGATTGGAGCGCTTCGCGCCTGGCCGTCATCTGGGCCGTTTGGCTGCTGCTCCTGTTCAGCGGCCTACTCACGTGGCTCGTCGCCTCGCCAGATGGCGTCCACATCAGCATCTCTCCGGCGGGAGTCACGGGTCCGCTGCGCTGGATGCTTGCGGCGGTTGGCGGCTTGGTGCTCGTGCTTCCGCCCGCAGTCATGACGTACCTGTGGTATCTCGCCCGTCTCCGCAAATGGAGCGACGCGCCAAAGGTCGGGCAGACTGCTGACCGCGATCGCGCCGTCTAAAGAGCGGTCGTAGCCAACATGGCCGACAAAGCCCGCGGCTACTTGACCCGGCAGTTCGAAACGGCGTGGAAGCTCACCAACTTCCACCTCGACAAACTCGCCACCGAGGAGTGCTTGTGGCGCCCCGCTCATAAGGGATTGCACGTGCATCAAGTCCCTGATGGAAGGTGGCGCGCCGATTGGCCGGAGCACGAGGGATATGACATCGGTCCGCCGAGCATCGCGTGGCTCACGTGGCACATCGGTTTCTGGTGGTCCATGGTGCTCGATCACTCATTTGGCAACGGCGCTCTCTCACGCGAGAACGTGATGTGGCCTGGCAACGCCGACGGCGTACGCGAGTGGCTCGGCCGGCTACAGGCACAGTGGCGAGTGGTACTCGAGCAGGTTACTGACGACGACCTGCGATCAGCGCAGCGAACGCGATGGCCTTTCCAAGACCGTCCGTTCGGCGACGTCATTGCGTGGGTCAATGTCGAACTCACCAAGAACGCCGCGGAGATTGGATACGCACGCTTCCTCTACGCCGTCCGGTCGGCCTTCTGACGTTCACGATGTGTCGAGCGCGGAGCATGGTGGCGGCCTTGGTCCATCAGACCGCAGCGCATCCACCGGATTGAGCCGCGCGGCTCGGCGTGCCGGCAGATAGCCCGCGGCCAGCATGGCGATCGCAAGGAGCGCGGCTGCGACACCAGCGAGTCTCAAGTCGACGGCCTGCACCCCGGAAAAGAGCGACTGAAGTACGCGGAGCGCCGCCACCGCTCCTAATCCGCCCGCAATTCCGCCGAACGCCGCAAGACGCATCCCGTCGCCGAGCACCATCGCGAGAATGCCCCGTGGAGTGGCTCCCAACGCGGATCGCACCGCGAGCTCGCGCGTCCGCTGCAGCACCCCTTGTGCGACGACGCCGTAGAGGCCGATGGACGCGAGTAGCAGCGCGATCGCGCCGAACACCCCGATCCACGCGCTCGCTGTTCGCTGCGGCCGCACCTCATCCTGCAAGCGGTCGAACAACGTCCTGCCACCCAACACGGCCTTAGTCGGATTCACGTCAGCGACGATGCGGCGCAGCGTTCCCAGAGCGAGGATGCGCACGTCAGGTCGACTCGAGCGCGGCGCGCATCGCGCCAACGACACGTGCCCACTCTTCGGTCTCCGCGGCGAGCTGGCGGCGACCGGCGGCGGTGAGCCGGTAGTACTTCGAGCGGCGGTTGTTCTCCGACTCGCCCAGCGACCCGGCGAGCCAGCCTTGTTCCTCGAGGCGGTGCAGCGCGGGAAACAGCGAGCCGGGCCCGACGACGTAGGCGCCGCGCGTGATCTGCTCGATGCGGCGGGACACGCCGAGGCCGTGCAGCGGCTGGAGGCTGAGCGCCTTCAGGATGAGGAGGTCGAGCGTCCCCTGCAGCAGCGGCATCTGGCGCGGCATGCGTCTCCTATCGAGTATCGATATGAGAAGGGTATCGCGCCTCGTATCGAACGTCAATAGGAGTGCGGAGGGTCTGGCGGCCGATTGGTCCCGGACGCTATTCTAGCCTCGTCCTCAACAGCCGGTCCCATGATGACACTCACTCGCAGCTTCGCGCGCCGCATGGCGCTCCCCGCCCTTCTGTTCGCGCTCCCGGCCGCAGCCGCAACCGCGCAGGACGGCTACCGCACTCCGCCGGACGCGATCACGAAGATCCTCGACTCGCCCGCGCCCCAGGTGGCCGCCGTGAGCGCGGACCGGCGGTGGCTGCTGATCACCACGTCCGACGTGCCGGAGACGTCCATCGCGGAGCTCGCCGAGCCCACGCAATTCCTTGCCGGCCGCCGCTTCCGCACCGTCCCCGTGCATCGCATCGATCTCGAGGGCGTGCGCTCGGCGTCGCTCAAGCCCGTGAGCGGCGGCGCGGAGATCACGATCCCGGTGCCGGACGGCGCGCGGCTCACGTACCCGCAGTGGAGCCGCGACAACAGACAGCTCGCCTATTTCACGATCAGACCGGAGCGGATGACGCTCCACGTGTTCGACGTCGCAACCAAATCGAGTCGCGCGATCGCGGCGCAGGGAGGGGGCCTCGACGGGCGGCTCGCGGCGTCCCCTGGTTGGTCCAGGGATGGCAAGCACTTCCTGTTCACCGCGACGACGCGCGAAGGCCAGGCGCTCTGGGTGGCCGACGTCCTCGCCGCGACCGCGCGACGGCTCACGCCTCCCTCGATCAACTATGTCGCCGGCGGCTGCAGCTGGACGGACGGCCGCGCGCCCGCCGTCTGTCTGCTCTTCCCGCAGGGGCGCGGCGAAGAGCCGAAGCAGCCCGAGGCACCGGCCGGTCCCATCGTGCAACAATCGTTCGGCCGGTCCGCGCCCACGCGCACCAATACCTACCTCTTGAAGGACCAGCACGACGTGGCGCTGTTCGATCACTACCTGACATCGCAACTCGTGAGCGTTACGCTCGACGGGCGCATCACGCCGCTGGGCGCTCACGCGGTATACGCGCAGCCGTCCGTGTCACCGGATGGGCAGTATCTGCTCGTTCGGACAACGCACAAGCCCTATTCCTTTCAGGTGGGACAGCAGGGCTTCCCGACGAAGACCGAGGTGTGGGCGGCGGACGGACGCGTCGTGCGCATGGTGTACGATCGACCGTTGATGGAGTTCCAGCCCAGCGCGCGCGACGCGACGTCGCCGGGCATTCGCACGATCTCGTGGCGTCCGGACGAACCGGCGACGCTTCTCCTCGTGGAGGCGCTCGATGGCGGCGATCCGCGGAAGGCGGTGCCGAAGCGCGACCGCGTCTCGATACTGAAGGCGCCATTCACCGGCGAGCCGCAGCCGTTCGTCGAGACCGAGAGGCGCTTCGCCGGGATCCAGTTCCTGAACCCCAAAGCGGCCCTTCTCGGCGACTTCACGCGGCTGAGCAATCGCGCGCGTTCGTGGGTCATCGATCCGTCGCGGCCCGACGGCGGAACACCCCGACTGCTGTGGGATTTCAACGTCGAGGATCGGACTGCCGCACCGGGCAACTTCATGTACCAGTACGACCTCGCCAGCGATCGGCCATTACCAATCACGAGCCCGGACCGACGCTGGTACTACCTCACCGGCCCAGGTGCGACGAAGGACAGCAAGGATGGCGACCGGCCGTACCTCGACCGCATGGAGATCGCGACGGGCAAGACCGAGCGGCTCTGGCAGTCGACACCGCCGTACTACGAGACCGTCGTGGCCCTCCTGGATCCGTCGGCGAAGAAGGCGATCGTCCGGCGCGAGTCGCCGACCGAGCGCCCGGACTACTACGTGCTCGACGTCGGATCGAAGAAGGTCACACGGCTGACGAACCTGCCCGACCCTGCGCCGTTCTTTTCCAGCGTGAAGGCGGAGCAGATCACGTATAAGCGGCCGGATGGGACGCAACTGTCCGGGACGATGTATCTACCGCCGGGGTACAACAAGAGCCGCGACGGGAAGCTGCCGTTCTTCCTGTGGGCGTATCCGCAGGAGTTCCTGTCGCAGGACGCGGCGTCGCAGGTGGCGGGATCGCCGCATCAATTCCGGCGCCCGAGCCGCGCCGATCACCTGCTGCTGCTGGCCGCGGGGTATGGCGTCCTCGACAACCCGACCATGCCGATCGTCGGCGCCGAAGGGAAGGAGCCCAACGACAACTACGTCCCGCAGCTGGTCGCGAGCGCGAAGGCGGCAATCGACAAGCTGGAAGAGCTTGGCGTGGGTGATCGCGACCGCATGGGCGTGGGCGGCCACTCATACGGCGCGTTCATGACGGGCAACCTGCTGGCGCAGTCCGACCTGTTCCGTGCCGGCATCGCGCGCAGCGGCGCGTACAACCGCACGCTGACGCCGTTCGGGTTCCAGGCCGAGCCGCGCACGTATTGGCAGGCGCCCGACGTCTACGACCAGATGTCGCCGTTCCACTACGCCGACAAGATCAAGGAGCCGATTCTTCTCATTCACGGCACGCACGACAACAACCAGGGCACCTTCCCGGTGCAATCGGAGCGGATGTTCGCCGCGCTGAAGGGAAACGGAGGGAACGTGCGGTACGTGCAGCTGCCCCTCGAATCACATGGCTACATGGCGAAAGAGAGCCGGCGGCACGTGGTCTGGGAGATGGTGAACTGGCTGGATCTGCACGTGAAGCAGCCGAAAGTCACGCCGTAACCCGGTCTCCAACGCCTCAGCGCAAAGCTTCGTCGAACAATTCCTGAATATCGATGACGAGTGGCTCCTGGTTTGTGCTGAGGCGCCACTCGATCCGCTCGCTGAGAATCTCGCCGGGATCCTTCACCCCCTTCCAGCGCGACACGACGCGCGCGGTGGGGTTCGCGATCCAGTACTCCACTCCTTCGCGCAGATACAGGGGCCGTTTCACCTGATAATCCAGCGCGGGGTTCGACGGCGACTCCACTTCGATCGCCAGCAACAGGTCGCCCAACCCGTAGGGATACGCCGGCCGGATTCCATCCAGGAGCCGCACGACGAATACGTCTGGTTGCACACGGTTGCGCGTTCGGTCGCCGCGGCGAACGTCCGCGGGCGAGAAGATCGCGCGCGCTTTCCTCGAGCCCCTCAGGTATGCGTGGAGCCGCACATAGAACTCACCGGCGACGAGCTGGTGCACGTCCGACGGCGCGGGTGTCACGTGCAATACGCCGTCGATGATCTCGTAGCGCTGCAAGTCGTCCGGAAGCGCGTCGAGCATTTCCACGGTCCAACTGGCGTCTGCGGCTGGCATACCCATAATCTGCTCGGCGTCGTTGAGAGAATACAAGCTGTCATGGGCCAGGATGACGCATCGCTTGCAGATCACCGCCATCGAAACCATCCTGAGGTAGCCGCTTTTCAGCGCCCGACCGGACGTGAAATTATCTTCGTTACCCCGGTACGACAGACTCCCGTCGCCAAGGCTTCCTTTCCTCATATGAAATCCCACTTCTCGAACGACTTCCGCCCTCTGGTGCTCGCCGCCTTCGGCGCATTGCTCCTTGGCGTTGACCTCTCCGCTCAACCGGGCGGCGCGCGCGGAACGCCGATCCAGCCGGGTGAGTCGTGTCCGCCGGGCATGACGGAGATCCGACCGCGCAACTGCATGGGACCCTCGACGCCGGCGCCGACTATTCTGGACTACAGGCCGCGGTCGACGCTCGTGGCTCCGGCGCACCCCGTGCAACGGGCGAAATACCCCGTCATCGACTTTCACGGTCATCCGCAGGGGTCGCTCGGCTCGGTCGAAGCGCTGGCTGGTCTCGGCGCCTCGCTCGACGGCTTGAACATCCGGCTGATGGTGGCCGCGAACAACATCTCGGGTGACGCGCTCAAGCGCACCGTCGCCACGATCACCGCGTCGCCGCAGATGAAGGATCGCGTCCGCGTGCTCACCGGGATCAGCTTCCAGCGCGTCGGGCCGGGGTGGGCGGAGCGCGCGGTGGCGCAGCTCGAGGCCGACGTCGCGGCCGGCGCCGTGGGCGTGGGAGAGATCGGAAAGGGCTTCGGCCAGTCGACGCGGAAAGCCGACGGCTCGCGGCTCGCGCTCGACGACCCCGATCTCAAACCCATCTGGGACGCGTGCGCGCGTCTCAGGCTGCCGGTGTTCATCCATACCGGCGACCCGCAGGAGTTCTACAAGCCCCTCGACTACAACAATGAACGCTGGCTCGAGATGGCGCTGTTTCCGAACCGCCAGATATCGCCAGACCAGCACCCGAACTTCGACGAGCTGATGAAGGAGCGCGACAACCTGTTCCGCAACAACCCGAAGACCACCTTCGTGGCGGCGCACATGGGTTGGCACGCGAACGACCTGGGCCGTCTGGGCCGGATGCTCACGGAGATGCCGAACCTGTACACCGAAGTGGGCGCGGTGCTGTACGACATCGGCCGCCAGCCGCGCGTCGCGCACGATTTCTTCGTCAGGTTCCAGGACCGCATTCTCTTCGGCAAGGACTCGTTCCAGCCGGAGGAGTATCCGTACTACTGGCGCGTGTTCGAGACGCGCGACGACTACTTCGACTATTACCGCGACTATCACGCGTTCTGGAAGTTGTACGGGATCGATCTGCCGGACGAAGTGCTGAAGAAGGTGTACTACAAGAACGCGTTGCGGATCACGCCGGGGTTGCCGCAGACGGGCTGGCCGCGGTAGCGCCTACCAGCCTCGGCGCGCCATCCGTCTCAGGATCTCCGCCCGATAGTTGGACGTAGTCGCCGGAGTGCGCCCACGGGGATTAGGGAGAAGCGCCGCGAGTCCCGCCGCCTGCGAGCGCGACAGACCACGTACGCCCGTGCCGTAGTGGTGCCGTGCCGCTGCCTCGATGCCGAACACGCCGGGCGCCCACTCGACGTTGTTGAGATACAACTCCAGGATGCGTTCCTTTCCAAGGACGAGCTCGGCCACCGGCGTGAGCGCCATGTCGAAGAGCTTGCGTACGGGATTTCGACTGGTCGTGCCAAAAAGATTCTTCATCAGCTGCTGCGTGATCGTCGAGGCGCCGCGCGGCAGCTCGCCGTCCAATACGTCCGCGCTCGCCGCCCGCATCTCCTCGAAGTCGAAGCCCCAGTGGCGCCAGAACCGCCCGTCCTCGGCGGCCACGACCGCTCGCGCGACGTGCGTCGGTATGCGGGAGTATGTCACGTACGTTTTTTCCTGGTCGTCGGGCCGGCGCGCGATCCAGGCTTCGACGCGGCGTTCCAGTTGCACGCCGGTGATCGGCGGCGCGACGAAGCGGTACGCGACGAGCAGCACGACGCAGAGCGCGTAATACACGGCGAGCACCACGAGCGCCGCCTTGCCCAACCGCAGCGCGACAGGACGGAAGCGCGAGCGTCGTGGTGACATCGAAGGCACCGCCGGCGGCTCGGCGCCGGCGCTCTCGTGGCTGACTTCGGCTGGAGTGGCGGTCACGGTTTCCCTCCTCGAGACAACATATTTCGAGCCATGGCCCTCCCCACTCGCGCCGCGACCGCCCTCCTCCAGCTCGGACTCATCGCGATCGTCTTTGCCGCGCTTCCATACAAGGTGTTCGAGCTCGACCGGTACCTCGTGCCGAAGGAGCTCGTTCTTCACGTGGTGTCGTTAAGCCTGGCGATCGCGCTGCTGCCGCGCACGCGCACGACGAAATTGAACGCCGCCGACATGCTGCTCGCCGCGTTTCTGATATGGAGCTTTGCATCGGCGCTGTTCGCGACGAATCATTGGCTGGCGCAGCGAGCGGTCTCCCTGAGCGTCGCGAGCGCCGTCGTATTCTGGGGAGCCAAACGGCTCGGCGCCGAAGGCGCGCACCGGAAGATCCTCGTTGCCGCCGCCGTCGCGACGGTGTGTGCCGCTGTCACCGGGTTGGCGCAGGCGTACGGTCTCGAGAACGACTACTTCAGCGCGAACCGGGCGCCCGGCGGCACCTTCGGCAATCGCAACTTCGTCGCGCACTTTTGCGCAATCGGATTGCCCGCGCTGGTCTATGCCACGGTGACCGCCCGGCGCCCGCTCGCCGCATTGGCTGGATCTCTGAGCTGCGGCGCCGTCGTCGCGCTGCTGGTGCTCTCCCGATCGCGCGCGTCATGGCTGGCGGTCTCCGCCTGTACCGTGGTGCTGGTGCTACCGCTGTTCGCTTCGCGCAAATACTGGGGCGGACAACGGATCGGCGGCCGGTTCGCGCGCATCGCGCTCAGCGCGGCCGTCGCCGCGTTCATGGCGGCCTACCTGCCGAACAGTCTGAACTGGCGCAGCGATTCTCCATACCTCGACTCGGCCCTTCGCATGGTGGACTACGCATCGGGAAGCGGACGAGGGCGCGTGGCGCAATATCTCAACTCCGCGCGCATGGCGGCCGACGATCCACTACTGGGAGTCGGGCCGGGCAATTGGCCGGTTCGGTACGTGCGATTCGCGCGCGCGAGCGATCCCTCGATCGCCGACGACGGAATGACGGCGAACCCGTGGCCCAGCAGCGACTGGGTGGCATTCGTGTCCGAGCGGGGCACGGTCGGGGCGATCGCGCTGGCGGGCGCGTTCGTGTTCCTTTTCATCTCGGCGTTTCGCCGGTGGAACGAGCTGCCCGACAGCGGCGCCGTGCTCGCGAAGGTCGCCCAGATCGGAACGATCGCGGCGACGCTCGTCGTGAGCGCATTCGACGCCGTGCTCCTGCTGGCCGCGCCGGCGCTGCTCGCGTGGAGCGTGATCGGTGCAACGAGTGGGATTGTGGGAATCCGGGCGGCGGAGACGGGCGCAACGCAGGGCGTCGGACGCGGCGGCCGGGACGTGACTTTCCCGCGCGGACCGTGGCGCGTCGCCGTGGCGTTATTGCTGCTGGTGCAGACGTTGTCCGTCGTGCGCAGCGCGACGCAGGTGGCCGCGATTGCGACCGTTGGGCAGGGTGGCAGTCGCGCGGCCTGGACCGCCGCGGCGGCTCTCGATCCTGGCAGCTATCGCATCAACTTGCGCGCGGCTGAGATGCAATGGCGGTCAGGGCGCTGTACCGCGGCGCGGGTGTACGCGCGCCAAGCGGTGGCCCTGTACCCGCACGCGGCGGCGCCCAAGCGGGTGCTCCGCGTGTGTAGCTGAGGCACTCGGCTCGCGAACGGGATGTTAGGCGTCAGGTCCTGTGGGTGTGCTGCGTCGCACGGTGGACTTCCCCCCTGACGCCTAACCCCCCGATCCGGTGCGTGCCGTGGCTTCCGTTCTCCCCAGAGCACCCAGAAACTCCCGCACCCACCAGTGCACGTCGTGCTCGAAGACGCGCGAGCGAAGCAGCCGCATGCGGCGGCGCCGCTCCGCGCCTTCCATGATCAGCGCTTCGTGCACCGCATCAGCGACACCGCCGATGTCGTACGGATTCACGACGAGCGCCTCCTCCAGATCGGCGGCGGCGCCGGCGAATTCGCTGAGCACCAGCACGCCGCTCTCGTCTCCGCGGCACGCGACGAATTCCTTCGCCACGAGATTCATCCCGTCGCGCACGGGCGTCACCAGCATGACGTCGGCGGCGCGGTACAGCGCCATCAGGTCCTGCTCCTCCAGCGATTGGTGCATGTAGTGAATCGGCATCCAGGTCGGCGTGCCGAATCGGCCGTTGATGCGCGTCACGAGCTGTTCCACTTCCCGGCGAAACTTCCGATACGCGGTGAGGCTTCCGCGCGAGGGGATGGCCACCTGGAGGAAGCGAACGTTGCGGCGCCACTCGGGATGGACTTCCAGTAATCGCTCGATCGCGGCGAGCCGCCGCGGTACGCCCTTGCTGTAGTCCAGGCGGTCGATGCCGAGGATGAGCCGTTCACGACCCGGCCGGTGCTCGAGCGCCTTCAGCAGTACGTCCCGGTCGTTGGTGCGTTGGCTCATGTGCCGCGCATCCACACCCATCGGAAAGACGCCGAGCTCGATCGCGCGGCCGTCGTACCTCAGGTGGGCGTCGGCATCCATCTCTTCCCCGAGCAGCCGCCGCACGGCGGCCGTGAAGTGCCCGCGGTAGCGGCGCGTATGGAAGCCGATCAGGTCGGCGCCGAGCATTCCTTCCACGAGCCACCGCCGCGCCGGTAAGACCAGGAACATCTCGGGGTTCGGAAATGGCACGTGCAGGAAGAACCCGATCTTCGCGTTCGGGATCCTCCGGCGGATCAGCGCGGGCAACCGCATCAGGTGATAGTCGTGCACCCAGACGACGTCGCCCGGCTGCCACATGTCGGCGACGGCGTCCGCGAAGCGCTCGTTGACCCGCTCGTAGATGTCCCATCCGTCGAGATTCAGGGGCAGGCGGTCAAGCCGGTCGTGGCATAACGGCCACAGGATGCCGTTGGACAGTTTCCCGTAGAATGTCTTCGCGTCGGCCGCGTCGAGCGTCACCGCGGTCGTGCGCCTGTTCGCGAGCTGCTCGCGCAGCTCGTGGCGTTCTTTCGCGTCCAGAGGGCCGACGTCGCCCAACCACCCGATCCACCAGCTCCTGGAGTCGCCGTGCGCGGTCCGCAAGCCCGAGGCGAGCCCCCCTGAGCTCCGCTCGATGCGGGTGATCCCGCCCTCGTTTCGCGCGGTGACCGGCAGCCGATTCGAGACGATGAGGACGCGCCCCGGCGATTCGGGAACGATCGACACGAGGTCGCGAGTGCTGGATGGAGTGACGATCATGTCAGCACCGGTTGTTGATGGGCATCTGGTACCGGAGCGTGACGATTCCGGCAGCCGGCGGGTCCCAAAGAATCGTTCCCGTCGCGGCACCGCCGCCGCCGTCGACCGTTTCATCGAGCATCGTGGCGTCGCTCTCCGCCACGTTGGGGATCACGATCCGAACGACTCCCGCGGTCGCTGAATTCGGAATGCGCTGCAGGACATCGTTCGCGACGCCGATGGGTGTGACCAAACCCGTTGCCGGGATGAAGAAGCCGAGGTATGGCCCCGCGTTGTCCCAGCTGTTCACCTGGCCGTTCGTGAAATTTGCTCCGCAACTGTTCGTCGGAAACGGCGCGATTCCGGAGTTGGCATTCCAGATTTGCGCGGTGAGCTCCGACAGTTGACCGGCGTTGGCGTTCACCACCTGTCGGAATCCTGTGCCGGGCGAGCTCAAGCCGTCTCGCACTTCGGCCAGCAGACTCGCCGTCGCGTCGATGCGCTTCTGGTCCAGGTGGCCCGCGAGATTCGGCAGCGCGACGGCGGCGACGACCATGACGATCGTGAGCGCTACGATGACTTCGGGGAGCGAAAACGCCCGGCGAGCGCTGTAGCTCTTGCCAACGGCGCCGTATAAACTGAGATGCGTGCGTTCTTTGGAATAGCTGCGATTCATGCACCGCACACTAGGCGCCGTCCCTCAGCGGTGTCTCATTGAACTCTCAGCGCGAACTCAACGTGGATCGAAGTGCTTAGGCTGCACACATTTGGGGGGCTGTACGTTCTCGACGATGCGGGGTCACCGGTGGATCCGGCGACCACCACGCGGCGGACGCTGGCTCTGCTGGCCGGGCTCGCGGTCGCCGGCGAGGCGGGGCTCAGCCGGGACAAGCTCGTTGCGCTGTTCTGGCCCGAGACCGACGCCGAACGTGCGCGCCACTCCCTGACACAAGCGCTGTACTCCGCACGCCGCAGCTTTCAATGCGACGACCTGTTCCTCGGCGGCGCGGACGTGCGCTTGAATCCCGAGCGCATCGGCAGCGACGTGGGAGAGCTCGAGGCGTCGCTCGCATCCGGCGAGCTCGAACGCGGCGTGACGCGGTATCGCGGTCCATTTCTCGACGGCTTCTTCCTCTCGGGATCGCCGGAGTTCGAGCAGTGGACGTCGGCGCAGCGCACGAGATTCGAAACACGCGTGGCCGAGTCGCTGGAGCACCTCGCGATGGACGCCGGTGCGCGCGACGACCACAGACGCGCGGTCGAGTGGTGGCGCCGGCTCTCGGCGCTGCGACCACTCGACTCGAGTGTGGCCGTAGCACTGATCAAGAGCCTGTCGGCGGCGGGCGATCGGCCAGGCGCCATTCAGCACGCATCCGCTCACGAAGCGGTTCTGCGCGAACAACTCGGGCTGGCGCCCGACGCGGCAGTCACGAACCTCGCGCGGGCGCTCCGAGAGGAGGGAGCCGCGGCGGTGGGGGCGGTGGGCGTGACCGATCGCATCGCGCCGAGCGCGTATAGGCAGGCGCGCGTCGCGGGCCCCTCGGGCCGCTCGGGCCCCTCGGGCGCCGACGAGGAGTCGCTCCGCCCGCCAGGGCCAGAGAGCCGTCCCGGTGCCACAGGTGCAACAGGTGCCACAAGTCCGTCGCGAGGTCGTCGCGCGCGACTCTGGTTCTTCGCGGCCGCGGGCGGCGCCGCGCTGGCCGCCGCCGTGGTGTTTGGAGGCCGTGACGAGACCCCGACAATCGACGGCCCAGCACGGCACTCGCAGCGCGTGGTGGTGGCGCCATTCCGGATCGCGGGTGCGTCGCCCGAGCTGCACTATTTGCGCGAAGGGATCGTCGAGCTCTTGTCGTCGCGGCTCGCGGACGATTCCTTGCGGCAATCCGTGGACGCAGGCGCGGTGCTGAGCGCCTGGCGCTCCGACGGCTTGATGGGCGAAACCGGCGCGTCCCGCGAGGCGATCCTGAACGCGGCCGCTCGGCTGGGATGGGAGCGCGTGGTGGTGGGAAGCATCGTCGGCTCGCGCTCGCGGATGATCGTCGACGCCGCGGTGCTGAGCGCGCCCCGGGGAGCGGTCGTCGCCGAAGCCACCGTGGAAGGTCCGGCCGACAGCGTGTCGAAAGTCATCGATCGGTTGGCGTCCGCCCTGCTGCTCGCTCAGGCTGGAGAGGACTCGCGAGTCCTCGGCCGGCTCACCGAATCGCTGCCGGCGCTGCGTGCGTATCTCGAGGGCCAAGCCGCATTTCAGCGCCGCGCCTATCGCGCGGCAATGGGCGCCTACGACCGCGCATTGCGTCACGATTCCACGTTCGCGCGGGCGGCACTGCGTCTGGCATGGACTGCCGACCGGATTCGCGAGCCCGAAGCGATCCACCGCGGTGTGGCACTCGCGTGGGCGGCGCGCGCCAACCTGTCCGAGCGAGACCAGGCGCTGTTGTGGACGTTCACCGGAGCGCACTACCCTGCCCCGTCGTCGGCGGAGGAGCAGTTGCTGTCCTGGCGTCGCGCGGTGGACGTCGCGCCCCGGACCGCCAATGCCTGGGTGGCCCTCGGCGCACGGCTGGTGCACGAGGGCGCGGTCGTGGGCTTGCCATGGTCCGGGGCTGCCGAGCGCGCCCGGTCCTCGCTCGAGCGCGCGCGCGCGCTCGACCCGAGCAGCTCCATTCCCGCCGAGCTCACGATGCAGCTCGCGCATCACGAGGGCGCGGCGCTGGCGGGTCCCTCTCCGGACGGCGCGCTGCGAGCGCGCGCCCTGGGTGATTCACTCAGTCCCATCGCTCCCTTCCTGCGCTGGCGCGAAGCGGTCATCGTGGCCGACACCTCCACGTTGCGACGCATGCGCGAGCAATTCGGCCAGCTGCGGGTATCGACGTTGCGACTCATCGCGATGTCGAGCCAGTACAGTGGCAGCGCGACAGCCGATGGCGACCGCGCCATCGAGATCCTGCTCGAGCGCGCCACCGACGAGCCCAGCCAGGCGGACGCGCTCGAGGCGCTGCACAGTCAACTGATCAATCACGGGCGCTACGAAGAAGCGCTCGCGGTGACCGGACGGCTGCGACGACTGCAACCGGGATTGCACGCGCATTTGCGCCTGCGGGTGCTCGACGCGATGTACGGCGGCGGCGACACGACCGCCGCGCGCGCGGCCGTCCAGGAGCTCGGGAGGTTCATCGAACCGGCAGGTGTCGCGGGGCTTGCCGGTGTGCCGCTGACTACGGCGAGCTGGCTGGCCAGTCGATGCGTGCTGGCGCAGTGGCGGCTGCGGTCCAACGACACGACCGGTGTTCGCGAGACCATCGACGACCTGCGAAGCCAGCGGGTGAGCAGTCAGCGGCCGCGGATCACCGCGGCGCCCGTGGCGTGCGCCGAGCTGCTCGACGCAGCGTTGGCCGTCGTGCAACGACGCGGCGACGCGGCGGCGCGTCTCGAGCGCATCGACAACCTCGCGTTCATCGCGACGACGGCCGGCGACGCCGCCACTTATGCGCCGCTGCTGATCGCGGGATTGCACGAGCGCCTGGGCGATTCCGCGGGCGCACTGCGCGCGCTGCGCAAGCGAAGCTACATGTCCGCCTGGCCGCGATATCTCGGGGCGATGCGCCGCGCCGAAGAAGGGCTCATCCGCGCGTCGGGCCCGATTGAGACTCCGCTGACGCCCCGTTGATATCGTCATGACGACCCGGCACTACGTTCGCGCTTCATCCGTCAAACAGGGGAGCGCGCATGGATTACGACGAGCAGATGGATTCCACATGTCCGAGGTGCGGGAGCGCGTCGGTACGGTGGCGGCTGAAGCGCCGTGTGGCCGACGCCCTGACGGACCGCGTCCTCGTGTGGTCGTGTGCCGAGTGCGGCGATACGTGGGTCGAATCGGTGTTCCCCGAGGTGCGCGATCGTCAGGTCGAGCCTCGGCTACAGCAACACGAAAGTCGCCGCCGCGAGGGTGGACGGAATTCGCCCGGTTTGAGTTAGCCGTCACCGAGAGAGCTGGCGACCGCGAGCCGGTGGAGGCCGCCTCGGCACGGCTTTCGCAGGCGACTTCCCTGTTTTGACTATTTCGCCGGAAGTACGAGAGCTCGTGCGCTGGCGCACGCCCTCGATGGACCATATTGAAGTGCTCATGCGACTGCACGAGGCCGCAGGAGCACCTGTACCGCGCGCGGAAGTGGAGCGCACGTCACGACTCGGACCGCAGACGGTCGAGCGAGCGCTGGCCGATCTCGTGCGCACCGGGCTGGCGACCCACGACGCGGCGGCGGACGCGTTCCGGTACGCGCCGAAATCTCCCCAGGACGAGCCCGCCGTGGATGCGCTCGCGGTCATGTATCACCAGCGTCCCGTCACGCTCGTGAAGCTCGTGTACTCGCAGCCATCGGGCCCGGTCAAGAGCTTCGCCGACGCGTTCCGGCTGCGCGGCCGGGAGGACGAATGACCATCGCGTTCGGCGTGTACGCGTTGTGTGCAATCACGAGCCTGACCTGCGCCGCGCTCCTGCTGCGCGGCTACGCCCGTTCGCGCGCGCGGCTGCTGCTCTGGAGCGGTCTCTGTTTCGTGGGCCTGTTTCTCAACAACGCCTTCCTGCTCGTGGATGCGGGCACGATGCAGGACCTGTCCATCTGGCGTTCCCTCCCCGCGGTATTCGGGGTCGCCTTGCTCTTGTACGGCCTGGTGTGGGAGTCGGAACGATGAGGACGTTCGTCGCGGGACTCCTCGTCATGGGCTACGGCGTGGCCGCGCTGTATTTCGCGCGCTTCTGGCGCGATACCTCGGACCGGCTCTTTCTGTTCTTCGCCGCCGCGTTCGCGCTACTCGCCGCGCAGCGCGCCATTCTCGCCACGCGCGACGTGCTGCCCGACGCGCCCATCGGGCCAACCTGGCTGTACGTGGTGCGACTCGCCGCGTTCGTGCTCATTCTCATCGCGATCGTGGACAAGAACCGCGGACGGACACCGCCACACTAGGTTGCCAGGCGTGTACGTCCAGACTCAGACGGTCCAGCCGCCGCCGATCGCCCCCGGGCACGATACCGATTCGACCAACACAGTGCCGAACGACATCGGCTTCATCGTGCTGCTGTTCGTGTTGTTCGTGCTTCCCAAGGCGTTGCAGCGTTTTCGCATTCCGGGCGCGATCACGAGCCTCGTGCTGGGTGCGTTGGCGGCAAACCTCGGCTGGGTGGGTGACAACATCACGCTCGAGCTCCTCGCGACGTTCGGGATCGTCGCCCTCTTCCTGTTCGCCGGCCTCGAGATCGACGGCGCGGACCTACGACGCGGCTCGCGGATGCTCGTGCAACACGCGCTGCTCTGGTCGGGGCTCGCCGCCGCCGCCGCCGTGGTCGCGGTGAAGATGTTCGCCTTCGGCGTGCGGCCCGCGGTCCTCATCGCGCTCGCGCTCATGACGCCCTCCACCGGCTTCATTCTTTCTTCGCTTCCGACACTGGGCCTCACGGCCGACGAGCAGTTCGCGGTGAAGGCGAAGGCAGTTGGTTCGGAGCTCCTCGCGCTCGCTACGCTGTTCTTCGTGCTCCAAACCGAATCTGTGGAACGGTTCGCGTTCGCGCTTGCCGCGCTCGCGGGGATCGTCTTCGTCATTCCCATCGCGTTCCGGGCGTTCGCCAAGAACGTTGCGCCGTTCGCTCCGCGATCCGAGTTCGCCTTTCTCTTGATGGTCGCGGTGCTGTGCGCGTGGGCGACGCGGCGACTGGGCGTATACTACCTGGTCGGCGCATTCATCGTGGGCGTGGCGGCCCAGCGTTTCCGCCAGCAGCTGCCGGCCATGTCGTCGGAAAAAATGATCGACGCGCTCGAGGCGTTCGGGTCGGTGTTCATCCCCTTCTATTTCTTCCGGGCGGGGATGCACATCAGCGGCGACCAGCTGTCACTTGGCGCGATCGGGCTGGGACTTGCGCTGCTCGTATGCTGCGTGCCGCTGCGCGTCGCGGTCACGGTGCTGCACAGAAGGCTGGGATTGCGAGAGTCGATCGAGAACGCGCGTCGCGTGGGCGTGGCTCTCGTGCCGACTCTCGTCTTCACCCTGGTGCTGATCCAGCTCCTGCGCGAGCGCTACGCCGTGAGCGAAGTGGTGCTGGGGGCGCTGGCGTTATACACGGTCCTCAACACCGCGCTACCATCCGCGATGCTCCGCTCCGCATTGCCGACGTTCGAAGAGCCAGAGGCTCCCGAACCGACCGGGTCGGCGCGTGAAGATGTGCCCGTAGCCCCTAGCCCCTAGCGATTAGCTCTCCACGTAAATGTCTTCCGGGACTTTGTACTCCTTGATCTTGCGATAGAGCGTGCGCTCGCCGATGCCGAGCATCTCTGACGCGCGCCGGCGGTTGCCGCGCGTCTCCTTGAGCGCGGCCTCGATCACTCGACGCTCGACGTCCTCCATCGTAGTCCCCGGCTCGATGGTTACCACGTTCGGCGGAGGCTCGGCGTCACGGGGGGCGATCGCGCCCACGCGAAGTGGGGAGTGGGCAGTGGGAAGAGGGGAGGCTTCCCCAATGAAGCCGTCTCCCCACTTCCCACTCCCCACTTCCCCACTGCCGTTCGCCATCTGTCTCCGCAAGTCTTCCACCTGCAGTCGCAACTCGAGCAGCGACCGGAGAATGAACTCCAGCTCGCGGCCATCGGCGTGGGCGGCGGCTTGCGCGCGGGCGATGGGACTCACGGGCACGGGCAGCCAGCGCGCGCTCCCACCCTCGCGAATCTGGCGCGGTAGATCTTCCGGCTGGATCTCCCGGCCGTGCGACAACACCACCATGCTCTCCACGAGGTTGCGCAGCTCGCGCACGTTCCCCGGCCACGGATATTCCATCAGCAGCTTCATCGCGTCCGCGCTGATGCCATGGAAGGCACGGTCGTGCTCCGCCGAGTAGTCGGAGATGAATCTGCGCACCAGATGCGGCACGTCGTCCGGACGTTCCCGCAGCGGCGGCAGATGGACGTTGAGCACGTTCAGGCGGTAGAAAAGATCCGATCGGAATGAGCCGCCCTCGACCCGCTGCCGGAGCGCCTGGTTCGTGGCCGCGATCACCCGCACGTCCACGCGAATCGGCGTCGCCCCGCCCACTCTGAGGAACTCGCGCTCCTCCAAGACCCGCAGGAGCTTGACCTGCGTCGAGCTGGGAATCTCACCGATCTCGTCGAGAAAGAGCGTGCCCGTGTCCGCCAGCTCAAAGCGTCCAATGCGTCTTTCGGCCGCGCCGGTGAACGCGCCCTTCTCGTGCCCGAACAATTCGCTCTCGAGCAGCGTCTCGGGGAGCGCGCCGACGTTCACCGCGATGAACGGCTTGTTCTTTCGCGCCGAGAGCCGGTGCAGCGCACGCGCGACGAGCTCCTTTCCCGTGCCGCTTTCGCCTTCGATGAGAACGGTACTCGTGACCGGAGCCATCTGCTCGATCTTCACGAGCACCTCGCGCAGCGCCTCGCTCTCGCCGATCAGTCCCGTCTCTCGCTGCAGCCTGCGGCGCTCGAGCATCCGCTTCACGGCCCCCGCCAGCTCCGACGCGTCCAGCGGCTTCACATACAGCTCGATGTAGCCGGCGGCACGCAGCCTCTCGAGCTGCCGTTCATCGTGTACGTCCGCCAAGCCGATCGCGGGGGCGCCTGCCCAGAGCTGCTCCTTGACGATCGACTCGGTCAGCTTGTCGGTCAGATCCCCGGTCACGACGATGACGTCGGGACGGACGCGCTTGATGGCCCCCCGCATGTCGTCCAGCGGGGAGACCATCTCGGTTTTTACCCCCTCACGCTCGAGCTGCGCGTTGAGCCGGACGGCGGGTTCGACATCGTGCAGGGTTATGAGAGCCACCGACATAGGCGCAATATGCCGAAATGGCAGAACACTCGGCTAGTGGCCTCAGGTCGATGGCCTCTCGCGGAATGCCGCGAAGCTCTCGGTCAGCGATTCGTGGCGCGATTCCAGGCGTCGCGCACCGCTTCCTTGATGTTGTCCCACGTGGCGCGGCCGCGCTGCTCGTCGCGGTCCCATCCCGAGCGCAGGTCGGGCTCGATCTCGTCCCACAGCCGACCCGCGTTGCTGCGCGCCGACTCGTAACCGTAACGATATGCCGGGCGATAGAAATCGAAGCCGAGGTCGGCGCTCGTGTACGGCCGGGATTGCCAGCTGTCACGCCAATACGTCTCCTGGTCGACCCAATCATCCGCAAGCTGCTGCTCGGTCGCCTTGAATCCCTGCGATGGATTCGTGTCGGGTGCGTGCATCGTCGTTCCTCCTTCCGTAGAAAATGACGAGTGTTGCGAGCACGTCGGATCCGCATCTATCACGCCGAGGGCATGACGCGTGCAGCGCAACTGGCCGGTTGAAAGATTTCATTCAATGCGAAGCGAGGCCGGCCACATGCGAAACGACGGGCCGAGTTGGTGGCGGCGGCGCGAGTCATCACGGCTTTTCCGTACGCCGCGTTCGTGAACGCCATCGCGGCCTGCTCGAAGCTCATCCCGGGAAAGTCCATCGCGTCGATGTCCGTCTCGCCGATCCCCGGCCGGCCGGCTTCCGCCGGTGGGGCCGGTCGCGATCATCGCCGGATGGCCCACCGTGACGGCAAGATGAATGGAAAAGCGCTTCGCCATCGCGTTTAGGCGCGTCTGAAGTACTGACCTTTGGTTACTGCCGCGCCGATGACGGCGCGAGGCGGTGGCGGGTCGCGGCCACGTCCTTCAAGGCCGGCAGCAGCGCCAGCGTCGTGTCCACGAGGGTACGCACGAGAGCGGAGTCGTCCGGCATGAGATGACCGGTGCGCAGCCAGATGAGCGTCTTCGGCGGGCGCGCCGCATCGTATAGTGCCACCACCGCGCTCCGCGGCATTTGTGGATCGTCGATGCCATTGACCATGACGACAGGGCGCGGCGCGATCCGGCCCACGTTTCGCTCCGGCGCAAACTCGGCGAACGGGCGCATGGCGACCCAGGCGGCGGCGCGCCGCAACCAGAGCGGTCGGATCGTGAGATTCGCGCCGAGCACCTCGGCCATGTTCCCTGCGCCATAAACAAGTCCAACGTTGACGAAACGCCTGTCGAGGGCCGCGGCGTTCACCGCGAATGGTACAGCGAACGAGCTCGCCACGATGACGAGGCGAGAGTCGTCCACGTCATCGCGCGCCAGCAGGTAGTCGGCGCCGAGCGAGAACATCGGCGCAATGCGGCGTGACGCACGACGAAGGCGATCGCTTTGCAGAAGGATCTCGCGAATGCTCAGCTCGTACGGTAGTTCATCGGGATAATCGAGCGAGAGCACGACGACATCCCCGAACTCAGCAGGAAGAAAATCGACCGCGCGACTGTTCAGCTCCCGGCCGTTCTCGAGCAGCACCGCCGGGAACCGGCGCGTGAACCCTCCGCCTGCCGGCCGCAGCAGACGTCCCGTGACCGAGAGACCTTTGTCATTCGAGATCCGGATGCGATACGCCGCGTAACGGCCACGCATGCCCGTGAAGGTGGTTTCGGCCGACACCTGCGGACCGCGTTGCATTGCAAGCGACTCGGGCGAGTCGGAATCGGATTGCGAATGGCATGCGCCGAGCGCGCAGAGCAATGGCACTATTATGAAGCTTCGCCTTCGTTGTCTAAACGGCATCCACGGAGGCGAGCGCGTAGAGGACGGTGCGCCGTAGGAGCCGCTCTTTGAGCGTACGTGGAGCAGCGAGTCCCATCCGCTCGAGATACACGCGCGCCGCTTCCGGCACATTGACCATACTGCGGAGGTGTCGGGACCGCGGCCGTGGCGGCCGCTTTCGCTCGACCATGCGCTTGAGAGCACGGAGTGCCTTGGCCAATACCACTTCTTCATGCGTAAGGTCCGTGCCGAATGGGAATGGATCGCATAGACCCCGTTCGCGGTACCGCGCGAGCGCTGCCTCGAGCCTGTCAGGCCGATTGTTCCTGAACTGGTCGGGAATACGGTAGCTGGTCGAGACCTTGCCGGCGCGTTGTGCCTCACGCAGCAGCTCCTCCTGAAACCGCGAGTCGGCTACTTGTATGAGAGCAGTGGCGACCTCTTCATCGGTGCCGCCACGCAGGTCGCCGATGCCGTACTCGGTAACGACGATGTCGCGCAGATGCCGGGGGATCGTGCTGCTACCGTACGTCGCGCGGATGTTCGAATGAAGCCCGCCACCAGTCTCGCGCGTGCTCCGGATCAACAATATCGAGCGGCCATCCTCGAGCTTGTGCGCCATGCTCACGAAGTTGTATTGGCCGCCGACACCGCTCAGGACGCGTCCGTCTTCCAACGCATCCGACGCGACCGCACCCGAGAGCGCGACGATGAGGCCCGTATTCACGAACCTCGCGTGCTTGCGCTGCAGGCGCTTGATCTCTTCGTCACCGTAGAGCTGATTCACGAACGCGATGCCGGTCATGAAGATCTGCTCGCGCTCGCTCGGGTCCATCCGGCGTAACGCCTCGTAGAAGCTCTCGGGACCGAGGAAGAAACAGGCGGTCGCCACGTGCGTTCCGGAAATCCCTTGGGGATCCTCGCCCGCGTTCAAGCGCCGCTGTACGTCGGGATCGTCGTGGACCTTCCGTTTCAGGACCCCGCAGCGATACAGCTCGAGAAAGCCGTGGACCAACATCTCGGATGACGCATACAGCCCTTCGTGGAATGGTGCGGTCCCCCCTAGGCGATCGACCATATCGCTGAACTTGTCGACCACGCCGGCCTCCGTGACGAGATCGCGATACAGTGCATTCTGCTCGTGCCTCAACTTGATCATGTACGTGACCGCGTCGCCTAGCGATCCAATCCCGAGTTGCAGCGTGCCGCCATCGCGGATGAGGGCACTGACGTAAAGCCCAATCACGTAGTCCGCCGTGCTCACGGACTGGTTCGGTGGAGCGAAGAGGCGGAAGTCGTACCTGGGCGCATCCACGATGGCATCGAAGAAGTCCGGCGCGACCGCATCCCCGTACATAAACGGCAGATTGCGGTTCACCTGAGCCAGGAGCACGATTTTTTCGCCGCGATGCTCCGCCGCGCGCATTTGCGGAGCCAGATCCAGGGTGAGGTCCGGATTACAGCTCAGACTGAGCGACGTGGGAGACGCGGCGTTCGACTTCGCCACGAGCTGCGCGAGCACGTTGACGCCCGCAGCGACGATGTCGCGCACCACGTGCGTGTAGTTGCTGCTTGTGTATTGCTGCTGCGCGAGGGGGCTTTCCAACAAGCTTCCTGGCTGAAAGTAGAACTCGTTCACGCGGATGTTCGATGGCAGCTTGCCCCGATGGAGCACCTCCACGTACTCGAGTTCCGGATAGCCGCCGAACAATCGCTCGGCCAACGGTTCCACCAAGCGCCGCTCGAGATCGCTCTTCCACCGCGGCCTCGCGAGCGTGAGCGCCGTGAGATGCGGAGATCGAGGCGTGGATCTTCCCGCGCCCGCCGGAAGAACTCGTTGACGAGGTGATTCGCCTTGCCGAGTCCAAGTGGCGTTCCAAGGCGAATGCGTCGCCCGATCCTGGTAATCGTCGCCTCGACGCACGATTCGACATCCTCGTATAAAACGGGTCGCGCGCTCACTCCGTCGGGGAGCTCGATCTGTGTCTCAGAGACGCTGTTCTGATGGGCCGCCGCCGCGACTGGCGGATGGCCGCGCCGGCTCCGAGATCTTCTCGACGCATGATGCGGGCGACTTCTTTCACCGAATCGTTGGCCGAGCAGCAACATGGGCTCGGCGTCATAAGCTTAGCGGCTTTCATCGAATCCTCCAATGGCAATAGGACATCCGCCGCGACCGCCCGGAGAGCGTTGCAATGCACGCGCCGGTTTGCGGCTGCTCGATCCGGAGTTGGGCGCGGATTCTGGCAGAGTCAGCGGTCTTTTTGTGGCGCGTCGCTTGCGGCGCTGCTAAGCCGTACGACAACGCGAGGGAGGCGGACCCGATCAGCTTCTTGGCGGGCTGACGGCGGGACCGGGTGGAGAACCCACGATCGACATCCATGGTGGAGATCGTCCGTCGCAGCATCCGACACCGGCATTGAAGAGCGACGAGAAAACGAAGCCCAAGCCATGAGCCCGCGTCGGAAAGAGTGAACTACCCGGCGGCCGCGCCCGCGCCAGTCGCTACGCGGCCGGCAGAACGACCGCGGCCGTCGTTCCCTGTCCCGCCGTGCTGCTGATAGTCACGTCGCCGCGCATGGCACGCGCCAGATCGCGAGCGATCGTGAGGCCGAGCCCGACACCGGGATACCGCCGTGTCGTGCCTCGCTCCACTTGAAAGAAGGGTTCGAAGACGCGCTCGATCTGATCGCTCGGAATGCCCGCGCCGGTATCGCGCACGAAAATGCGGACATTCGGTCCCTCCTTGGTGGCCCCGATCTCGATGCGTCCGGCGTCATCGGTGTGCTTGATGGCATTCGAGAGGAAGTTCAGGAGGATCTGTCGCAGCTTCCCCGCGTCCGCGGTGACCGCGATTCCCTCGTCCACCGGAAGCCGCTCGAGCCCGATCTGGCGGCGCTGGAGCTCCGGCTGCACGAATGGATCGACGGCATCCAAGGCATCGGCGACGACGATGCGTTCGGGCGTCAGCGCCAACTTCCCGGCCTCGATTCCGGTGAAGCCCAGAATGTCGTCGACCAATGACGTCAGGTGTGCCTGGTTTCGCTGAATGCGCGCGACCGTATCGTGCTGTTTCTCCGAAAGCGGACCGTGTACGCCAATGCGCAGCAGCTCCGCGTATCCCGAGATCGCGTTCAAGGGCGTTCGCAATTCATGGCTCATGACGGCCAGGAAGTCCGATTTCGCCTGGTTCGCGTGCGCCGCCGCGGCGAGTGCGCGTCGCATCTCTTCCTGCGCGCGCGTCCGCTCGGCGATCGCCGTGGCCAGCACGAGGAACGACACGGCCAGAATTCCCATGAAAGTCTGCAACGCGAACAAGCTTTCATGAAGCTCGGGACGAACGAACGGTCCGCTGCCTCGGGTCGTGCCAAGAATGGCGACGACCGATGCGAGGAAAACCGCCGTCGTGGCCCCGCGTTGCTCGAAGCGAACCGCGGCCCAAATGAGTCCCGGCAGCATCACATAGGCCTGAAGGAAGAAGCTGCGTTCGAGAGGCGTATGGCTGAAGAACACGATCGCTGCCACCACTACGACCGTGCTCGCCATGGCGAGCATCTCGAGCGCCCCCTTGCGCGATGGCCGGTCGGAAGGCTGCGCGGTCCACGCCAGAATGAGAGGGCCAACGAGCAGCGCGCCGATGAAATCGCCCACCCACCAGGCGCGCCATGCAGCCGTGAGCTCGGACGGAGGTAGGACGCGCGCGACCGCGAGGCTCGTGACGCCAACGGTGGCGCTCACCAATGGCGCGAGCGCGGCACCGATCGCCATGAACGCGAGAACGTCGCTGAGGCGTTCCATGGAGCTGCGGAAACCGGGGAGCCGCCGCAACGCGTAGACGCCGAGCACCGCTTCGAGCGTGTTGCCGATGCCGATCGATACCGCGACGAGCGGCGGCGCACCGGTCAGCAGATTGGCGACGAACGCTCCGAGAAAAAGCCCTGGCCACACGCGGTATCCCAGTCGCAGCGTCGCCGCGAGCGCGATTCCCGTCGGGGCCCAGACCAGCGTCGCGAAGCCGCCGACCGGATCGAGCAGGAGCCCGAGCCGCGCCGTCACCGCGTACACCGCGGCAATCGCGAGAATTGTGACGAGTTCCATGACGCCGGCGCGCGAGCGACTCATGCGGATCAGACGATCCTCGGCGACGCGGGAAAAACCGGCGGCCAGCGTGCGCTGCCGCCGACCCTAGGGGCCTTCTGGGTTACAGGGTCAGCGCCCGCGGGCGACCGTGGGCTCGAATGCCGGGGACACGACGCGACCCACCCAGCTCTGCGGCGCGTCGAGTCCGAGCATCCAGACCGCGGTCGCGGCGGTGTCCATCGTGCGAATGCCCGAGAGCGTGTCGCCCTGCTGCACCCCCGCGCCCCACACGATCCAGGGGATCGTGGTGTCGAGTGGATCGGTGCTGCCGTGGCGTTTGCCATGCCCGCCGTGGTCGGCGCTGACGATCACCGTGTACCGCCCTTTGCCGAATCGCTGGTCGGCTGCGTCGAGCACCCGCGCGACGGCGTTGTCGGCTTCGCGAACCGCCAGCCCATACATCAGCCCCATCCAGCCGAAGTTGTGCCCCGCGAAATCCGCGTCTGCAAGGTGGACGAACATGAAGTTGGGATTCGAGTGCGACAGATGCTCGCGCACCAGGTCGACGGTTTTGCCGGCATTCCACGGAATCGGACCGCCCTTTGGGCCGCTCACGTGGTCGATGGTCTCCGGCACGCCGATGTGGTGGAACTTGCTCTTACTATAGAAGGCGGCGGTCGTGAAGCCGGCCGTGTGCGTGAGGCCGAATACGGTAGGAACTTCCACATGGCCGAACTTGCCCGTCTTGTCGGAGTTCCATGTGATCCCGTGTTGATCAGCATCCACGCCGGTGAGCATCGACGTGTGCGACGGCAGCGTATTGCTGATCGAGATCGTCTGCGCGGTGAGCGAGTATCGCCCTTCGCGCATGAGGCGCTGTAGGGTCCTGGCGTTGTACTTCGCGATGGCGTCGGGACGCAGCCCGTCGATCGAGATCACGACGACATGATCCGTGACGCGTCCGCGCATCGGACGCGCGGCGCCCTGTTGCATGACCGTTGCTTCGCCCGACGTCCTCCCTCCGCCTTGCATGCGGGCGCACGCGCCGAAAGCGACAGAGGCGACGACGAGAAACGAGAGACGAACATGTTGGTTGCGCATGAGAACGGCGGGAAGGACTTGGAGCGCGCGTGGAGGTGGGAGTTGGAAAGACGGTCGCGCGCCTTCAACCTCAAGACGAATATGGGTGGTTCAGGTCAGCGGACTCAACCGCCGCCGGCCGCCTTGCCATTGATCGAGTGCAGCGAGCGCTCGGCGCGGGTCAGATGATCCAATGCGCTCCGAAGCGCGTCAGCCGCCGTGAGCGCTTCCAGCCCCTCGTGTTCCAGCCGCTCTTTCAGCACGGCGCTCAACGAACCACACCGGCGTTCGACCTCGAGCATCTGTTGCCCGAGATCCACCTTTGAGTGCTCGGCCTCCGCGGGAGCCGCGCCGTTGGAGGACGTTTCGTGTTTGCCGTCGGTCCCCGCGTGCGCGAGCGACATCCCGGCGGACGACATCACCACGTCCGAGAG
The DNA here is from genome assembly GCA_040902075.1 of Gemmatimonadaceae bacterium. Classification (GTDB taxonomy): domain Bacteria; phylum Gemmatimonadota; class Gemmatimonadetes; order Gemmatimonadales; family Gemmatimonadaceae; genus DASPMP01. The sequence goes on from JBBDXZ010000035.1 coordinate 26,980, forward strand.
CGGGCTGCGGGTTTCCAAGCCCTCCACCAGCCGGTCGTACGTGCTGCGCACGATGCCGTAACAGTCGCAGGAGTGCTGCCGAAGCAGTGCCCGGTCGATCAGGCGGATCTTGCCCCGCGTATACGTGATCGCGCCGGCGGCCCGCAATGTTTCCGCCGCGATCGTCACGCTCGACCGGCGTACGCCCAGCATCTGCGCGAGAAACAGGTGCGTGAGGCGCCATTCATCGCCGTCCACGCGATCGTGCGTGATGAGCAGCCAGCGGGCGCAGCGCTGGACGACCGAGTGCTTGCGGTTACAGCCGGACGACTTGGACGCGAAGGTGAAGAGCGCCTGCGAGAATCGGTGCAGCGCGAGAGCCAGCGCGGGAATCTCGTCGACGGTCGTCCGAAAGACCGCGGTTGGCATGCGGAGCATGACGCCCGCCACCTGGACCATGACCTGATCCGCCGCCGCATCCACCCGGTGAAACGCCGCGATCGGCGACATCCCTTCATGGCCGATCACCGCGGTCTGGATCGCGGAGCGGTCGGTCATCACGCTCAGCACGGACAGAACGGCCGTGAGCGGAAAGTAGACGAACTCGATCGGCTGCTCGGAATCCGAGACGACGCGCCCAATCGGAAAATCGACGCGTTCGGTTTTGGACAGAAAATGCTCTCGCTGCGCGCGCGTCAACGTACGCAACAACGCATTACCTTCCGATCTTACGGGCTTGTCAAGCAACGGGCTCCACTTCGCGAGAATCTCAATCGGAGCCGGCTGCGCCCCATTCGGAAGATACCCTATGTCACTCTCCGGTGCGTTGTGACCGGCATTGTGACGCGATCAGACGGTCCCGGGGTTTTGTTCATGATCCAACTCGAGTTAACGATGCCGATTCGATGCTTCGCTGTTCTTGGCGCGCTCGCGCTCGCGGCGTGCGGTAGCTCGACCGAGCCAAAGGGGCCGCCGGCGCAGCTCACCGCCCTTCCCCGCGAGCTCAGCGCGGACGAGATCCGCGTCTCCCGCGCGGCGAATCAGTTCGCGTTCACGCTGTTCAGGCGCCTCAACGAAGCGCAGCCCAACGACAACGTCTTCGTCTCACCGCTCAGCGTGACCTTTTCGCTCGGAATGACGATGAACGGGGCCGCCGGCACGACGTTGGACGAGATGCGCTCGACGCTCGGCTTTGGGACCGAGGAGCTGAACGCGATCAACGCCGGCTATCGCGATTTGATGTCGTTGGAGAGCGGGCTGGATCCCAGCACCACGTTCCAGATCGCGAACTCAGTGTGGTACCGGCAGACCTTCCCGTTCCATCAGGCTTTCATGGACACGGTGAAGAAGACGTTCGACGCCGAGGTGCGCGGCGCTCCCTTCGACCAGAGCACGGTGACGCAAGTGAACGACTGGGTGAGCGCAAAGACCAACGACAAAATCCAGACGATTCTGGATGGGATCGCCCCGGATCACGTGATGTTCCTGATCGACGCCATCTACTTCAAGGGATCGTGGCGGGAGCAGTTCGATCCGGCGAAGACCCGCGATGCGCCGTTCGCCGCGCTGGACGGGACGCAGCAGGTGAAGACGATGCGTCGCGCGGATGGAACCGGAAAGATCCGGTATGGCGGTACAGCCACCGCCACCGTGGGTGAGCTGTCGTATGGGAACGGCGCATTCGTCATGACCATCGTGATGCCGCATACGGGGGCGGGCGGCGGCGGCGACGTCAACGCCTTTGCCGCAACGCTCGACACTACTGCGTGGACGTCACTGGTCGCGCCGATGGCCGAGGCCGACTATGCGGTGTCGCTGCCGAAGTTTCGCCTGTCGTACGAGCGCGAGCTGAAGGACGATCTCATCGCGCTCGGCATGCGCGTCCCGTTCGTCGAAGGCGGCGCGGACTTCACGCGCATGTCGCCCGCGGGGCGCGACCTCTTCATTGCATTCGTCAAGCACAAGACCTTCGTGGACGTGAACGAGGAGGGGACGGAAGCCGCCGCGGTCACCAACACCGGCGTCGGATTCGACAGCGCCCCGCCCTGCCTCTGTGTCGACCGGCCGTTCATCTTCGCCATCCGCGAGCGCTTTTCAGGCACAATCCTGTTCATCGGTAAAATCGTGCGCATTCCCTAGCTCTTCCGCGCGGAGCTTTGCATCATTTCGTGCCGTGATCGCCGACTTCGCCGCGTAAAACGGCGACCGCGTGCTCCACGATCGGGTCGAGCGCCGCGAGCGAGTCTTTCACTCCGCCAGGGGAGCCGGGGAGGTTGACGATCAGCGTTTTGTTGCGAATGCCCGATCGTCCCCGTGAGAGCGACGCTTTGGGAAAGTTGTTCACGGAGTTCACTCTCAGCCACTCGGCGATTCCGGGGGCATCACGTTCAATGACGACCTGGGTTGCCTCCGGGGTGACGTCCGTGGGCGACAGCCCCGTGCCTCCGGTGGTCAGCACGAGATCGGCATGCTCGCCATCGCACCACTCGAGGAGCTTCTGGACAATCGCGTTCACGTCGTCGGCCACCAGGTCGTGCGCGGCAACCTCGTAGCCGTGCTCTCGTGCCCAGGCGGTGATCGCGTCGCCCGAGGTGTCTTTGCGGTCACCGCGAGCGCCTGCGGTCGAGATCGTGAGGATCGCTATTCGCATAGAGTTAAAATCTGCTTTTCGCCTGATCGAGACAGGAGGGGCACGCACCCTGCGCTATGCAAAGGCATGCGCAGAGGAGATTTGGAGCGCGGCATCGCGCTGGACACCGCGAAGCATGACATCGCGAGCCGCCTTCGTAGGGTGTGCGCGCATTTCGCGGAAGAAGAGTTCGCCGAGTTGGTGGACCGGATGGCGGAGATCGACGTTCGGTACCGGATGCGTGAGGAGTGGGTTCATTACATCGAACCCAATCGGGCGCGACCGCACTCAATGAATTAAGCCGACACGGCGTTACCCGCAGCGGGGCAAGGCAGGGGCACGGACTCTGCTGCTTCGGCCACGGTCCGCTACTCAGTTTCTACATACAATTCGACCCGGATCACGCGATGCTGCGGGGTTTTACCGACTCTACGGGAGTAGAGTGGCGGGTATGGGAAGTATTCCCAACTAGGGCTACCGCCACCATACCCAGCGGTGCCCAGGCACTCTCACGGTCTTCGCTGAAAGAGACCCCCTTCGCCAACGGCTGGCTCTGCTTCGAATCCGGTCATGAAAAGCGGCGTCTCGCTCCGATCCCCTCAGGTTGGGAATTCCGGAACGTCGGGATGCTCGAGGAGCTCTGCCACAAGGCGACGCTGGTCCCGGCGCGCAGGCGACGCACGCCAGGGGCGGCATAAGCCGAGCTCGACTAGACGTACCCTCGCTTCAGCAGCATCGTCGCCGATTGAGCGAACCCCTTCTCGTCCGGGATGTCGAACTTGAACGAGTCGGCGAGCCGGTCGTAGACGCTGAACAGCGTACAGACGTGGATCGCGTCTTCCATGGCCGCCTCGCTCAGCCCCGCGGCGCGCAACGGCAGCCCGTCCGCGGCGTTCAACGACTCAGGCTGAAGCGTGAGCTTCTCGAGAAAGCCGAGCATGGCCCGCGTTCGCGCGTCGAGCGGCGCGGTGCGCCAGTCGTCGAGCGCGGACTGCACCAGCTTGTCGTCTCCGTATGCTCGCGACGCGACCGCGCCGTGTGCGCGCGTTCAAAAGACGCACTGGTTGAGCTTCGACACGAACGCCGCGAACAGCTCGCGCTCCGCGACACTCCACTCGGAGGGCCCTCGCATCACCGCCTGCGTCCATTCACTGATCGGACGGCCGAGGAACTCCGGCCGGTAGAACAGCGTCCGCAGAATGTCCGGTGCGCGCCGGCGGTTGACCAGGCGGATCATGCCGAGGATCAGTTTCTGCCGCAGCCGGTGTCCATGCTCGACGCGTCTGAGTCTCATGCGACGCTCCCAGGCTGCGTCCTGCTCGTCCGCACGACCGCCATGCCACGCTCGAGGCACATGAGCGCGGCGCCGACCGCGGCGGCCGACGTGGCCTCGAAAATCTCGTCCTCCGAGTAGCCGGCGCGCTTCAGGGCCTCGACGTCCTCGTCGGTCACCTTGTAGGCGTGGAGCGCGACGTTCTCGACGTAGGGCGCAAGCGCGAGCGGAACGCTCGTCCACTGGCGATCCGCGATCGCCCGACGGAGCTCCGTGGAAACGGTGCCCGGCGATTCAAAGACCGCGGCCTTCAGCTTAGCGACGAAGTTGTCGTAGCGACCCGACACCATTGGATTGGCTCCTGGCTACCACCACCTACCACCCACTACCTACCACCTACCACCTACTTGTACTTCCAATTCCGCGACTTCCCCTCCGCGATCCACCCCACTGCTTGGGCAACTCGGCGGGCGCGGGTATCGTCACCCTTGGCGCCGGTGATCCACTCGAGGTACTCGCGCTTGATGCTTGGACTGAAGTCGTCGTACTTCGCTCGTGCATTCCTGTTCTTCGCAAGCGCCGCTTTGAGATCGGCGGGCATCGGAATCACCTTCTTCGGCTTCGCCATTCGTGGGGCTCTGGCGCCGGTCTCGTTCAACACCATCGCCTTCCTCACCAGCGCGAGCAATTGCTTCCTGGATGGGAGGCAGTCGACGCTCGTGATCCGGCCGTAGCTTCCCGCCGCCCTCTCGCTCCTTTCGCCCAACAACAGCTTGTGCTGCCAGAAGCCGAACATCGCGTGCTCCTTGAAGCCCGCGAAGCCGCAGAGAATGCCGTCCGCGTACATGAACGCCGGTGAGCTCCACTTGAGCGTCTCCTCGACTTGCGGACACCCCTCGTGGACGACGTCCCGAAGATAGACGAGAATCGGCTTCGCGAAATCCTTCTGCTTCGCGATGTACGCGTCGATGCGCGGATCTTTCTTCCCCATAACTGCCCCGGTTCGGTCGGGAAGAAGGTGTCGATAGCGTCCGTCAAGCGCCAGCGCGCGCAACAGAGGGACTCCGAAGGGTCTGGAGTCGCCTTCTGCAAGCTCGGCCGTGCGGCGGAACCCGAAATGCATTGAGTGCGGCGACAGTTGTGCCAGCTCCAGAATCCCCGAAAGCATGTCTCCGAGTTTCATCCGTTCCAACGAGCGCTACGCGTGGCATGGCCAGTCGCTGCTGATCACCAACGATCGCGGCAGCTCCGGCGACGAGAACTCTCTGACCGGCTACTATTTTCGCGAAGCGCGCTTTCTGCGAACGCTGCGTCTCGAGGTCAACGGCGAGCCGCCGTGGCTGTGTGAATCGGCGACGAGCGATCCTGAGTCGCTGTACTTCGCGTACGTCTATCCCGAGCTGGTGGAGTTTGGCGGCGGTGGCTCGGGATACTCTCAGGACGAGATCTCGCGCGACGCGCACGGCATCCCCCATCGCGCCATCGACATCGTCGTCGAGTACCGCGTAGGAATCGCATCACTCGAAGCCGACGTCCAGATCGCGAACCGCGCCGGCGAAGCGGTCGAGCTCGACGTCGCGTGGATCGTCGACGCCGATTTCGCCGACATTCAGGAGGGGCTCGGCGGCAAACGCGAACAGAGCGGTCGCGTCGGCGTGCGGTGCGATGGCCCGCGAATCGAGCTGAGTTACGGGCACGAAGCGCTTCCCTATCGCACCATGGTGCGCGCGTCAGGCGAAGCGAGCTGGCAGTCGGCGCCCTCGCGGATCTTCACGCGGCTGCGGCTGGCAACCCAACAAACCTCGCGACTGACGCTCCACGTCCAGCCGGTGGACTATGCGCAGATGCCCTCACGCGAGGAGCTCGCGGAAACGGATTCCTACTGGCGCGACTGGCGTGACAGCTTCGCGCGGATCGTCATCGAACGCAATCGCGTCGCCGAGGATACGGTGCGCTCGAACCTGCGCGATCTCTCGTCGTATCCGCTGCTTCAGGGGCCGCGCGACGAATGGCTCACGCCGCAAGCCGGCATGCCGATCTACCCTGCGCTGTTCGGGCGTGACGCATTCACAGCCGGTTGGCAGGCGGGGTGGGTCGATGGCGGCCGCATGCTCGATGCATCCCTCACGCGTCTGGGGCGGATGCAGAGCAACCGGTTCGACGCGTGGCGCGACGAGGAGCCGGGACGGGTCCCGTATCAAGTGCGGCAGGGCCCGTTGGCGCGGCTGAACATCAATCCGTACGCGGCGTACTACGCCGATTTCGCGAGTCCGATGATGTTCATCATCGCGCTGGCACACTCCTTCGCGTGGAGTGGCGACGAGGCGTTGCTCGAGCGCCATTGGGATACGGCCCGCCGGATTCTCGACTGGTTGCGCCAACATGGCGACCGCGACGGCGACGGCTACCTCGAGTATCTCACTGTGTCCCCCAAGGGAACGAAGAACCAGGGGTGGAAGGACAGTGGCAACGCCGTGCTGTACGAGGATGGCTCTCCCGTGCCCGCGCCGCTCGGAACGTGTGAGCTACAGGGCTATTGGTTCGCGTCGCTCCAGATGATGTCGGCGATGAGCTGGATTCGAGGCGAGAAGGACAATGCCAAGTCCCTCTGGCGCGATGCGATGGATCTCAAGTCGCGCTTCAATCGCGATTGGTGGATGGAGGACGAGAGCTACTTCGGCCTGGCGCTCGATCCCGACAAGCGACTGGTACGCATGCTGACCTCAAACGTCGGCCAGTGCATCGCGACCGGCATCATCGACGATGAGCATCTGTCCAAGGTCGTCGGGCGGATGTTCGCGCCGGACCTGTTCAGCGGCTGGGGAGTGCGGACCCTTTCCACCGACGATCGCTCGTATAATCCGGTCGAGTATCATCTCGGCAGCGTGTGGGCCGTGGAGAACGCAACGATCGTGTTCGGCCTCGCACGCTTCGGTTTCCGGCAGCGCGCGGCGGAACTGGCGGAGGGCCTGTTCTCGCTCGCGAAATTGTACCCGGACTATCGCATTCCCGAGACGGTCGGCGGATACGCGCGCGGCGAGCGCCCGTTTCCCGGCGCCTACCCGCGCTCGAACACGCCGCAGCTGTGGAACGCCACGGTCTTTCCGCTGCTCTTGCAATCGCTGCTCGGATTGCAGCCACTGGCGCCGGTCAATTTGCTCGTCGTCGATCCGGAGCTCCCCGAATGGCTTCCCGGCGTGACCATCGAGCACCTGCACATCGGCAAGGCGCGGGCGACGGTTCGATTTTGGCGCGACAACGACGGGAGCTCCCACGGCGAGATCGTTCAGAAGCGCGGCTCCTTGCATCTGCTCCGACAGCCGCCGCTCGAGTCGCTGAAAGCTGGAATTCCGGAGCGCCTCGGGGCGCTCCTGGAAACGGTATTGCATCACTGAAGAGGTGGATATGGACATCGGGCTCAAGCACATCGGCGAGCAGGTCATCGTCATCACAGGCGCATCCAGCGGCATTGGACTCGTGACCGCAAAGGAGGCGGCAAAACGCGATGCGCGGGTCGTGCTTGCCGCCCGTAATGCCGGCGACCTGGAGCGGGCGGTGGCCGAGATCCGCGCCGCCGGCGGACGCGCCGTGTTTCACGTCTGCGATGTCTCAGACCCCTCGCAAGTGGACGGGCTCGCCCAGCGCGCCGTTGAGGAATTCGGCGGATTCGATACCTGGGTCAACAACGCGGCAGTCTCGATCTACGGCCGCTGCATCGAAGTGCCGCTCGCCGACATGCGTCGGCAGTTCGACGTGAATTACTGGGGCCATGTGCACGGCATGCTCGCCGCGGTGAAGCATCTGCGCTCGCGCGTCGGGACCACGGGCATGGGCGAGGCGGCCGGAGGGGCGATCATCAATGTGGCCAGCGCCTTGGCCGACCGGGCCATTCCACTCCAGGGTAACTACTGCGCAACGAAGCACGCGATCAAAGCATTCACGAACTCCTTGCGCATGGAGCTCGAGGACGAAGGCATTCCGATCTCGATAACGCTCCTGAAACCCGGAAGCATCGACACGCCGCTGTTCCAGAAATCGAAGACGCTGCTCGGTGTGGAGCCGCAGCCGATCCCGCCCGTGTACACGCCACAAGTCGTCGCGCACGCGATTCTCGAGGCGGCGCAGCATCCGATGCGCGACCTCATCGTGGGCGGCATGGGGAAAGTGGTGAGCCTGGGCGAAAAGCTTTCCCCACGGCTTAGCGACAAGTACATGGAGCGTTCGACCTTCGAGTCGCAAAAGACGGAGATTCGGGCGGCGGCCGATCGACCCTCGAATCTCTACGAGCCGCTCGACCACGACGGCGGAGAGCGGGGACACTTCCAGGGTCGCGTGAAGAAATGGAGCGCGTATACGGAGTCGGTGCTTCACCCTCGGGCGGCAGCGGGAATCTTCGCCGGTCTGGGACTGACCATCGCTGCGGGGGTTCGAGCGATCCGGCGCAAGACATCGCGGCAGGATGGAGCTGAACGACCATTGTGATCCTGAGGAATTGGCGCCCTACTTGTGGCTCGCCTTCTTGTAGAATGGCGGCTTCACAACGGTCGCGCCCACTCGCTTGCCGCGAATGTCGATCTCGAGCTTCGATCCGTCCTTCGTGCCCGGGGCGGGCAGATAAGCGGTACCGATCGGAATGCCGAGCGATGGACTCATCGTCCCGCTGCGCACCTCCCCGGACGGTTTGCCCTCGTAGAGCACCGGATAGCCGTGCCGCGCGATCGAACGCCCGTCGTCCACCGTGAACCCGACCAGCTTCCGCGGCACACCCTTCTCTTTCTGTCTCAGCAGCGCGTCTTGTCCCACGAACTCGCCCTTGTTGAGCTTCGTGAGCCAGCCGAGGTTGGCCTCGAGGGGCGTGACCGTGTCGTCGATGTCGTTGCCGTAGAGCGCCATTCCCATCTCGAGTCGCAGTGTATCGCGCGCGCCGAGCCCCGCGGGAGTCACCTTCTTCGTTCCGACCAACAGATTCCAGATCGCCTCGGCGAAGCGCGGATCGAAGTAGAGCTCGAAGCCGTCCTCGCCCGTGTACCCCGTCCGCGAGATCAAGCTGTGCATCCCGGCGACGTGTCCCCAGGAGTGCCAGTAGTAGTTGATCTGTGAGAGATCTACGTCGACCAGCGGCTGCAAAATCTGCTCGGCGATCGGGCCTTGCAGCGCGAGGAGCGCGATCTCGTCGCTGATGTCCCCGATCTGCACGTCGAACCGCTTCGCGTGCTGGGTGATGTGCGCGAGATCTTTCTCGCGATTCGAGGCGTTCACCACCATCACGATACGGTCCGCGAACTTGTACACGAGGCAGTCGTCCACGATGGTGCCGTTCTCGTACAGAATCGTGGAGTAGTGGACCTGTCCGTCGGCCAGCGCGGCGACGTCGTTCGAGGTGACGTAGTTGGCGAACTCCACCATGCGGTCGCCGCGAATCACGAACTCACCCATGTGCGAGACGTCGAACAGCCCCGCGCCTTCGCGAACGGCTTTGTGCTCGGCATTGATTCCCGTCGGGTACTGCACGGGCATCTCGTAGCCCGCGAATGGGACGATCCTGGCGCCGAGTGCCTTGTGGATGGGGTAGAACGGCGTGCGCCGGAGAGCGGATGCAGACGTAGCGGTCATGACCGGGGAATATGAAGGCTCGGCGCAGCCACCGGCACCCTGCGGCCATTGTAGAGCCCGAAAAAAGCCGCGACGAGCAGTAGCGTTATCGACACAATCCGCGCGGCTTTTTTCATGCGCAATTCTGCCGATCGGCGTGCGACTTGCGCCATCCGTTCCCGGCAAATTCGTCGAATCCACACAAGCTCATGCAGCAACTCAGGAGGAAACAACCATGAAAATCGCTCGCAAATCGGTTGTGCTCGGCGCCGTCGCCCTGCTGATGGCGACCGCGGCCGCCGCGCAGACCCGCTCTGGCGGGAGTGGGATTCCCATCTCGAAGGACCGCCTCGGCGTGTCGACCACGCCAAGCAGCACTGTCGCGGTAGTCGGCGGCGAAGTCACGCTGACGACGGCGTTCGACCTGTCGGCCTACGTTGGCAAGATGAACGAGAAGAACATCACGGCCCATATGGCCGCCGGTGACTCGCTCGAGATTCAACTCGGTCAGCTTGCCCAGTCGAAGGGCACGAGCCAGAGCATCCGCGACTATGGGATGATGCTGCAGAACGATCACACCGCGCATCTCGCGAAGACCTGGGAGATCATCACGGATGAGGACGTGGGCGCCGAGGCCATGCCCTATGATCCCGAGAGACTGCGCTTGCGCGAAATGCTCACGAAGCTCCGCAACATGCCCGCGAGCGCCAATTGGGATGCGGCATTCGTGCGCTTCCAGGTCGGACATCACCAGAACGAGATCGACTTGTTGAGCGCGAACATCAAAGCTGCCCACGACGACGATCTCGAAGATCATATCGAGAAAACTCTCACGTCGCTCGCCAAGCATCGCGACCAGGGGAAATCGGTCGCGACTGGGCTGGGAATGACGCTGTAAGGAGGTGGTGGGTGGTAGGGGGTAGGTGATAGGGGCCCAGGGCGCACCTACCACCTACCACCTACCACCTACCACCTACCACCTATCTTCTCCGCGCCGGCTTCGACGGCACCGTGTCGTTAAACACCATGTTCTCGCCGATATACGAGAACTTCAGCCCGCCACTCTTTTCCACGGCGGCGATTGCTTCTCTCTTGGAATCGAAAGGAGCGCTCACGAACACCTTGCGATCGAGGAGTGTGCCGTCCGGCACTTTGATGTCCAAACCGAACCAGCGCCTCAGCTGCGGCAGCGCCTGCCGCAGCGTGCGCCCATGAATCGAGACGGTACCGTCCACCCAGGTGTTCGCCTCGGCCAGTTCCTCGCCGCTGGGCACGCGCACTTCGCCAGCGTTGCTGACGAGCAGGGCCATTCCGGTTGCGACGTTGCGGATCTGTTCGCCGATGCGCACGTCTACGTTCCCTTCCTTCACGTGAACCACGACGTTCGAGTCGTCGGCAAACTTTTTCACGGTGAACACCGTTCCGCGGGCGAGGATCGCCACCTGACCGACCCGGACCTCGAAGGGATTCTCCATCGCTTGCTTGACGTCGAAGTTCGCGGCTCCCTCGAGCTTTACCGCACGTAGCGTCGGACCGAAACGATTCGGGATCGTCAGCCGCGTCTCTGGACCCACGCGGACCACGGTGCCGTCGTGGAGGGGGATGTTCGCTTGCTGTCCGTAACTGGTCTCGACCTTTCGGACGTCGGGCGCCGCGAGGGCACTCGTCACCGCGCGATCCGCACCGGCCTTCTGGACCCACCAGATTCCACCCAGCGCAACCAGGATCACAACCACGCCGATGACAATCAGGGGTTTGTAGTTGTTTTCTTTCCCAAGCCCTTTGACATGTTCCGCCGCTTCATGTCGCGCGTTCGACGCGCGTTTGCGGTACGCTTCGGGAGCGCCGCCCTGAAGCGTGTGCTCCAATCGGTCCCACGCTTCGTCCACTGACATCTCGTGGGTCTCGTGCTTGGTTTTCGCTCCGCCCAACCCTTCGTGGTGGTCCATCCGGTGAAGTCCCGCCCGGCGACTGACCTCGCGCGTCGCGCCATGATGGATCTGCGCGCCGAGGAACGCGTCCAACTCCTCCATCGAGTGGAACCGTTTGCGGTCCTGCCACGCGAGGTGGAAGGCCTTCGAAACGACTCGAGGCGCCGCCGTCGCGGCGTCTTCTCCTAACCTGCTCTTCGCGTCGACGATCAATCGTGCGTAGTGGGCGCGAAACAGCTTTTCGAGCGCCTTCTCGTCCGTGATGAGCTGACCGTACGGCTGATCGGTAGGCTGAGACGTGACCGGCATGGTTGGAATCCCCTTGAGTGTGCTTTCTTGGTACCCTTGAAATGTGCCTCAGGACCGCTGGTACGCCAATGCCCGGACTTATCTGGCGGGGGCTCTCGCGACGGTGATCGCATAGCCGATGGCGGCGAGAAAAACCATCATTCCCGGCGCCAACGCGGGCGTGGCGCCCATGAGAGCCTCCCAGATCAGCTCGAGGCCGCCGAGCGAGGCGTCCGACTCCTTCGCAAATTCGACGTTGCCCCGGAAATGGAGAACGAGTCCCGTTACTCCGCTGATCGCGAGCAACACGAGCATCGCGCGAAAGGCGCGCACCGACCCGGGGCTCTCGCGACGGGCGTACCATCCCCCGATCGCGACCCCCAGGGCGATGACGAAAAAGGGGATGATCTGCAGAATATCCTCGAAATGCTCGAGGAGGAGGAGCTCCGCCGCCGTACCCAGGAGCCCCGCAAAGAAGATCGCCAGCAACACACGCGTGAGATACATTGGCCTTGCGGGAGAAACCGAATCGCAGACAAAGCTAAGCCATGAGTCGCGGGCAAATAGTCGCTGAAAAAATCGAGCGGTCCGTGAGCGGGCCGATGTGGCACGGGGATGCGCTCGCGGATCTCATCGGGGATGTCACCGCCGAACAAGCCGCTGAGCGTCCCATCCCGGGCGCCCATACCATATGGGAGCTCGTGTTGCACATGTCCGCATGGACGGAGATCGCGCGCGAGCGGCTCGTCGGTTCGGCGAAGAGCGATCCAACCCCCGAGGAGGATTGGCCGCCCGTGAAGGACCAGTCGGCCGACGAGTGGCGCGCGGCACGGGAGCGTCTGAAAGAAGCGCATCGCGAGCTCGCCGCGGACGTCGCGAAGCTCGGCGATTCGGACCTCATCGGCCGGGTTCCGGGAAAAGACCACTCCGTGCTGACGATGCTTCATGGCATCGTGGAGCATGACGCCTATCACGGTGGTCAGATCGCGATCTTGAAGAAGGTGGTCGGTGGTAGGTGATAGGTGGTAGGTGGCACCTATCACCTATCACCTATCACCTATCACCTATCACCCTTCACCTACGACCGCCGTCGCTTCGATCTCGACCTTCGCCCGCTCCTCGAGCAACGCCTTCACCACGATCACCGACATCGCCGGAAAGTTCTGGCCCACGATCTCGCGGTAGGCAGTGCCGAGTGCTTTGCGCGCGCCCATATACTCGTCGCGATCCGTGATGAACCACGTCAGACGCACGAGATGCTCGGGTCCTGCTCCGGCGGCCCGTAACACCGCGACGACGTTGCGCAACGCCTGCGCCGCCTGCCGCGCGAAGTCGTCGCTCTCGATCGCGCCATTCGTGGGATTCCAACCCACCTGTCCCGCCGTCACGATCACGCGTCCGGTGGCGCTCACGCCGTGCGCGTAGCCGCTCGGCTTCATCCATCCAGCGGGGTGAATCAGCTTCGGATCGATCACGTCGCACCCCCCAGCCCGGGCTCCCGCAGGCGATAGCGCTGCAGCTTGCCCGTCGCCGTCCGCGGCAACGCGGACACGAACTCCACGCGGCGCGGATACTTGTAGGGCGCGATCTCGCGCTTGACGAAATCCTGCAGCTCTTTCGCCAACGCGGGCGCCGCACTCGCGCCGTCCGCGAGCACGACGAAGGCGCTCACCGCCTGGCCGCGCTCCTCGTCGGGCAGGCCGACCACGGCACATTCCTTCACTTTTGGATGCAGCAGCAGGACGTTCTCGACCTCGGGTCCCGAGATGTTGTAGCCCGCGGATATGATCATGTCGTCCGTGCGGGCTTGATACCAGAAATACCCATGACGGTCCCGCACATAGGAGTCGCCGGTGAGGTTCCAGCCCTTCTGAACATAGGCGCGCTGACGCTCGAGGTTGTCGAGATAGCGGCAACCGGTCGGCCCGCGCACCGCGAGCTTGCCGACGGTTCCATCGGGCACCGGCTCGCCCGCATCGTCCACGACCCGCGCTTCGTACCCGGCGACGACCCGGCCCGTCGACCCGGGACGTATGTCCTTCCCCGCGGCACTGATGAAGATGTGGAGCAACTCGGTGGCGCCGATGCCGTCGATGATGCGGATCCCGGTGGCGCGCTCCCATGCCTCGAACGTCGCCCGCGGCAGCGCTTCACCGGCGGAGACGCACTTTTTCAGACTCGATATGTCGCGCTCACCCAGCATGCCGCAGATCGCGCGATACGCCGTGGGCGCGGTGAAGCTGATGGTCGGACGGAACTTCTCGATGGCGTCCAGGAGCTGAGCGGGGGCCGCCTGCTCTAACAGCAGCGCGCTTGCGCCGATCCGCATCGGAAACAACACGAGCCCGCCAAGGCCATACGTGAAGGCAAACGGAGGCGAGCCGCAGAAGACGTCGTCGCTCTTTGCCTTGAGCACGTACGGGGGAAAGCAGTCGCAGATCGCCAGCACGTCGCGATGGAAGTGCATGGTGCCCTTCCCTTCGCCGGTCGTCCCCGACGTGAACGCGATGAGCGCGACGTCGTCCGCGGCGGTGTCGCAATTCTTGAACGTGGTCGGCTTGCCGCGCTTGAGCCGGTCGAGCGAACCCTCGGTGTCCGCGCCGAACGTCACGCACCGGCCACCCAGACGCGGTGATCCGTCACCCTTCGTTCGCATCGCGTGCACGCAGTCCGAAGCAATCCGCTCATCCGACAGCGCCAAGGTGATGCGCGCCTTGTCGGCGGTGAACGTCAGCTCGCGTGTGCGGAGCAATGGCATCGTGCACACGACGATGCCGCCGGCCTTCAGCACCGCGAACCAACACGCCGCCATCATGGGCCCGTTGAATCCGCGAAGCAGGACGCGATTCCCCGGCTCGAGGCCGAGATCGTCTACCAGCACGTGCGCAACTTGATTGGCATGCTCGAGCAGCTGCGCGTATGTCCAGCGTCCGCCGGGAAAGTGAAAGACGGCTCGATCGCCGTGCCCGCCAACACGCTTTTGGACCATGCGATCCAGCAGCTCGGCGGCACAGTTGAGCCGCGCCGGATACGCGAGCTCCGGTATGCGGTCGTATCGCATCTCCGGCCAGAGCTCCTTCGGCGGCAGCGCGTCGCGAGCGAAGGTGTCCACGTGTGCGGCTGTCATGCTGCGGTCACTATTCGGCAAGCACGTCTCCGGCGATCAAGAGCTTCTGAATCTCGCTCGTCCCTTCATAGATGCGGAGCGCACGAATCTCCCGGTACAAACGCTCCGTGGGCGCGCCCGCGACCACGCCGGTGGCACCCAACAGTTGGACCGCGTCGTCGATGACTCGCTGCGCGTTCTCAGTCGCATGGAGCTTCGCCATCGCAGCCTCCCGGGTCACTCGCTCGGCGACGGTGTCGCGGGTCCAGGCCGCGCGATACACCAGCAGCGCGCTGGCGTCCACGGCCATCGCCATGTCCGCGATTCTCCCCTGCGTGAGTTGATGGTCGGCGAGCGGCTTGCCGAAGACCAGTCGCTCCTTCGCGTGAGTCACGGCTTCGCGCAACGCGCGGCGCGCGAACCCCAGCGCGGCCGCGGCCACCGTCGACCGAAAGACGTCCAACGTCCCCAACGCGACGCGCAGCCCTTTATCGGGCGGCCCCACCACCGCATCTTCAAAAACCCGGCAGTCATTGAGCACGATGGTGCCCAGGGGATGGGGCGCGAGGGTATCGATCCGCTCGGTGACCGCCAGGCCGGCGTTGTCGGCGTCCACCATGAAGGCGCCGAACGCGGGCTCCGCGGACGTCGCGAGCCGGGCGAACACCACGTAGTGATGCGCGATCCCGGCGTTCGAGATGAATGTCTTCTCGCCGTCGAGCCGCCACCCTTGCCCGTCGCGGTGCGCGAGCGTCCGCATCGCCGTCACGTCGGAGCCCGCCTCGGGCTCGGTGAGGGCGAACGCGGCGATCTTCGCGCCGTCGCGCACGCCAGGGAGATATCGATCCTTCAGCGCATCGGAGCCGTAAAGCGAAACGGGTCCGGCGCCGAGCCCCTGCATCGCGAACGCGAAGTCGGCGAGCCCCGAGAACTGCGCCAGCGTTTCGCGGCAGAGACAGAGCGCGCGCACGTCGAGCTTCGCGAATGCGCCGCCATGCGACGACGGAACACAGTAGCGCAGCCAATCCGACTCGCCGAGCTGTTGGACGATCTCGCGACAAGCGGCGTCCACCTGGCGCACGCCCGGTTCAGCATGGCGCGTCATTTCGCGCTCCGACCACGTCCAGAGATCGCCCGCGAGCTTGCGGTGCGCGTCTGCGAAGAACGGCCAGACCAGGTGATCGCGATCCCGGAGGGTCAATTGCCTTCGAATCTCGGCGTTTGCTTTTCGAGGAACGCACGGTACGCGCGCGCGAAATCTTCCGTCTGCATGCACAGCGCCTGCGTCTGCGCCTCGGCGTCGATGGCCTCGTCGATCCCCATGCTCCACTCCTGATGCAGCGAGAGCTTGGTCATGCCGTGCGCGAACGTCGGTCCATCCGCCAGCGCGCGGGCCATCGCGGTCGCTTCATCCAGCACCGCGTCTGGCGCCGCCAGCTTGTTGTAGAAACCCCACCGTTCCGCCTCTTCCCCGCCCATGAAGCGCCCCGTGAACAGGAGCTCGCTCGCTCGCCCGAATCCGATGATGCGCGGGAGAATCGCGCAGGCGCCCATGTCGGCGCCCGCGAGCCCCACGCGGACGAAGAGAAACGCGACCTTGCTCCTCGCCGTCCCGTAGCGCAGGTCGCTCGCCATGGCCAGGATCGCGCCGGCGCCGGCGCATACGCCGTCGACCGCCGCGACGATCGGTTGCGGACACGCTCGCATGGTTTTCACGAGATCGCCCGTCATTCTCGTGAACGCGAGGATCTCGTCGGTGTTCCCGGCTTCCTTGAACTTCACGAGCGGGCCGATGATCTCGTGCACGTCGCCACCGGACGAGAAGTCGTCTCCCGCTCCGGTGAGGACCACGGAGCGCACACCTTTCACGAAGCGCAGCCGCCGAAATACGTCGCGCAGCTCGTCGTACATCTCGAATGTCAGCGGGTTCTTCTTCGCTGGTCTATTGAGCGTGACTGTCGCGACGCGGTTTTTTACCGTCCAACCGAAATGTTGGGGTTTGATGTCCGTAGCGTCGATTTCGATCACGTCGTCTCCCCTCCGGCCACGACGATGGCCTGTCCCGTGACGCCAGAGGCTCCGGAGGAACACAGCCAGGCGACCGCGCTCGCCACTTCGTTCGGCGTCGTCAGCTCGCCGCGCGGGATGACACGTTTGATCATCGCTAAAGCCTCGTCGCGTGAGATCTTCTTGGCGTCCATCAGCTCGCGCACACCCTGTTCGGTCATATCGGTGTCCGTGTAGCCGGGGCAGACCGCGTTCACCGTGATACCGAACTTCACGGTCTCGAGCGCGAGCGACTTCGTCAGGCCGACGACGCCGTGTTTGGCGGCGGCATAGGCCGACATCCGGGGCGCGGCGCTCACGCCCGCGGTGCTCGCGACGTTCACGATCCGGCCCCGCTTGGCCTCGATCATCGCTGGCAACACCTGCTGGGTACAGAGATACACGGACGTGAGATTGGCGGCGAGCATCCGGTCCCACACCTCGCGAGTGGTATTCACGAATTTCTCGCTTTTCGCCTGACCAGCGTTATTGACCAGAATGTACGCGGCGCCAGACTTTGCGATGGCCGTCTCGAACGCCTGTCGCACCGACCGCTCGTCCGTCACGTCGCACACGATCGCCGCGGCCTGGTCGCCGAGGGTATCGGCGTGTTTGTCGAGCAGCGCCGCGTTGCGCCCCATGATCGTGACGCGCGCGCCCGCGCGGGCGAGCGCCGATGAGATCGCGGCGCCAATCCCTCGTCCGCCGCCGGTGACGATGGCGTGCCGGTCGGCCAGTTGGGCCTTGGTGTAGATGGTCATATGGTGCTGGTGCCCGCCATCTCGTGCTGGCGCTTGAGCATCCGATCGAGCTGCTCTCTCCCGGACAGATATTGGGGTGGCCACCACTGGTCGCGGTATCCCAGTTGCGCCGCCGCGTGTAACGTCCAATTCGGGTCGATGAGATGCGGCCGGGCGAGCGCGCACAGGTCGGC